>JANOTP010000163.1:0-24819 GCA_031416415.1 Cytophagales bacterium | reverse complement strand
TCCCCTGACATAGCACTTGTTACTATGCAACACTACTTTTAAAATCTATCCATATAATGAGTCAATATACCAAACTCATTATTACCTGTCAAATAAAAATTGGCGGATGACCATTTATATTCTTCTGGGCTTTTAGCTAGGTTCCATCTTTCATGTAAAGGATTGTTATGGATATAATCTAGCTTTTGTTCTACCCTCGTCCTGCAATCCATTAAAATCGCTTTTGGGTCTTCTTGCCAAAAGCGATGTGCCTGTTTTTTGATTTTTCTGCAAAATGTGGAATTACTTCAGGATGATGCTTTCTGAGATCTTTGAGGAAGTTGCTTGCTGTAAATTTATTAAAGGACGCATGAGGCATTTCTTTACCATTTTTATTAAGCATTTCCCATGATAGATGCAAATGATTAGGCATTATTACAAAACCATAAACTGCAATTTTATTTTTGTTCTTTAACCAATGAAGCTCTTCTATGATTAACTCTTTATATTTGTTCGGCTTTAACAAATGTTTCCAGTCTTTGATAGTGTCTGTCCAGAAGTAACCTTCATTTAAAGACATTCTTGAATTTCGAGGGGCATTAAATAAATAAGGGTTCATAAAAATAAAAAATGATGTTTCAAAAAATTAGTGATTTTTTTGTATTTTTAATTATTATATCAAAAGCGACATGAATGTTAGTGTTTCATAGTGATAGGGTGCTATGTCAGGGGACATAGCACGGAGTAAGAAATGAATATACATAGTAAAGTTCTGGTCATTTACTTAATTTTTTATTGCCCCAGCATTAAAATTTTTAATCAGATGAAATTCTTCTTCTAATTCCTTACAGGCTTGTGCACATACGTTCTCAAGCTGTGAAATTAAATGGGGGATTTCTTCTTTTTGTAACTGTATGTTGTTTGTGTACTCTTGAATTTTTTTTGCTATGTTTTCAAAATCTTTACTAATTCCCATTATTGAAAAGGAAGGAATCATTTTATGTACTGCTCCTTGTAATAAATCCCAATCTTTTTCTTCTAAACCTTTTTTCATTGCAGTGATTAGAGGTGGCGTTTGTTCTAAGTAAGTGGAAATCATTTCCAGCATTAAATTTGGGTCAGCTTTTGTGCGTTGCGTTAAATAACTTAAGTCAATGTATTTTAATTTTCCCTTCTGACTAGCTTCTTTGTCTGATAGATTATTTAGGGGCTCAGGTTTTTTTAGAATACTGACTATTTTATTGTATAATATTTTTTCATCTATAGGTTTTGATATATAATCATTCATGCCAACTGCTTTACATTTAGTTATGTCAACAGTCGTAACATCAGCTGTTAAAGCGATGATTGGTATTTTTGAATTCATTTTGTTACGAATGTATTCAGTAGCTTCAAACCCATTCATTTCAGGCATTTGTAAGTCCATAAGAATAATATCGTAGTGGTTTGTTTGTAGTTTTTCTATCGCAATTTTTCCATTTTCTGCGATGTCACGCCCAAAACCAAAATCGTCTAATATTGTTTTCATTAATAGTTGATTGAGTGGGATATCTTCAACTACTAAAATTTTTATATTGTTAATTTCAGCGTCTACTTCTATTGCTTCTGTTTTCAACTCAGTTTCATCTTTTGCCTTTTGAAAACTTAATATAAAACTAAATGTAGAGCCTTCACCTAATTTACTCTTAACATGAATACTACCCCCTTGAGGTTCTACTAATTGTTTGACAATGGCTAGCCCTAATCCTGTTCCCCCATACAATCTAGAAGTACCACTAGATTCTTGTTGAAATTTCTCAAAAATATTTTCTAGTTTATTTTCTACTATTCCAATTCCGGTATCTTTAACTGAAAATTCGATTGTGACTTTTTCTTTGTCTTCGCTAAGCATTTTAACGCTTACAGTGACTCTGCCTTTTGAGGTGAACTTTACTGCATTGCTAACAAGATTTAAAATGATTTGATGTAAGCGCACAGGGTCTCCAATTAAGACTTCTGGAATAGCGCTGTCATATTCTTTAAATAAGAGTAAGTTTTTCTCTTGAATTTTTGTTTCAAATAAATGAAGCATGGCTGATATTGAAGATGCCATTTTAAATGGAGTTTTTTCAAATGTCATTTTTCCAGCATCCACTTTTGCTAAATCGAGTATGTCGTCAATAAGTACAATTAATGTGTCACCACTAGTTTTTATTGCTGTTAGATATTGTTCTTGCTTTTCAGATAGATCAGTTTTTGATAACACTTTTGTAAATCCGATAATCGCATTTAAGGGTGTACGAATTTCATGACTCATATTTGATAAGAATTGCTGTTTTGATTCCATTGCCTCTTCAGCGAATGTTTTTGCTTCTATTAATTCTTTTTCAATAATTTTTTGCTCTGTAATATCTCTTGCTACTACAACTGCGCCAAGTACATTGCCTTTTATATCTTTATATATTGAACCGTTAAATAGCACATCTGTAAGGGTGCCATCTATTATTGTTAGTGGGTAGTTTGTTACAAAACCTTTTGTAAATACTTCTTGATAAATATTACGTGCTTGCTCTGGATCCGTAAAGTAATCTTTGAAATTAGTTCCTATAAGTTTTTCACGCGTTTCGCCAGTTATTTTAGCCATTGCTCCATTCACATCCATAATCTTCCCTTCTGTATTGATCGTTACAAGTGGATCTAAACTCGCTTCGATCAAGCTTCTTGCATATTCGGCTTCGTTTTTTTGTGCTTCCATTTTTTTATTTTTTCTATACTCCTTCAGTTGTTATAGTTCTTGGATATACACGAAAGGATAAAGATTTTTATTGTTTTATTACGTAAACAAAGGAGATGAAATAATTACTGTAATAGTTACAGAACTGTTGAAAAAAATTGTATTATTCATTCATTGTAGGAACAATTATTTGTTCTAAGGATAATTTAAATTTTCTTTGATTTATAAAATGATTAATCGTATTATTGCGTTATAGTAATAGTTAGCAATGAAGTGAATACTTATTGCTAACTATAAAGTTGTAAATATGACGCAAGAAAAAATATTACTTATTCAACTAGTGTGGAGTTAACTGATTTAATTTATTTGTATATTTTATAAGTATGAAAAATGACTATTCAAAATTGTAATCCTGTTCAACGCAAGAAGCTTAGTTTTCTTGATCGTTTTCTGACTCTATGGATATTTATGGCAATGGCAATAGGTATTGCTATTGGATTTTTCGTCCCAGGTTCAAAACATTTTATTAATTCTTTTCAATCTGGAACTACAAATATACCTATTGCTATTGGACTGATCGTAATGATGTATCCACCCTTGGCAAAAATAAAATATGAAGAATTAGGTAGGGTGTTTAGTAATTTAAAAATACTTTCTTTGTCTTTAGTAATGAATTGGATTATTGGTCCAATGTTAATGTTTGCGTTAGCGCTTCTATTTTTAAACGATCATCATGAATATATGGTGGGTTTAATAATGATTGGACTAGCTCGTTGTATAGCAATGGTAATTGTATGGAACGAACTAGCGGAGGGTGATAGAGAATATGCAGCAGGTCTTGTAGCATTGAATAGTATATTTCAAGTTTTCTTTTTTGGATTGTTTGCTTGGTTGTATATTACAGTATTGCCACCATTGTTTGGTATTAAAGGAATTGAAGTAGATATTAGCATTGGTCAAATTGCAGAAAGCGTATTAATTTATTTAGGCATTCCTTTTCTTGCAGGAATTTTAACACGTTATGTACTTGTTTATTTAAAAGGGAAAGAATGGTACGAAACTATATTTATTCCAATCATTAGCCCTATCACCCTTCTGTCGCTTATGTTTACCATAGTAGTGATGTTTAGTTTAAAGGGTGAATTGATTGTGCAAATTCCAATGGATGTATTCCTAATTGCAACTCCTTTGATTATTTATTTTGTTCTCATGTTTGTGATTACTTTTTTTATAGGTAAAAAGTTGGGTGCCGATTATTCACAAAATGCTGCACTTTCATTTACGGCAGCGGGAAATAATTTTGAATTAGCAATTGCCGTTTCTATTGGAGTGTTTGGTGTAAATTCAGGACAAGCTTTTGCTGGAGTAATAGGACCGCTCGTAGAAGTGCCAGCCTTAATCGCATTAGTTAAGTTAGCATTTTGGCTGAAGAAAAAATATTATTAAAATTTTTTTTTCTATTCAAATAAATAGCCACTATAGGCTAATCCCTTAGCTACACTAATGAAGTTGTCGTCAGACTTAATAGTTAAATTAGGAAATTTTTGTCTGAATAATTGTTGTACAGCAGAAACCATTGATGTACCTCCAGTTAAAAATAGTGTGTCAATTGACTCAGGTTTGACTTGGTTTTGTGCGAGAAAAGCATCTAGATATTCGTCTATTTTGTTAATATTTTTCTCTATAATTTGATTGTAATCTGAGAGTGGTATTGGAGTTTCTATAGCTATATCAAAATTTTGATATGCAAATGTGGAATGTATACTATTAGATAATTCTATTTTAGTTTTTTCAATGGATTGAAAAATTGAATACCCTAAATTGTTTTCGGTAAGCGTAATTAATTTTTTTAAACTTTCGTTTTCTTTTGTATAACAATAATATTTTCTTAAATCATTTTGTACTTTAAGCCCGTTAAAAAAATTCATTTTTTCCCAAGTACAAATATTATGAAAAAAACTTGGGGGTACATCGATTATTTTACCTGGCATAGATTCATAGGTTACGCCTCTTCCGAAATAAGGAGTGCCTTTTTCCCACATAAATGCTGAATCAAAACTGTCTCCCCCTATATAAATTCCCCCCGTAGCGAGTATGTCGCTTTTCCTGTCTTTATCTCCTGACTTTAATGGATCAAGTTCAATTAATGTAAGATCTGTGGTACCACCGCCAATATCTGCAACTAATACTTTTTCCTTTTTAGTTATGGTTTTTTCATACGCAAATGCGGCACCTATAGGTTCGTATTGAAATCTTGTTTCGGTTAAGCCCGCAAGCTCTGCAGCCTTTAGTAATCGTTTTTGGGCCAAATCGTCGTTTACGGTCAGTTCATCAAAATAAACAGGCCTGCCAATGATTGCTTTCTGGCAGTCGTACCCTATAATTTTATCTGCTTTTGTTTTAAGCTCTTTTAAGATTAATGTTATTAAGCTAGAAGCATTAAAGGATCTGTTGTGTATACGAGTCTCAATGAAATTACTTCTTGGTAATACACGTTTGATGGATTTCATAAAACGCCCTTTCATTCCTTCATTTATATAAGCATCTATAGCCTCTTTACCAACAAAGTATTCAAGTGGTTTTGAAGGGCTATAGTTATCGGAAAAATATAATATGGATGGGACAGTAATAGTTTCAATAATTTCTTTTTTTTCTTCGTCAAATATAGATAATACTGAATTAGTGGTGCCGAAATCTATGCCGTAAAGAAATTTACTCATATTGTTACTTGTACTTATTTTATAGGAGTTTTGTGCTACTGAAATCTATAATTTTAAATTCAATTAATAGATTTAGATATTAAAGGTATGGAATTCTATTTAAAGAATAGCATTGTTTGTTAAGCTTTTTAATTAAATAGTTATAGTCTAGAATTCTAATTTTAAATTTTAAATAAAAAAAGCTATTTTTATTTAAAATTTAATCTTGCTTCCTTTCCTTACACTTATTGCTGATCCTTCTGCGAGTAGTACAGATAGGGGTCTACTTTTGAGTGTTGAAACGAAATTTTTTCCATACAACGATTCAATATTAATTTCTATAGTGAAGTCTTTTACAGGATAAACTTCCCATGTTGGATGTTCGACCTCGTATTCCATAGTTATATTTTCAGAAAATCGGTTGTAGCCCCAATAATGCTCTGTAATAAAATCTTCCACTGAATTTTTTTCAATAGTAATGGTTTTATCCTCTGCTAGTACCGTTATTTTACTCCATAAATTATTATGTTGAAAATAATAACCAACTGAGAGATTATTATTTGACTGAATGATCTCATGTTTCATAGGCATACTTACATAAGGTTCATGGTATATGGTTTTGGCTACAATTGCAATAGCAGGTTTGGGTACTATTTCTTTTATAAAAACAACACCACGTTTCCAACCATCAGAGGTTTTTCTTTTTACATAAAACCGTAGATTAAATTCTTCGAAATTTTGATGAAAAGGAATTTTACACCCAAGTACTTTTGTATTTAAAAACATAAATCCTACGAGGCTTACATAACATGTGTTTTGGAAAAAGTCAAGTTCAGTACCTTTAGGCAAATAAGGAAGTAAAAGGGTAGGATCTATGGGGTAGTTAGCTAGTATTAGCTTTCGCCATTCTGCAGTTAGAAATTTTCCTTTTTTAGTATTCATACTAATTTTAAATTTTCTTTATTGGTGTTTTTAGAACAAAAAAAAACAACATATAGTTGTTTTTTTTTGTTCTAAAATATTTTTGTTGTTGGCTTGGATGTTATAAGCCTAATTTGGTTATTAAAGAAATCAGTTCTGTTACTTTATTAGTTTTAGTTTTCTTTAAAATATTTTTTCTGTGATTTCTAATGGTATGTTGACTAAGACAAAGATGTTCAGCCATTTCATTACTACCCATTCCTTTTTTTATGAGTTGTATTATTTCTAGTTCTCGGTCCGTTAAATGCAGGTTTTTTGTTTGGTCTTGATTGAATTCTTCTTGTAATAAAGTTACATAATCAAGATCATTGATAGATTTAGAAATATTTAGAATGATTTTATCGGTTTGCAGTATGTGATTTACAGGTGTTATAAGCCCGAAGTCCAGAAGTATTTTTCCTTTTTTATTGAAGTTTAGAATTTTTGAGACAACAGACATACTAATATATGTACCGTCTTTTTTACTAATTCTGAAATTATAACTAAATCTAAAGTTAGGATCTTCCTTATCTATTTCAGGTATAGAAGAGAGGAATTGGGTGATTCTTTTAAATAATTTTTTCTCAAGAATCAATAAGTCTTCAGGATGTATCTGAGAGGAGATGCTGTCAAATCCATCATTTAAGGCTACTTGGTAGTCAATCCCAATATAATTGCAAAAAGAAGGACTTATATAAATGTATTTTTGAGATTGGTAATCGTGCATAAATATGTAGGTATTCCACATACTACATACTTTTTCAAAGTCTTCATATCCACTACCGATGTCTTTTAGTATATCTGTACTGTCTTTAGACTTATTTGATTGCCATATTTTAACTAAGTTTTCAATCATAAGGGTGGTTTGAAAATTGAGTTAGTTAATTTTCTATAGAAGGTATACGCAAATATAATAAAAAAGTATGAAAAATGACCCAAATGGGTCATTTACTTGCATTGTTTTTTGCTTTATATTTGTATCATAATAATAACAAACAATTGAAATACTGGTATTTAAATTGTTTTGACAACAATATTAAGGAATTAAAAATATTTTTTAACATTTTTTATCTGAAGGTCTAAAATTGGGTCAAACTGGTTTTAGGCATAGTATAAAGCTACTATGATGGGATTTTTAGCTATCACTGAGTCACCCCATTATAGTAGCTTTTTTTGAAGATATTAAGAATTTATAGTTGGTTGGTGGTAAACCAATGCCCTATCGGAGAAAAACGTTCTCTTATGGGGCATTACTTTTTTTATCGGATCAATCCGAAAATCTGGGGGGACTTCTAAATACTCTTGCTAATTACTAAATAGCAGGATTATTTTTTTTTGTCTAATTGATACTTTTTTTTGCCAAAACTTATAATAAAGGATTCGCCTTCTTCAAACGTATTTTGAATTTCACCATCTAGGATCGCTTCTCTAAGCGCAAATTTCAAGTCGCCAACTGTTTTGGAAGGAGCTAAATCAAATAGTTTCATAATGTCTTCTCCCGTAAATAAGGGTTGAAAGGCTCTTAAGTTATCTTTTTCCTCTACGATTTTTGCTTTTTCCTCTACTTGGTCGAAATTTTTGAGGAAGCGTGCTACTTTGTTATTGTCTTTTGACGTTACGTCGGCACGACAGAGTTTCATTAAGTCTTCAAAATCTTCTCCAGATTCAAAAAGAAGTCTTCTTACTGCTGAGTCGGTAACAGTTTCTTTTACCAGTGAAATGGGTCTAAGGTGAAGTCGAACAAGTTTTTCGACTTTTCGCATGTGTTCATTCAAGGGAAGTTTGAGTCTTCTGAAAATACCAGGAACCATTCTTGCACCTTTGTCTTCGTGACCATGAAAGGTCCAACCTACTTTTTGATTAAACCTTTTAGTCGCGGGCTTTGCTATATCGTGTAAAATGGCTGCCCAGCGAAGCCATAAATCATTGGAGTCTTTACAAACATTATCCAATACTTGAAGAGTGTGATAAAAATTGTCTTTATGTGACTTGTTGTCGATCGTATCTACACCTTGCAAGGCGCATAGTTCAGGAAAAATTAATTGTAAAAGACCTGAGATATAAAGAAGTTTAAATCCGTAGGAGGGAACTTGCGTTAAGATGATTTTATTAAGTTCAGTTGATGTCCTTTCCATTGAAACGATTGAAATTCTTTCTTTATTTCTTGAAATAGCATCAAATGTTTCTGGTTCAATATCAAAATTTAATTGTGTTGCAAAACGAATCGCACGCATCATGCGGAGTGGGTCGTCTGAAAATGTTATGTCAGGATTTAGAGGTGTGCGAATTATTTTTTTCTTAAGATCTTGCACGCCTCCAAAAGGATCTACAAGGTCTCCATATCGATCTTTATTTAGACTTATGGCAAGTGCATTTATTGTAAAATCCCTTCTGTTCTGATCGTCTTGTAATGTTCCATTTTCAACTACTGGATTTCTTGAAGTACGATTATATGATTCTTTTCGAGCACCCACAAATTCTACTTCCCAATCTTTGTATCGAAGCATGGCAGTGCCATAGGTTTTGAATATAGTAACAGAGGTGTCCGGACCTATATTTTTTGCTACTTGCAAGGCAAGTTCAATCCCACTTCCAACGCACACTACATCAATATCTTTACAAGGTCTTTTTAAGATAAGGTCACGTACATAACCACCTACCAAATAAGTTTCTAGACCTAGTTGGGAAGCGCTTTCAGAAAGAATATCAAAAATCTTATCAGTATGTAGGTGATCGGAAAAATTCATTTTAAGCGTATAAATTTTTTTGGCAATTTAGGTAAAAAGCAGGATAAATGAATAGGACTATTTTCTAATAAATTTAAAGTCTCCATCTAATCCAAGCTGAATAATGCGCGAAGGGGGATTGTTTAATTTTTCGTTTTGCCTATAATTGACAATGTAATCCACTTCTTTTTTAATGTCTTCGCTAATATCTGAGAAGCTACCTTTAAAAGGAGTATTGCTTATGTTAGCGGAGGTAGATACTAATGGCTTTTGAAGTTTATATAGTAGTTTTTTACAAAAGTCATTTTTTGTAATTCTGATTGCAATAGAACCATCTTCTCCGAGAAGTTCTGGCGCTACGTTTTTACCTTTAGGGTAAATTACAGTAAGTGGCATTTCAGAAAATTCAACAATGTCCCAAGCAATATCTGGTACTTTTACAACATATAAATTTAATTTATTTATATCGTCTAGTAGAATGATCAGTGCTTTACTGTCTTGTCGTTTTTTTATTTCGTATATCTTTTTTATTGCAGAGGAATTCGTAGCATCGCAACCTATTCCCCAAATGGTGTCGGTAGGGTAAAGAATGGTTTTGCCTGTTTTT
Source organism: Cytophagales bacterium (assembly GCA_031416415.1). Classification (GTDB taxonomy): domain Bacteria; phylum Bacteroidota; class Bacteroidia; order Cytophagales; family Cytophagaceae; genus JANYCO01. The sequence goes on along the minus strand of JANOTP010000163.1, from coordinate 15,135 downwards.
AAGAATTCTACTGCTTGTGCGATCTCTTTATCCACGTTTAAAATAAATTTTATGGTTCTGTAATCTCTAATAATATTAATAAAGTGCAAATTTACCTCATTTGCAGTAATTTAACTTTGTTGACCGTTTTTTTTAGATCCTATAGTTATCAACAGTTTTATTAGAGATGCCAATATCTTATTTTTCTTTGTGTTTTAACACGAATTCGTGTAGGTTTGTACCCCGTAAGTGTAGTATGAATAATCCAATATCATACTCATTTTTCATACAATAAAATTATGTCATCGGTAAAATATATTTTCGTAACAGGTGGAGTTTCATCTTCACTGGGTAAAGGTATAGTAGCGGCTTCTTTGGCCAAGCTATTGCAGGCAAGAGGGTACAGAGTTACCATTCAGAAATTTGATCCTTATCTGAATATTGACCCAGGTACCTTAAATCCTTATGAGCACGGTGAGTGCTATGTAACCGACGATGGCGCAGAAACAGATCTTGACCTTGGTCATTATGAGCGTTTTTTAGATATTACAACTTCGCAGGCTAATAATATTACCACAGGAAAAATTTACCATAACGTTATTACAAAAGAACGTCAAGGTGCTTTTCTTGGTAAAACAGTTCAGGTGGTACCTCATATTACCGATGAAATCAAAAAGAATTTTCAATTGCTTTCGGCAAACGATGAATACGATATTATCCTTACGGAAATCGGTGGTACTGTAGGAGATATTGAATCGTTCCCCTTTTTAGAAGCGGTTAGACAATTTAGATGGGAAATGGCTCCCAACGATACACTGGTGATTCATCTTACGTTGCTGCCCTTTTTAAAAGCAGCAGGTGAGTTGAAAACCAAGCCAACTCAACACTCCGTAAAAATGCTTTCTGAAGCAGGAATTCAACCAGATATTCTTGTTTGTCGCTCTGAATATCCTGTCAATACTGAACTTAGGAAAAAAATAGCTTTATTTTGTAACGTGAATGTAAATTCTGTTATCGAATCCATTGATGCAGAATCTATTTACGATGTGCCTCTGCTAATGAAGAAAGAAAAGTTGGACGAACGAGTATTGGCAAAACTAAAATTAGCTCATAAAAACGAACCAGATCTTGAATCTTGGAAAATTTTCCTTGGTAAATTAAAAACTCCAACACGCGAAGTAAATATTACAGTAGTTGGAAAATACGTAGAACTCCCTGATGCTTATAAATCCATCGCAGAATCTTTTGTTCATGCGGGTGTTGAAAATGATTGTAAGGTTCGAGTGAAATGGGTGCAATCTGAACACCTTACTGAAGAGAATCTGGAATCAAGTTTATCTTCTGCTGAAGGAATACTAGTAGCTCCAGGGTTTGGCTCAAGAGGACTTGAAGGTAAAATAATGGCTGTAAGATATGCAAGAGAGAAGAAAGTTCCATTTTTTGGAATTTGTCTTGGAATGCAATGTGCTGTAATCGAATATGGAAGAAATGTAGTGGGTATTAAAGATGCCAATTCCGCAGAGATTGATCCAGCCTCTCCTAATCCTGTAATCGATATGATGGAGGCACAGAAAAAAGTAACTCAAAAAGGTGGTACTATGAGACTAGGTTCTTATCCATGCGAAATCACGAAAGGCACAAAAGCATATTCTATCTATGGTAAAAGTAAAATTAACGAAAGACATCGCCATAGATATGAGTTTAATAATAAATACCTAGATCGTTATGCTAAGGCGGGAATGATCGCTTCAGGAATTAATCCAGATGGTGATTTAGTTGAGATAGTGGAAATAAAAGATCACCCTTATTTTATAGGTGTACAGTTTCACCCTGAGTTGAAAAGTACAGCTTTACACCCACACCCTCTTTTTGTAAAATTTGTAAAAGCTGCGATGGAAAATTCGCTTAATAAATAATTGATTAATCAATAAGTAGATTTAATAAATAGAATGGACAGAAATCAGATAATTGGATTCAGCCTTATAGGTGTACTTTTTATGGTATACATATATTTTAACGGTTCAGAACCTAAGCCACAAAATACTACTGCACTAGATAGTACTAAAATAATAGAACAAAAAATCACTACGTTAGATACTCTTGGTAAAACACCTATATCTACAATAGATACAGCTGTTTTGAATAAAGAATTTTCTGACAAATTTGGAATTTTCGCTAGCGGTGCTGCTGGAAAAGAAGAAGAATTTGTATTGGAAAATAAAAACATTCAAGTGACACTTTCTTCTAAAGGGGGTAATGTTAAAAAGGTTTTATTGAAAAATTATCTTACCTACAATAAAAAACCATTGTACTTAGCGGATGAAAAGAGTAGTGATATCTCACTGAAAATTTCAACCATTGATAACCGTGAGATAGATTTAACCGAACTTTATTTCACTGGACAAATAAGCAAATCGGATACTGCGCAGTCTGCTGTGTTCCTACTTCCAATGGGTAATGGTAAATACGTTGAACAATCGTTTAGCCTTGCTAAAGAAGGGTTTCAACTGAATTATGATATTAAATTAGTTGGTTTAAACGGTATGGTAAAAAATGTGCCAGCTATTTTTACTTGGAAAAATAATCTTCAAAAAATTGAATACGATATTAATCAGAGTCGTGATAAGTCTACAGTTAATTTCTATACAGCAGCAGAAGGTTTTGATAATCTAACAGAAACTTCTAGAAGTCCTGAAACCGAAAAAATAGAAACTGCCGTAAACTGGGTAAATTTAAAACAGAAATTTTTCAACTCTGCGATAATTGCTAAAAACTCTTTTTCTGGAGCTCAGGTTTCTTCAAAAGTAGTAGGTGAGGATTCTACTAATATAAAAGAATTAGAAGCTTCCGTTTTACTTCCCTTAGCGGATCTTACTTCTGGTAAAGGAAATTATATGTATTTCTTTGGGCCAAATGAATTTGCAACCTGTAAGAGTGTAACAGAAGGATTTGAAGAAAACGTAAATCTTGGTTGGCCAGTTATAAAATGGATTAACCGTTTTGTAGTAATTCCAGTATTTAATTTTTTAGCAAGTAAAATTGCTAATTATGGAATCATCATTGTGATTTTAGTTTTGTTATTAAAATTACTTTTGTTCCCGCTGTCTTATAAGTCGTATGTTTCGATGGCTAAAATGAAGGTAATGAAACCTGAGCTGGATGAAATTAAAGCTAAGTTTGGTGATGATATGCAGAAGACTCAAGCTGAGCAAATGCAGTTGTATCAAAAAGTGGGAATTAATCCATTGAGCGGTTGTATCCCAGTCTTGCTTCAGATGCCAATTTTATTTGCAATGTTCTCCTTTTTTCCAAATGCTATTGAACTTAGACAACAATCTTTCCTTTGGTCTCCTGATTTGTCAACCTATGATGCAGTAATTACTTGGAAAGAAAATATTATGATTTTCGGTTGGAATTTATTGGACAACCACATTAGTATGTTTACGTTGTTGATGACAATTTCTACTTTGGTATATACATGGTTTAATAATCAAATGAGTACTGCCGTTCAAGGGCCAATGAAAATTGTTTCTTACGCAATGCCAGTAGTATTTATGTTTGTGTTGAACTCTTTTCCTGCAGGTTTAAGTTTCTATTATTTTGTTTCAAACATTGTGACTATTCTTCAACAATTGATCATTAAACGTTTTGTTGACGAAGATGCTCTTAGAGCTAAGTTAGATGAGAATAGAAAAAACTATCAAACAGGAACTGTTAAGAAGTCAAAATTCATGCAACGCCTTGACGACGCTATGAAAGCTCAAGAGGTACAGAAGAAAGAGAAGGGGAAGAAGTAGTCTAAGGTTAAAAGTTCAAGGTTTAAAGTAAAAAGTCCAAAGTTATACGGTTGTTTTGTAAACGAATAACTTTGAACTTTTTTAATAAAAACACAAACTTTTCACTTTCAACTTTCAACTTTCAACTTTCAACTTTAAACTTTAAACTTTTTACTTTAAACCTTCAACTTCATTCTTCCCCTTCGTGGAACATTTCTCTATAATTATAATAGAATGTTAAATTATTTTACTCTAAAATAGTTCCATTCAGTAAATTAACTTTTTATCCACAGGGTTTAGTAATAACATGTTTAAAACAAACGTTCCACGATTCTATATAATCCCTGCTTATCTATTAATTTAGTGGTCCCAAAAAGGGACACAGTATATCATTAGGTAAACAATAAGAAATTAAACATGGGTAAAATCATTTCTATTGCCAATCAGAAAGGCGGAGTGGGTAAAACTACTACTGCTATTAACCTTGCGGCAAGTCTTGCAGCATTGGAATTTAAAACCCTACTAGTAGACGGTGATCCACAGGCAAATTCTACTTCAGGATTAGGTTACGACCCAAAAACTATTGGAAATAGTATTTATGAATGTATGGTCGATGGGATGGATGCCTCAGGACTTATCATTACAACAACCATTAATTTTCTAGACCTTCTTCCAGCTCACGTAGATTTAGTGGGTGCAGAAATAGAATTGATAAATATAGAAAATAGAGAGTTTCGCATGCGTGATTCTTTAGCGTCTGTAAAAGATAAATATGATTTTATTATTATTGACTGTAACCCTTCTTTAGGACTTATTACGATTAATGCACTTACTGCAAGTGATTCTGTATTGGTGCCAGTACAATGCGAATATTTTGCCTTAGAAGGTATCGCTCAATTGATGAGTACAATTCGAATTGTACAAGGGGGATTGAATGAGAAATTAGAAATAGAAGGTGTCTTACTTACGATGTACGATCAAAGAATTAGATTGTGCAACATGGTTGTTGAAGAAGTTCGTAGCCATTTTCAAGATCTTGCTTTTGAAACCATCATTCCAAGAAATGTTAAACTAAGTGAATCCCCAAGTTTCGGACTGCCTGTGATAGCGCATGATGCAGAAAGTAAAGGAGCAATTAGTTATTTAAATCTTGCCAACGAAATTCTTGAACGCAATAAAATTACTGTAAGTGCTTGAAGAGCTCATCTGCCACCCGGTGGAGAAAATTCAGACGATACAAAATAAATAAATTTATTTAATAAAACTTTACCACATGACGATGACCGCAAAAAGGCCTGTATTGGGAAGGGGATTGAACGCCCTTTTAAAAGACTCTGAAAAAGTTAAAAATGAAAATAAAACTGTTTCAGAAGTTAGTAACATCAATGAAATTTTAATAGAAAATATTGAGGCGAATCCTTTTCAGCCAAGAACACACTTCGATCAAGATGCATTGAAGGAATTGGCGGAATCTATTAAAGTGCATGGTATAATTCAGCCTATAACGGTAAGGAAATTATCAGAAGGAAAGTTTCAACTTATCTCTGGTGAGAGAAGATGGCAAGCTTCTAAATTAGCTGATCTTAAATTAGTACCCGCTTATGTTCGTACGGCCAACGATGAGCAAATGCTCGAGATGGGGTTGATCGAAAATATTCAACGCGAAGATTTAAATGCTATGGAAGTAGCCCTAAGTTATCAGCGTTTAATTACTGAGTTCAGTTTGAAACAAGAACAACTTGGTGAAAAAGTAGGGAAAAATAGAACAACTGTCAATAACTACTTGCGTTTACTAAAGTTGCCACCAGATATTCAAGCCGCTCTTCGCGACGATGAAATTTCGATGGGACATGCTAGAGCACTTATCAATATTGAAAATACAGAAGACCAACTATCTATTTTTAAGAAAATAGAAAAAGAAGACCTTTCTGTTCGTAAAGTGGAAGAATTGGTAAGAGAACTTAGTAAAGGAAAAGAGAAAAAAGAAATACCAGTTAAAGAGACCGTTGCTACAAAAAGCATCAATGCTGAACTTCAACAATTACAAACAAAATTATCTTCACACTTTGGTACTAAAGTAGCCGTAAAAGGAGAAGAAGGTAATAAAGGAGAAATAAAAATACCTTTTGTTTCTGTAGAAGATTTGAATAGAATTCTTGATATTTTGAATGTGCATTTATAAAAGCCAAAAGTAGTCGTTCAGAAAGAAATTTATTATAAAAAAGAAAGTGAGTTCAAAAAAAGATCCAACACTTCCCATCCTTTGAGGATTAATAGTAATAAATTTCTTTCTGAATGTATATTTTTTTGTCGTTTTTGCCTCGTTTAACCAAATAACTCGATACTGGTTTAACCAAATTTTTTGATTAATTTGCAACTGTCTTTAATACTGAAGTGAATAGATTTCAATATACAATAGTTGTGTTTTTTTTGTTTGTGGGTTTCCTCGCAGGAAATAATTCATTTGCCCAACAAAAAGATAGTTTAGTAGTTTCTTCTACTGATTCATTAAGATACGATACAACTCAGGTAGAAAACCCTAAATTAATTATAGCGAATGGTTTTCATAATGGAGACACTCTTTTAGTTTCCAAAGAAAAGAAAAATAAAGGATGGTCTCGTCCAAAAAAAGCCTTGATATGGGCAATGGTACTTCCAGGAGCAGGACAAGTATACAATAAGAAATACTGGAAATTGCCTATTTTATATGCCGGAATTGGAGCAGTTACTTATTTTTGGGTAACAAATCAGTTAGGTTTTGCCGAGTTTAGGGACGCTTACGATCGAAATTATGAATTACAAGCAGCTGATCCGACCTACGATGTATTTGAAAATAATCTTAAATATGGCTCTTCTTATGTTTATACCAATCTTGATCAATTAGCTACAGAACGTAACACTTATCGAAGATATAGAGACATGTCGATCGCTGGTGCTATTGCACTTTATGCTATCTCCATGATGGATGCTTATGTAGATGCACACTTGTCTACTTTTGATCTTAAAGATGACCTTTCTCTAACCATAAGCCCGTCATTTTATAATTATAATGCTACCTTTGTGCCTGGACTTTCATTAAGCCTTAATTTTAAGAACAATAGAATTCCAAATAATAAGTTAATAAAGAGTGATTTTTAAACAGCAACTAAAAACTAGCAAAAATCAGGTTACCTTTTCAAGTAGAAAACTTAAAATATAGTATAAATGAAAATAATGTTAATTGGTTACGGGAAAATGGGAAAAACAATTGAGCATATTGCTCTTGGAAGAGGCCATACCGTACCCTTTAAAATTGATTTAAGTAATATCGGTGAATTGAAAAATATTACTGTAAAAGACGTGGATGCAGTAATAGAATTTACCCAACCTGAAAGTGCATTTGAAAATATTAGACAATGTATTGAAAATGGTATCCCTGTTGTAAGTGGCACTACTGGCTGGTTAGATAAAAAACCGGAAATCGAAACTCTTTGTAAATCAAAAGGCGGAGCATTTTTCTATGCGTCAAATTATAGCGTAGGCGTAAATTTGTTTTTTCATTTGAACAAATATCTGGCAAAAATAATGAATACTCGACCTGAGTATTCTATTTCAACAGAAGAAATTCATCACACCGCTAAGAAGGACGCGCCCAGTGGCACTGCGATCACGTTGGCGGAAGGAATTCTTGAAAATATTGAAAGAAAAAAGGCTTGGATAAATGATGGGACTTTAAAAACAGAAGAGTTAAGCATTATTTCAAAAAGAATTGATCCATACCCTGGAGAACATACTATTGTTTATAGTTCTCCTATTGACAACATCGAAATAAAACATACTGCCCATAGTAGAGAAGGTTTTGCGACGGGTGCCGTATTGGCAGCAGAGTTTATTACTGGTAAAAAAGGAATATTTGGTATGGATGATATGTTGAAGTTTTAAGTTGAAATTTATTTGTAAAAAAAATATAAAATATAAAAATATGAATTGGAAATTTTGGCAGAAAAAAAAGGAAGAAGTTAAACCTAAAGGATTTTTCAGAGAGTGGGGAGATGCAATTTTATTTGCAGTAGTAGCAGCTACACTTATTCGTTGGATCTTTATGGAGGCATTTGTAATTCCTACTCCATCTATGGAAAATTCTTTATTGATGGGCGATTATTTATTTGTAAGTAAATTTCATTACGGTGCTCGTACTCCAAAGACTCCTCTGCAAATGCCGCTTACGCATCAATATATTTGGGGTACACAGATTCCTTCTTACTTAGAATGGATTCAACTTCCTCAGTATAGACTTCCAGGTTTTAGCAGTGTAAAAAATAATGATGTAGTGGTGTTTAACTGGCCTGCCGAAAATGGTTTTCCTACAGATTTAAAGACCAACTATATTAAAAGATGTATAGGGATTGGTGGAGATACGATTCAGGTAAAAAACAGACAGGTTTTCATAAATGGTAAACCAGTTGTGAATCCTCCTCAGATGCAGTATACTTACAAGGTTGCAACAAACGAAGAATATCCAGCTAGAATATTCCGTAAATATAAAATTCCAAATTTTGGTGATTACCAAAGACATCTTACACTTATTGATTCTGGTAAAGTAGGTTATATGCTTGAAATGACTCCTAATCTTGCGTTGAAACTTAAAGAGGATGGTTTGTCTAACGATATTCAAGTGTTTAATAATAAAGAAGAACGTCGTGGTTCTATTCTTTTTCCTATGAATAAAACTTCATTTGAATGGGATGTAGATAATTATGGTCCTCTTTGGATACCTAAAGAAGGTACTACTATAAAACTTGATTCAAATCTGGTATCTATTTATGAAACCACCATACGTAACTACGAAGGTTGGGAAACAGTAGTTGCCAAAGGAGATCGGTTAGTAATTGAAGGAAAAGAAGTAACGGAATATACCTTCCAACAGAATTATTATTTCATGATGGGCGATAACCGTCATAATTCACTCGACTCTCGTTTTTGGGGATTTGTTCCAGCCGATCATATCGTTGGAAAAGCATTTATGATTTGGCTTTCTATGGATGCAGAAGGTGGGTTCAAGGATAAAATACGTTGGAATAGATTGTTTACAATTATTAAATAAATAATGATCGCCCTAACTGCTAAACCAGAAAGATATATTCAATCGAAATATATCTTTCTGGTTTTTATTTGGTCTTTAGTGGTATTGCCTCTTTGTTGGTATGGATATGGTTCTGATGAAGACGCTTGGGCAGTAGGAGAGGAGGCTTCGATTATATGGAAGAGCGGTGAATATTCTATTTCAAGGTCTACTGGTTTTCCTTTACATGAACTTACTGCAGCTCTTTTAACTCCGATAGGAAGTTGGTACGCATCAAATTTTTTTAGTTATCTCTGCGGACTTTTACTGGCTTTTTTTCTTTTGTTGTTAGTTAAAGAAAATCATTTTAAAAATCCAGTATGGGTAGTTGTGGGAGTTTTATTTTTACCTCAAATTATAATTAATTCTTCCTCTACCATTGATTATATTCCATCATTTGCACTTTTTTTAGGAGCGTATTACTTTTTTGTAAAGAAAAAATTCATGTATACCGCTCTTATGGTTGGGCTCTCTTGTGGATTCAGGCCTTCTAATGGAGCGTTTATTATTCCTCTGCTAGTTGCTCAATTTATAGAAGATAAAAATTTCAAAGTAGTTATAAAATTATTTTTCGTTGCGTTATTGTCAGGTATAATTGCTTATTCTCCCGTACTTATAAAATATGGAATTCTAGACCCAGGGCGTGAAGTAGAGGTTCCTTTTATGCAAAATATTTTGATTGGTGGTTATCAAGCATTGATACTTTTCGGAATTTTGCAAAGTGTTTTAGTAGGTATTCTCTTTTTGTATTATTCGTTAAAAATAAAAAATGCTTTTAAGGAATCGGTCTATACAAGATTTCACGTGTTGAATATTTCTATTTGGGTGTTCTTTTTTGTATTTATTACGAGTAGCGAAGCGGAATATTTGTTCCCAATACTATTTTCTGTTGTTTTTCTTTTCGATTCTATAGCAAGCAAAAAACATTTCAAAATTTTAGTTGTAGCTCTTGTGTCGTACAATTTTTTTAGTTTAGAAATGCTGGGAGGAGAAAGTGGAAATAGGAAAATTTCTATTCGACCGGAAATAGGTTATACCATTCGTGATCTACAAGATAGAAGGTATAAGATTTGGTATAGAGAAGCTACTACCAATTTTAGAACGGAGAAAAAAATACTATTGATGTATGGCTTTATTTATGTGAAAGCCGATAATGATCAATGGGAATACTCATCTATAGCCCATGGTATAATCAAACAAAAAGATGGAAATCTTTATTTGTCGGAACGTATTTTGGATGAATCATTATTGAAACGACTAAAAGAGGAAGGTTTTGAGATTTATGTATGGAATAACCGTAAATGGGAGTACAGTACATTGAAACTTGATTTTTGGACGCGGTATGTTAAAGTGGTTTACAGTCTCGAAGAATTTTTAGGAAGTAAACAATACGGTAAATTAATTCAGTAAAACTCCTTGAATCTTACCTTGTTATTGGTCTGTAATAGCATACTTTCTGAAAAAAGCATAATTTAGATTCTCATTGGGCTTAATTTTACTTATATTTGCACCCGATTCAGTGATAAAATAAAGTATAACTAATTAATTTTTTACAAATATGGCTCTTCAATGCGGCATAGTAGGATTACCAAACGTAGGAAAATCGACCTTGTTTAACGCTGTTTCAAACAGTGCAAAAGCAGTTGCTTCTAATTATCGTTTTTGCACTATAGAGCCAAATATAGGGCTGGTAAACGTGCCAGATGATAGACTTAAAGTGCTAGCAGATTTGGTAACTCCTGAACGTATATTACCCACTGTTATTGAGTTTGTAGATATTGCAGGACTCGTAAAAGGTGCAAGCAAAGGAGAAGGCCTTGGAAATAAATTTCTTGGAAATATTCGTGAAGTCGATGCTATCGTTCATGTGATTCGTTGTTTTGAAGACGATAATGTAATTAGAGAAGAAGGAGCTATAAATCCAGTAAGCGATAAAGAAATTATTGATACAGAACTTCAATTGAAAGACTTGGAATCTGTAGAGAAAAAATTACAAAAATCAGAAAAAGCCGCTAAATCTGGAGAGGCTAAAGCTAAAAGGGAAGTAGAGATTTTACAACTTTGTAAAGATCACCTTGTGCAAGGGAAAAGTATAAGAAGTCTTAAACTTTCAAAAGAAGATCGTATGGCAACTGATGATCTTCATCTTCTAACTATTAAGCCTGTTGTATACGTAGCTAATGTAGATGAAGCATCACTTCACACGGGCAATAAATATTCACAAGCGTTAATAGATTCTGTAAAAGATGAAAATGCTGAAGTCGTAGTTATTAATAATTCTCTAGAAGCTCAAATTGCTGAAATGGAGAATGAGGACGATAAGAATTTATTCTTAAGCGAATATGGACTTACTGAGTCAGGTTTAAATCGTTTAATTCGTGCAAGTTATAAATTGCTAAATTTAATTACTTATTTCACTGCAGGTGTTCAAGAGGTAAGAGCTTGGACCATTGAAAAAGGATGGAAAGCACCACAAGCTGCGGGAGTTATCCACTCTGATTTTGAAAAAGGTTTTATAAAAGCAGAAGTTATAAAATTGTCTGAATATCAGAAGCTAAGAACTGAGTTGGCTTGCCGTGAAGCTGGAAAAATAGCTATTGAAGGGAAAGAATATGTAGTAGAAGATGGTGATATAATGCATTTCCGTTTTAATGTATAATGTATCTAAATAATTTGTAGTAACCTTTTTACAAAGGATACCGTATAGAAACAAAAAAATAATGTGATAGTGATTTTTTCACTTTTTAAATATATACAATTTTGAGAGTAAGAATAATATTTGGGTTAATCAATAAAGGTTCTAGTGTTCCTTTTCACCATCAGTACTTGTTAGCAAGTTATGTTGAGCTGTTGTTAAAAAAATATTCAGCAGAGTATAAAAAAACAACTTCCTATAATTTTTCAGGCTTGAAAGGTCAGATAAAAGTAGGCAAAGAAGGATTGTATTTCTATTCAAGCAAAGTAACACTTGTGTTCTCTGCTGCTGAACCAGAATTCGTAGAATTTTTCTTAGGTAAACTTTTTCAACAACCTCAAATTGAGATAGGTAGATTGCTACTTATGCCGTTGAGCGTAGAAAGAGAAAATATGCCAACTACTAAAGAAGAGATGAAATACTTGTGTATTTCTCCTATCGTAGTTATAGACCCTCTTGAAGGTTCTGAAGATCCTAAATCATTCTTAAGCCCAACTTCTGATGAGTTTTCTGATTTTTTATACGAAAGCATTATTATGCGTATGGAAAGAGCTGGATATTCTCAAGAAGAATTAGCTTCTTTTTATAAGTTTCAAGTTGTTCCAGACAAAGATTATTTAGCGAAAATTAAAGACGACGATAAAAAATTCGCTAGAGTATTTACGTTGTTTGATAATGGAGATCAGCACGATGTTCGTGGTTATACTTTTCCATTTACGTTATACGCAGATCCAAAAGTTCAGGACTTTGTATTAAACAATGGTTTAGGATGGGTTACGCACAAAGGTTTTGGAATGTTGGATATCGCTAATTCTGATCCAAATCTTAGAACGACTACAATGGAAGTGAAGTTTTAAGTAACTAACGCCCTAAGTAATCTACCGATTTGTACCCTATAATTCTATCGTACATACCTGCTGGTCCACGATAGTATACAATGAAATCATATATATTTTGAGTCTGACTAAAGTGGCCTTCCAATAATCCATCATCAGGAAGTGTTTCTCCTTTTGGTAATACTGTATAATGGTAGTTGTAATAACCTTGTTTGAGTGTTGGTGTACATGTGAAGACTTTGTATTCTTCGTCCCATTTCATCTCAAAAGCCGCATTTAATGCCCAGTCGGTAAGTGCTCCCATTATAAAAATTCTTCCTGGAGCGTCTTCTTTTTTTATGTCAAGAGTAAAAATAACTTCTGCGTAGTCGGGCTCACTCTCAAATCCTTTTGTTTCGTATTGCTCAGGAACATAAAAACCATTGATGTCAAAAGATGTACTGTAGGCATTGCTTTTTCTTGATTTGTCATAGCCAAGTAACACTACATTTTTGTTTTCGGAAGGTATGATTTTGGAAATGTTCATACCGTTGGATCTTAAACTTCTTAAATCAAAAAAGCGAAATTCATTACCTCCTTTAAATACATTTTCATTGTTAAAAAAAGTATAATCATACGTATGGATATCGTCTCGCATGAAGACTGGTTTAAGGCCATAGATTGCATTTTTCCATGTGTAATTTTGCCTTAATACAACAGTTAAGCGTTCCATTGGATTTATAATAGTATTATTATAGTTAAGGGAGAAGTCAATTTGTTGTCCTGTATTTCTCTCGCTATTGCTAATTGGAAATTTTATTTGCGGTGTAATTGAAACGCCACTTGTTTCATAGACCATATATCTTTTGGTCAAGATTAGGTCTTGCTCGTCACCTTCACGATAAACCTTTATTAAAAAATTGCCAGATATTTTTGTTCTGGGAACAAGGAATTTATAATGAATATAGGCCATCCTTGTGTTATAAGAAGATTGCCTATCTAGGATTTGATATTCGTTGTAATCCGACAAATACATAATCCCATTTAAATTTGACTCTGTCCAATCTGAATTACAATTGAGTATTTTTACATAATAATTTTGAGTTTCATTTCCCAATTCATCAAAACTTAGTAAAAGCGTTCTTGTGTCGCTCAAGGAAATCACGGCAGGTTGGGTGGCATCTTTAAGTGCATTCGAATTCGGGTAAAGAAGCACTGATCTAATATTGTCTTCATAAACCCTGTCTATGGTTTGTAATTCTTTATCGTTTTTTACCGCAGTAGCAGTGATAGCAACTGACAATAAAAGAATAGAACTGAAAAATAGTTTTATGTTCATGAAATTATAACCAAGTTTGGTGTTCTTTTATTGTCAAGTAGTCAAAACCTATACCAGTTTTTTTTCTAGTTGGTCAATTTCTTCTGCTTGTTTTTCCCAGTTTGCCTGCTCTTTGTCTAGTGCTGCTTTTGTTAATTCGTAGTTTTTATTCGTTTTTTCTAATGAATCTGCATTGCCATAAACAGAAGGCTTTGCAAGTTCTTCTTCAATCGTTTTTATTTTATTTTCTAATTCAGTTATAGTCTGTTCCGTTTTCTGAAGTGAAGTATGTTTGTTTTTTAATTCTGTAGTTGCAGGTTTATTTACGACTATTGCCGTTTTTACTTCTTTCTTTTTTGCAGGTTCAACAGGCTTTGGTGCGTTTTTTAGATCCTTGTCGCGTTGCTCTCTCCATGTGGCATATTCTGCATAGGGGCCAGGGTATTCTTTCAGCTTATGATCTTCAATGTACCAGATTTTATTAGCGACTTCTGTTACAAAGTGACGATCGTGAGAAATTGTAATGTAAGTACCTTGGTATTGCTGTAAAGCTTGAATCAATATATTTACCGATTGCATATCCAAGTGATTGGTAGGCTCATCGAGCAATAGGAAGTTGGCTTCAGAAAGCAATGTTTTGGCCATCGCAACTCTAGATTTTTCTCCTCCAGAAAGTACTTTTATTTTTTTGAAAACATCGTCGTTGGAAAAAAGGAAACAACCCAATACGCTACGTAACTCAGTTTCATTTTTGTCAGAACCCATTTCTTTAAGCTCGTCCAACATTGTATTTTCTAAGTTCAACGATTCAAGTTGATGTTGTGCAAAAAAGGAAAGAATTACATTATGTCCTTCAATTCGTTCCCCATCTATATTTTCTCCCCCAGCTATAATTCTTAATAGGGTTGATTTTCCTTTTCCATTTGCACCTATCAACGCAATCTTGTCGCCACGTTCTATGCGAGCAAAGGCACCATCAAGAATGATCAAATCGCCGTAACGTTTTGAAGTGTTTTTTAATTCCAGAATATTTCTACCTGGACTAGTTTTGAAATTAAACTTAAAATGTACTTTTGCCGTTTCGTCAATTACTTCTTCTATCAGCTCAATTTTGTCCAATTGTTTTATTTTCGATTGTACTTGACGAGACTTGGACGCCTTCGCTTTAAAACGATTGATGAATATTTCGGTCTGGCGAATTTTAGATTGTTGATTTTCGTAAGCGCCTTGTTGAATCTCTTTTCGTAATTCTTTTTCTGTTAAATAATAACTGAAATTTCCAGCGTATACATTAAGTTGTGCCTGTGAAACTTCAACAGTAGTTTTTATGCAATTGTCCAAAAACTGACGATCGTGTGATACGATCATGACTGCCCCTTCATAGTTGACAAGGTAGTTTTCTAACCATTGAATAGAAGGCATATCCAAGTGATTGGTAGGCTCATCGAGCA
>JANOTP010000162.1:0-2924 GCA_031416415.1 Cytophagales bacterium | reverse complement strand
GTCCATAGTGACTTTTTCTTGTCCCATTCAGCAGTGAATAATTGCAAGCGACTTACCGCTCCTTTTTTTGAATTTACGGTGACCATCATTTTACTTCCATTTTCATAAAAAATAGCTGGGCCTTTATGGAGTGGGGATTTGTAATTAATATTTACGATTTCCGCAGAACGTTGAATGGTATCTCTTTCTCTAAAAAAATACAGCTCTGAAAACCCAGCATCCTTCTGCATGTTAACTTGTTTTATTAATTTAGAAGTAGGTCTATCTGACGAAAAAACTATTTCTCCTTTATAATAAACTGGGCTAAAATCAGAATACGCTGAATTATAAATAATAGGTTTTGTACTAAAAGAAAACGAATCTCTATAAAACGATTGTAAATTAGTTATAGATTTATAGTGGGCATAAGCAGATGGGTCGATATTTGAGTGTTGTTTTATTGGCATCCATAATTTTGCTTCTTCATAATTGTTGTTACTAATAAGTATTCTTGCGAATTGGACGCTATCAGAATTTCTTAATTTAAGTCCTTTAACTATAGCATCACGATAAGTTTGTTCGGCTATCACAGATTGTCCAGCTTTTAAATATGCATTTGCCAATTTTATTCTTACTTTATTATTATTGGTATTTTTAGGCTTGGCCAATACCTGATTGTATAAATCGATGGACGACATATAAGACATCTCGGCATAATGCTTATCCGCTCTTTCTTCTAAGCTTTTTAAATTAGTAAATACATTTTGAGCAAACATGTTTTGCACAAAAATTAATAGGAACGATATAGTATAAACAAATTTCATTTCTAAAAATATCTTGGGGCCGTTACGTTTTTTCGAAAATACACAAATCTATAATTCAACATTAGTTCATGAGAAGCTTTCGCTGCAGAATTTAATTTATTTAATGCTGCATCATAGGCATAACCTAGGCTAAGCTGATCGGTAAGCATCGCTTGCACTATAAAATTCAATGAAGTAGATGTTCTATATGAAACGCCAAGCCATAAAACATCGTGAATCATAAAAGTAGAATTTAAATCTATTTGTAAGGGAGCACCAGGAATTATTTTTGCAAGTAGGGAAGGCTTCCACTTCAACTGCGGCGAAAGCTTGAATACATAACCAGATGTAAAAAAATACTGTTGGTATTGAGCAGCATTAAAAGCTACATTTGTGTTACTTCCTAAGTGATCAATTATATGCGGAACAGAAACTCCGACATAAAATTTAGTTGAATAATAAAATACTCCTCCTCCAAAATTAGGAAGAAAAAAACGTATGTCGTCCGTTACAAAAGAAGGATCGTTAGGTGTTCTTACTTCTAGCTGACTGAATCGTGAAACATAATTTGTAAATCCAACTTGCAACCCTAGAGACAATACAGTTTTTTTGAATTTAATTCTATAGGCATATGCGCCATACAAACCAGTATTAGAAGTAACGCCAATCCTATCGTTTACAGCAGTTATGCCAAGTCCCATTTTAGATTTGTAAACGGGTGCATGAAGAGACAACGTCTGTGTAGAAGGGGCTCCGTCAATAGCCAACCATTGTTTTCTTGCAATCACACTTGCGCTCAAACAATCATGTGTTCCAGCATAAGCAGGATTGATAGGAAGGCTATTAAACATGTACTGAGAATATAGGGGTTCTTGTTGAGCTATCAAATTAAATGAAGCAGCCAAGACTAATAAAAATATTCCAACTACTTTTCTCATTTTATCTATTCAACACTACATAACCTGAAAGTTCTGGCTTCCCATTCCCAAGAGCAATTACATAAAAATAGGTACCTTCGGGCAAATCTCTTCCCGTGACTGTTAGACGCACGTTGGCATGCCCTCGCCAAACGTTATTTATATTATCATACCCACTTTGCTCATAAACTAAATCGCCCCAGCGATTGAATATCCTTACTTGATTGCTTGGATTTAAATTAATATTTTCAATAATCCAATCGTCGTTAATATTATCGTTGTTAGGAGAAATAGTGGGATAAACCTTAACTTCAGTATTCACTATTTCTCCTACAATTATACGAAATAGGGCAGAATATTTTTCTGTGCAATTACCTGATTTCACCCTTACTCTAACATAAATAGAAGTATCAAGATTTGTAAACACATAATCCGTCGAAGGTACTGGAATAACAATCCAACTTCCCATAGACGAAGTATCTGTTGTATACTCCCATTGTATTACGCCCCCAACAGAACCGTCTAATCTTAGATTTCCACTGCTTTCACCAATAGGTACAAATATTGGGCTTACAACGGGACTTCCCTGATCAGGATAAGACCTGATCAACCCTCCCTTAGTAGCAGGATTAATGGCATAATTAAATGCACTCGAATATACATCTGGGCAAGGGCTATACCGCACTAAATATCTAATAGAACCAGGAGTGGTAAGATTATTATAAGCAAAAGAACTGGTTGTATTTGCAATAATTGTTGAATCAGAAACAAAATAATCGTTGGAAGTTTCCCAATGTATTACGCTACCTACAATACTCGGATTTATATTAAAATAGCCCGAATTTCCTTCAATGCAAAAATTGGAAGACCCTGATATAGAAGGTGCGTAGGGAGCAGTATTTACTGTAACGGCAGTAATATTTGAATTCATAAGTGCACAAACACCATTCTTAACAACGGCTCTGTAATACGTGGTTGCAGTAAGATTTATATAAGGTTCTGATGTAGTTGTATTCAAAACAGAATTGATATTGAAATTGAAATTATCATAAGAAGTTTCCCATTTTTGTACGTCTCCCCTTTCTCCTACTAAATCAATACTGCCAGAATTCGCATTAGCACATACTACTGCAGGAGCTGTCAGAGTGCCTCCCACCGTAAGCGAATCTACCTTGACAGTGACAGGAGAAGGATATACTACAGGACAACCAGGGCTTTGGATCTG
>JANOTP010000161.1:0-3132 GCA_031416415.1 Cytophagales bacterium | reverse complement strand
AAATAAAATATCCCGCCATATGGCGGGATATTTTATTTTTTTGTAGTTTTTGTTGCTGCTTTAGGCTTTGCTTTAGCACCTTCCTCTTTACCTTCTTTTACAGGCTCTTTTTCTTTTACCTTAGCCTTTGTTTTAGGTTTTTCTTCTTCAACAATTTCTTCTTTCTCTTCTTTGGCAACTACTTTCTTTTCTTTTACAGGCTCTTCTTTTTTCTCTTCTGTTTTTTTCTCTTCTGTGAATATTTCAGAGAAATTCTTAGATAAGATTCCGTACCAGTTAATAAGTTTTTTAATATCAGAACAATAAACACGTTCTACATCATAATCAGGAACTACCTTTTCCATAAAACCTCTTAATTCGGCATCAGAAGATTTGTTAGTCACCTTTAATTCTGCACCAAAAAGTTTATGCATACTTCTTAAAACTTCTTCTAAGGGTTTAGAAGATTCTTCACCTGTAACATAAACAGATATTTCTTTTAGAATAGAAACTCTTTCGCTAGAATTTGCAGCCAACTTAGTTTTCTTTTCATCTATGGTTTCTAATATTACACCGTTTCTGGTAGGTTTTAAGATTCGGAACAAACCACCTTTACCTGAAACTGAAGCGATCTCTTTAAGTAACTCCATTTAATTTTAATTTTATTTTTTATTTAAAAGACTGCGACAATAATAGTCACTTTTTTTTACAATTTGAAGTAAACAGGAATATTACAATCCACTTTAAATCCTGGTGCTCTAAACTTCAGAAGTTTTACAACTCTTAAAGCTTCTGCCCCACAACCACCGTTTACATTTTGAACTACTGTAGCACCCTGTACACTACCATCTGGCTGAATTTGAATATGGATAATACATTCGCCTTGCATCCTGTTTTTCTTAGCCATAATCGGATACACTTTAAAATCATTTATAAATTTATACATTGCCTCTTGTCCACCTTCATAATATTGAGCAGCAGCAATAGACTTAGTTGGTGCTTGAGCATTTACCTCATTAATAGCTCCAAAAGCAACGAACATCATTAATATTAAAATTATATTTTTCATAACCAAAGTATGTTTAAGTGTGCAATGATAATTCAAAATTTACTAAACTCAAATTTTTTTACTCGCTTTAAAAGAATCATTTACTTCAGCTATGTAATCGAGGATCTCATCTTTACCAATACCTTTCGAACAAGAAGTCACAAAAATTGGAGGTAACTCATCCCAAGTCTTGTACAATTCATTTGTAAATTTAGCAATAGTTGTACCAGTTTTCCCAGGAGTTTGTTTATCAACCTTTGTAAAAACCAAAGAAAAGGCAATTCCTTGTTCTCCTACCCATTGAATAAACTCAAGATCTATTGGTTGTGGTTCGAGCCTTGAGTCAATTAAAACAAATACAAGTTGCAATTGTTCTCTATAAAGCATGTATTCCATGTTCATAACATCCCATTTGGATTTATCAACCTTACTTACACGAGCCCAACCATAGCCAGGTAAATCTACTATATTCCACTCATCATTTATATTAAAGATATTGATTGTCTGAGTTTTGCCAGGAGTAGACGAAGTTTTAGCCAATTTACTATTGTTCGTCAACATGTTTATCAATGAAGATTTACCAACATTTGACCTCCCTATAAAAGCGAATTCAGGAGTCGGTTTAGTAGGACATTTTTTATAATCATCGTAACTACTAATAAAAAGGGCTTTCTTAACCTGCATTTGACTATTTTCTATTGTTTCTTAATTCACAAAAGTAGGCAAAATACAATAGTTTCTACTATATATAGGAAGGATATATAGTAGAAAAGTAGGTAAATAAGAAAGGAATTTGACTTTGCTCGTTTTTTTTTTAACTTTGTGAAAACGGTTTAGAAAAGACCGTTTTTTTTATTGTACAAAGCAGATAAAACTATTGCAATGAGCATATTATCATATTATACCGAAGAAGGCTTGAAAAAATTAAAAGACGAGCTACACCATCTTCAAACGAAAGGTCGTTCTGATATGGCCAAACAAATTGCCGAAGCTAGAGATAAAGGTGATCTAAGTGAAAATGCAGAATACGATGCTGCAAAAGACGCACAAGGTCTAATGGAACTTAAAATATCCAAACTTAAGAATCTAGTTGCAAATGCAAGATTAGCAGATACTTCAAATATGGATACGTCTATTATTTCGGTATTGTCTAAGGCAAAAATTAAAAACAAAAAGAGCAATGCTGTTGTAGAGTATATGTTTGTGGCCGAAGAAGAGGCCGACCTTAAAACAGGCAAAATTTCAGTTAAATCTCCTATTGGAAAAGGCTTAATGGGTAAAAAAGTTGGTGACATTGCTATTATTGATGTTCCTGCCGGTAAAATTGAATTGGAAGTTCTTGAAATAGGTTTCTAACTCCAAAAAAACGACTTCGTTGGCAACTATATTTACTAAAATCATAGCAGGAGAAATCCCTTGTTATAAAATAGCAGAGGATGAAAACTTTCTTGCTTTTCTTGATATAAATCCATTGGCTATAGGCCATACTTTAGTAATTCCAAAAAAAGAAATTGATTACATTTTTACTATAGAAGATAATCTATATATAAATCTTCATTTATTTAGTAAAAAAATAGCGATCGCATTAGAAAAAGCAATCCCTTGTAAACGCATTGGCATCGCTGTTATTGGCCTTGAAGTACCTCATGCACATATACACTTGATACCACTTCAGACTGTTCATGATATAAATTTTTCGCGTGAAAAAATGACGGTAAGTAAAGAAATTTTGGAAGAAACAGCAGCAAAAATAAAAGCGTTTCTGTAAAAGACTTTTTTACTTGGCTTTTGGGTTTCTTTCCAACGATGAATTAGAAATCAACAGTATTGAGAAGTCCCCCAGATTTTCGGATTGATCCTTAAAAGGCTAATCCCAGTATATATTACATCACTATCAACTCATTATAAGCCTTCAAATACTTATTAAATCGCTCTACATCTTTTTCTTTCACAGTAACCAACCTAGTTAAATCCATATTACTACGAAGGTCATTTAATTTCACTTTAATGGCTAATGGATTTTCTTTTACTCTACTTGTAAACGCATCGTAATCTTCCGTTTCACTTGTCTTAGTAACACATTTCAATGCTTCAATCACAGTGTC
>JANOTP010000160.1:0-6714 GCA_031416415.1 Cytophagales bacterium | reverse complement strand
AAAATGCATAAATTTAAATTACTTTTTACAAACTAGTGATCAAACTAAATTTATTCAGGTGTAACGTCTGAAGGGTTGATACTACGTCTGAGTATTGCTTATAATCGGCTTCTTTGTCTGCTTTGATCGCTATAATCATTTTATTATTGATCTTTTTAGCTTCCAAAATCCACATTTTCAATTCATTATTAAGAGAATCGACGGGAATACCGGGTTGTTTATAAGCGTCTCTTGAGGCTGAAGGAAGACTAAAAAAACCTTTTAACTGAGAACTTGGTAGGCCAAACATTTCAGTATTTGCAAAAGCATTTTTTTCATTTTCTGTCAAACTAAGCTTTTTAATTTCTACAATTTTTTCAATAAGCTTTTTTCTTGTAGGAGCTTCTGAAACACTGAAGAAAATAACACCATCTTTCGCTATTGTAATTTTTAGCAAATTCTGCTCGGGTACTTTTGTTTTTGAAACGGAAGATGGAACATCTACCTGAACCACTTCAGGTGTTTTCATCTTGGCTGTCAAAATAAAGAACGTAAGCAGCAAAAACGCCATGTCGCACATAGCAGTCATATCGAGCGAAATACCACCTCTTTTACCTGACATATTAATATTATTTATTTAATAAACGTAAATGATAGTTGTACTGGAATTATCTTCCGTTGGCAATAAAATGCTGACGAACAGAAAAACCAATTTCATCAATTTTATGAGTAAGATCATCTACTTTACTTGTAAAGAAGTTATAAGCTACTATAGCAATTGCTGAAGTAAAGATACCAAGAGCAGTATTAATAAGTGCCTCAGAGATACCATTTGCAAGAGCTGATGGATCAGGAGAACCTGTAGTAGCAAGTGCCGCAAATGCTTTAATCATACCGATTACAGTTCCTAACAAAGCGAACAGCGTAGATACTGAAGCTAGAGTAGCAATAATAGTTAAGTTTTTTTCCAACGCTGGAAGCTCTAACATTGTTGCTTCTTCCACTTCTTTTTGAATAGCGTCTAGTTTTTTGTCTTTGCTCAAACCAGAATCGTTTGAAACAAGTTTATATCTTTTTAAAACCTCGTAAGTCACATTACCAACAGAACCTTGTTGTGCATCACACAAAGCAGCAGCACCGTCAACATCGTTGGCAGAAAGTTTTGCATTGATAGCTGAAACAAATTCAGAAAGAGATTTTTTACCAAAAGCACTAATTAAATTTATACCTCTTTCGATTGAAACACCAAGAACTATAATAAGAAATGCCATCAAAAACGGTACTATAAAACCACCTTTATACATCATACCTAGGTAATCTCCAGGAAGTGGTTCACCTTTTTCGTTAAAATGAGATGCAATTCCCTTCATTAAGTGAAATATTAAATGAGCAACTATAACTGCGCCCACGATTAAAATAAGTGCAAAAACTGAATCAAGATTACCTTTTGAAGATTTATTATTTCCCATGTTTATGAATGTTTGTTAAACCGATACAAATTAAATTATAGAAATTGACTTTTATGTTACCCAATTGTTACCATTTTGTAAACTAAAATTAAACGAATCAGAAAGCAAAAATAGCATTTCCCCTTAAATAAACCCTGAATTTTAATACTTTATTGTATTGAGACAGTTTTTTTTTATAAATATTTCAATATTAAATAATTGTAAACACTTAAAAGCTGCCTATATAAAGATCTTTTCTCAAACGTCTTAATTTTAGCAAAAGTATATAGTTTAGCAACTTTAAATTAAGTAAAGCTTTAAATTACAGACAGTTTATAAATTATACCCCTTCTATGATAAGACCAGCAGCACCTAACAGACCAGCATCATTTCCAAGACCCGCTTTAGCTACATGAAGATCTTCTGTATAATATTTAGGCAAATGTTCTTCCATTTTTCTACGCATTTCGGGTACTATAAAATCAAAGGCTCCAGAGATTCCTCCACCTAAAAGTATATTGTCCACGTCTATTGTACGCACTACACCAACCAAAACTTCGCCAAGATAAAATCCTACATGTTTAAATATCTCTTTAGATAATTCATCGCCTAATTTTGCACATTCATGAATAACTTTAGGTGTAATGTCTTTACCTGTCAGCATTGACTTGCCAGGGTATGCATGAAGTTTTTCAACTGCATATTTTATAAGATGGCTTATTCCTACATTATTTTCCAAGGTCTTGCCATTGCTCGCAAGTATATGTCCTATCTCAGTAGCATTTCCTTTACCACCTATAAAGAGTTTTTTATTGATGATTAAACCACCACCTACACCTGTACCAAGTGTTACCATTAAGTAATTATCAATACCTTTATTATCACCAAAATAGTGTTCGCCAAGAGCGGCACATTTTGCGTCGTTTTCTATTCTGAAAACTACAGAAGGAAAAGAACTGTTTAATATTTCTACTACTGGAGCATTTACCACTGAAGGAATATTATTCATCAGTACTACTCTTTTTCTATCTTGAGACAGCAAACCGGGGAAACCCATTCCTACTCCATTTATGGAAGGAAAGTCTTTCAAATAATTCCCGATTTCCAATTTAAGCGACTCCATAAAACCTAAGGATTCTACCCATCCTGCTGTGTTAAATGTTCTTATTTCAGAAATTTCACCTTCGTGTGAAACTATACCACATTTTACGGAGGTACCGCCTATGTCAATTCCAAGTATCATTTTAAATCGGGTTTATTAGTGAATAGTTATTGGTTATTAATGTTCAATTAGTCATTTTTGAAAAAGAAAGCATTGTACCTTCCAAAATCAAATATACTACGTTGGGTAAAATTATCATAAAAAATGGATTTTTTAGTTTTGAGGAAATAAAAACAACCATTCCTTTGGGGCTTGATGATTATGAGCAGCATACACTTCAATTTTGCCAAGATTGGCTTTTGGGAAAAGAACAATTTTTATTGCACACCTCTGGTTCTACAGGAGATCCTAAACCTATTTTACTTACAAGAGTACAAATGGAAGCCAGTGCAAAAGCTACTATAAAAACACTTGGATTAAAAGCGGGTGACATTGGCCTTGTTTGTCTGAATACTTCTTACATAGCAGGAATCATGATGCTTGTTAGAGGAATGGTGGCAGAGATGGATCTATTAATTGTGGCTCCTGTTGCCTCTCCGTTAAAAGAACTAAAACAAGATTTAAAAATTGATTTTACAGCCCTTGTGCCCTTACAAATTCAAACTACACTTGAAGAAAATAATCCTGGAGAACTACTTCTACTTCAATCAATGAAGGCAATACTCATAGGTGGTGCAGCGGTATCTATCATTTTGGAAGAAAAACTACAATCTATAAAAACTCCCATATACAACAGTTATGGTATGACCGAAACAGTAAGTCATATAGCGTTAAAAAGATTAAATGGTCTCGAAAAACAAGATTATTATCAACTACTCGATGGAAATTTAATTGATACAGATGACCGTGGCTGTCTTCGCATCCTTTCTCAGGTAACAAATAATCAATGGATACAAACTAATGACCGCGTAGAACTAATTGATGAGAATAAATTTAGATGGTTAGGTCGCGTAGATTCCATTATTAATTCAGGAGGAATAAAAATACAACCTGAATTAATTGAAAGTACAATTGAGAAAATTCTTTTTGAAAATAATATTCGATTTTTTTTCATAGCTCCTCTCCCACATCCTTTATTAGGCGAAGCTGTTACACTTTTCATTGAAGGAAAAGAAGTATTGAATATTAATTTAACAGATCAATTAAAATCAGTGCTACCACGTTTTGAACTACCTAAAACTATTATTTACGTAGATTCATTTCCACGCATTACTACAGGTAAAATTGACAAAATGAAAATCAAGACGAATTATAAAAATTATTTTTTATAATTAAGACAATACAATAAGAAACTCAGCTCTATCTTTTACTGTTTCTTTTCGAATTTTCCATCCAACATTTTCATAAATAGATATGATCTCCTCTATTTTTTTTTCATTCAAAAACTCAAAACCTGGAAAATCTCGATCTAGAAGTAGTACAATCTCTCCATTATTAATAAAATGATAATCTTGAAACCTCATAATTTGATTTATATATTCTAATTCTGTAGAATATATACTACATAAGTAGTTTTCTTTTGAAAGTGGTTTTTTAAAAGTCATATAGCTGCTTAGGTTTATTTATGTACAAATATGTAAATAATATGTGAATTAAATAACATATATGTATCTTTTTTGAGAAATATTATAAAATTTAATTTTACATCTTTGTTACCATGATGCACAAAGGCGAAATAATAGAAAATGCTATTAGGCAAAGCGGTTATTCCATTACAGAAATGGCTAAAAAACTAAAAATCAGCCGCAGACATCTTTATAATATTTTTCAAAAATATACCATTGATAACGACACGATAATAGAAATTGGCAGATTATTAAACCATGATTTTTCTGAAGAAATAAAAGGACTGACCACTAATATTGCAGAAGAACCAAACGAAAAGTATCATACAGAATTAGAAAAAACTAGAGAGGAAGTAGAGCTCTGGAAAAATAAATATATATCACTGCTTGAAGAACATAAACTTTTGCTTGAAAAAAGGAAAAAAGAATAATCATTTTAAATAATACTTTATTAAATAATATTTTTTTAATAAATAATATAACTATAACGATTCAATTCTTATATTGTACGTGAATATAATGTATTGAAAAGTGTACATGAACAAAACCACCTTACTACATTTAATTTTATGTAGCCTACTTTTGGTCAATACTTTTTCTACCAACATGGTAGCTCAAAATACTTTTAGCCCTTACCCTCTCTTAAAACATTCTTACTTTTTAACTACAACACATGCTATTAAAAGATTAAATGATGATCAAAAAGTATCGGCCAACGTGCTTCATCAGCGCTATTTAAATTTATTTAGCGATGTATATTTAGTAGATATAAGCGGGTATGCTAAAATTAAAAAAAGCAATCAACTGGGAGTGATTGCTTCAAGTTCAAAAGAAGGTCCTTATATAAGTAAAACAAATGCAGGTATTCATTTTGCGTCTGGTATAAAGATCTATAAAAAAACCACTCTATCAGCTGGAGTAATAGTCGGAATGACCAGTATTCGATTCGACGATAATAATACGGGTGCTAATAATGGACGTTCGTCTACGGCTCCTGATTTAAGCATTGACCTTCTTTTGCAACATAAAAACTATTACTTTTTTTATAGTTACAACCAACTTTTAGCTATCATTTTAAAACCCTTAACTACCACAATAAAACAACGAAAATATCAAGAAGCTAGAATCGGTTTTAAACTAAATTTAGGTCGTAAAATAGAATTTTCGCCTCAAGGTCATTTATTAATTTATGAAAACCGTCCAACAATTGTGGGAGTTAACTTGAATTTAACCGCAAAATCACTTATTTCAATAGGTATTGCATCCTATAATTTTACAACAGCACTATATCAATTAGCCTTACATATTCCTGAAATAAACAACTGGAAAACTTCTATCACAGGTAGTTATAGCCAACTAATAACTGCTAAACAAAATAACTTGTACTTCAATACCTTCGAAATTGGACTCATTTTATCAAAAAAAGACAAAAAACTTGAAGAGGTTGTTCACGAACTAGAAGAGTAATGTGTTTAAATAGTATTAATGGAGAATGACAAAGAAATAATAGCCTCTATTCGTGATGGAAAAAACCAATGGGTACTAAACTCTTTGTATAAAAGAACATTACCCAAAATCAAAAACCTTATTCGAAAAATGAATGGAGGAGAACAAGATGCATTGGATATATTTCAGGAAGCCGTTATTATTTTTTATAGAGAAGTGAAACTTAATAAAATGAAAGAAGACACGAATATTGATGGATTTATTTATACAGTTTCTAGAAATTTATATTTAAATAAATTACGAATCACCAATAGACACGAAGCTTTTGAATATTCTGAAGGAGGTTATAATTCCGAAAATCCTTCGATAGAAAGACATCTCGAAATGAAAGACTCTGAAAATGAAATGATGGCACTCTTAAGTAATTTGGGTGATAAATGTAAAGCTTTATTAAAAGCACTAATATTCGATGATTTAGATTATCAGGAAGTGGCTGCCAAACTTGGCTTTGCTTCTGGTGATGTGGTAAAAACACAAAAACATAGATGCAAAAAAAAACTAGAAAAATTATTGGAAGAACAACCAAACTTATATAAAAAATTAACGAAAGTATCCTTATGAACATAGACGATAAAGATAGTTCGGACAAAGTTGACAGATATATCAAAGGCGATATGTCTGAATCTGAAAGTATAGATTTTGAAAATAAATTAAAAATAGACGGCTCCCTTTTTGCAGAAGTAGAAAAACAAAAAGTCATACATTCAATTATAATTGAAGATGGGTTGGCAGATATTCGTCACATGCTTAAAAATGATCTTGCATTGCCTAAAAACATCTCCAATAACAAATGGATTGGAATTAGCTTAACAATAGCAATTTTAGCTAGTGGCATTTATTATGTCTCTCAAAAAATAGAAAAAAATAATTCTTCCTCTTCAGAACAATTGATTGTTCCTACAGAACAAATTATTTCTGGTAATATAAAAGAATCAAAAACTAATAGCAATAAAAATACAACAATTACAAAAAAAGATATAATCAATACTCCAATAGAGCATCAACCTAAGAATTCTAACAACATAAAAGAGATCGTTCCAGTCAATAATACATT
>JANOTP010000159.1:0-2324 GCA_031416415.1 Cytophagales bacterium | reverse complement strand
AATGAAAAAGAAGAGGCTGTAGTACCCATTGTTACATCATTAACTTGGGATTTTTGATAAAAATTCTCCCAAAGAAGCTCGTCATCTTTATTAAATGAAAACAAAACAACGCCTTCGGTATTTACTTTTACTGTTTTTTCTCCCCAATTTTTAGGATTATTTACACTTAGACTATTATAAGTAAATCCAATGCCAGAAATTTCTCTTTTTTCTAGTACCATTATAATTTTTTCGTACTCATTTACATAAAAAGAAACAATTTCATACCCAAGCCAACTTTCCTGACCCGTCAGATTTTTATTGGTAGGCCTCATAATTTGTGCTGTTTGCTGCAATCCAACTGAAATATCGTGAAAATTCAATTTTTCAATTGTATTTTGTTTGAAATCAAATTTGGCATACATCACTCCAGCAAGTTTATTTGCATTTGTATTAATACAAGAAATGTACACTTCATTATCTGTAAATACTTGTAAGTTTAAGGAAGAACGATTAGTACTAGCATTTTGAATATCAAGTAATTTATTCACCTTGGTTTTTAAATTATATTGAATAACTACAATACGTCCGGTGCGTTCCGAATTTAGAATATATACATCCCCTTTATTATTAGGATAAATGCCATAATTTATAAAACCATTATCAACAGGTATTGAACCTTGCATTAGCTCTGTCAATTTATTGTCAAAAACTTTCAATTCAGCAACTAAATTTTTTTGGCTATAATCAAAAATATATAGCAATAGTTTACTTTTATCAGGAGAGTACCTTAGTTGATATTGATATTCAAAGTTGGTGGTAAAATGCTTAGATAAAGAAGAGCAGATTTCATTATCAAAAGTAGTTTTAACTACTCCTTTACCTTGTATTTCTAGCCAATCATTAACAGTTCTTTCGTGTAAAGATTTAGTTGATTTTTTTACACCCGTACTAGCATCAAATGAATAGGCTATTAATTTTGATTTTTTTTGCACCTCATCGTGAATAACCGAAAAAAGGATTATATCTGTACCATTAAAAAAAAGCTCTTTAAAATCTTCTTCATTTGTGCAAACAAGTAACGTTTTGAATTTTTGCCCTAAATCTTTGTCATATTTCTCCAGTTGATAGGTAGACTCTCCGTGAAAATGTCCTTTTAATTTGGAAAGGAGTACAAATTCGGTGTCATTAAGTTTCAATGTCAGTTTCCTGCCATCTGGCTCAACAAAGGGTGTAGCGGCAGAAAAAGGCAAAGAAGTTTTTAATACTTGAGAATACACTTCAAGATTTAGAAAAAGTAACATTAAAAAAGTCCAACATCTCATCTTTAATTTCTATTAATCTTAGTTATTAACGTTTTTAATGAAAATTAGTTTATCGTATTTGTCAACAATTCTTCAATAGCTACATAAATCAAACTCAATTCTTCCTTTGTGATAATGTAAGGAGGAAGAATATAAATAACATTTCCTAAAGGACGAATCAAAATATCTCTCTTAAGAAAAAAATCATATAACACATCTCGAATAGCATTACTGTAGCTAGTTTCCGAAGATGTATTTATTTCTATAGCAAGAATTGTTCCTAAAACAGAAACGTTTTTTACAGCGCTATAATCTTTTATTTTAGCCAAAAACGAGGTGTGACATTTATGTATAAAAACTATTTTTTCAGTATACTCATCTGTTAATAATAAATCCAAACTAGCATTAGAAACTGCACAAGCGAGTGGATTTCCGGTATAAGAGTGTCCATGAAAAAATGTTTTAGTTGTTTCTGGAAATAAAAATGCAGATTCAATTTCTTCATTGCAAGCAGTTGCCCCAAAAGGCATAAAACCACCGGTAATGCCTTTTGAAAGACAAATAATATCAGGCTTAGTGTCCATATACATAGAAGCAAACAACTTACCCGTTCTTCCAAAACCAGTCATTACTTCGTCTGCAATACATATAATATTATATTTCTTAGCTATGACAAGCATTTTTTCAAGAACTTCTGGAGAATACATTCTCATACCAGCTGCGCCTTGCACTAGGGGTTCATAAATAAAAGCAGTTATCAACCCTTTTTGCACTTTTTCTTCAAATACACGAAGTGACTCTTGTTCTTTAGATTGTTCTGGAAAAGGAATATACTCAACGTCAAATAAGTAGTTACCGAAGTGGTTTGTAAACATCCCTCGCTCGCTTACCGCCATTGCACCAAAAGTATCACCATGAAATGCTCCTTCTAATGCCACTATTTTTCCAGGAATTCTTCCTTTATTAATCGTATACTGAATAGCCATCTTTATAGCCACCTCTACTGCAGTGCTACCGTTATCAGAAAAAAATATTTTCTTC
>JANOTP010000158.1:0-2606 GCA_031416415.1 Cytophagales bacterium | reverse complement strand
ACCTGAGCAGCAATACCACTTTAACGCTATTTCTGGTATTCAATAATGATCTTACAACACTTCCACTATTATCCAACAAACCTTCGCTTGCGACAGTAAATTTCACAGACAATTATCTCTCGTTTGAAGATATTCTTCCACTTACCTCCAACTCAAACTTTAATATTTATTCTTATTATCCTCAGAAACCATTTCCTCTGAGCTCATATACCGTTCGAGAAAAAGATAGTATTAGCTTTATCGCAACTATCGACCCTTCCATTACTACCAATCAATACACTTGGTATAAAGACGGAACAATTTTAAGTACCAATCAAAACGGAATTTTAACGATAAGCATTGCTGCGTATTCTGATTCAGGTAAGTATTCAGTACAAGTTAGTAATCCTGGACTTGCGGGCCTTACGCTTCTTTCAGACACGGCTACTTTACGTGTAATTACCTGTTTGGAAATCGCAAACATGGACGTAGAAATAGTATCCGAAAATTGTACCGATGGAAGTGTGATACAACTTAATAATCTTGTTCTTGGTGGAGGAGTTGCTCCTTTCAATTATGGAATTGTAAAACCTGGAAAAGTGGATACGCTCTATGTGACAAACCCACAATTTACATCCTTATCACCTGGATTTTATACAACAATTATTAAAGACTCCAGAAAATGTAAAGCCTCACAATTGATCTCGGTTCGAAAACCAGAAGGATGTCAAGCATTGATTAGTCCTAATGGAGACGGTCTATCCGATTCTTATTATATAGAGGAAGCTGGCATTGCCCGTATCTACGACATCAGCAGAAAGCTCATAAAAGAACTCACCACTCCAGCAGAATGGAATGGAACCAAGTCCGATCAAAGTATTGCAGACGATGGATATTATGCCATTGTAATCAATGATAAAAAAATAATTAATATCACAGTGGTGAAATAATCGATTGCCGCTTCTTGCTCGCGCAAGCGTAAGCTTGTGTCCTTTTTTATTTCAAGCGTAAGCTTGATACCAATTTAATTTTTACTTACTATCTGGCAGTAGTGCTGCATAGAGAAAAAATCATTATTCAGACCTTGGAGCCACAGGAAAAACTTCTGGAAATTATGAATAGCTACTAGCTCCTTCCCTTATCTAATCTGCTAAAAGCCTCACAATATAAGCTTCTTAGCTATAAGCTAAGAAGAACGAAGTAACGACAACTGGGTTGCAGAATTATTTAACGAATCCTACTAATTTTTCTCCAATATTTTTTACCTCCTTTTCTTTTGCAATAATCTTATGGTCCTTGTCAAGCAAAAAGAAATGTGGGTTATTGCGAGGATATATTCCATAAAGAAGATAAGTTGAAAACTTCCAATCTGTAAGTTCAAAAACATTGACCCATTTATAATGGTTTGATCGGATATTTTGAATCCAAGCTTCTTTGGTGTATTTCATAGAAATGCCAACGATAGTAAGTCCTTTATCTTTATGTAATTGATAATTTTTTATTAGCTCATTATTTTGTTCCACGCACTTTCTGCAGCCTGTTTCCCAGAAATATAATAGTACATAATCACTTTTTACATTTCTTAATTTAAATTTTTTTCCATTGGATTGTCTCAATTCAAAGTCCGGAGCAATAGCACCAAAAGCAACCCGTTTGTAATCATCGATCATTTGTTCAAGTCTATAGGTCAATTGTGTTTTGGGATACTTTTTTTTATAATTATAAAGTATTGTATCCATTAATGTTATATCTCGATCAGGATGGCAATTAAAGGCATGTTGCACCGATGCTACAGAGGCTATAAAACCTGGTTGGGCAATTACCCAATCATTTAGTTCTTTCGAACATTCGAATTTGATCGAATCAATTTGAGCGTTAAATTTTTTTATTTTTGCAGGATCGGCCATTCCGTTTTCTGCCATGAAAGAGTTGGACAGGGTCTCGGATCTATTTTTGAAAATAAGTTTAGCTTGTTCTTCGTAAGAAATCAGCTTATCATTTTCTTGAGAGCCTATACATTTAAAGCCATTGTCAACTATAATGGTAATATTATCCTCTGGAGCGATTGCTAGTTTTATCAGAAGATTATTGTTTTTTCTTACTCGCAGAAAAAATATATCAGGCTCTGTCAATGGAAGTGTTTCTGAAAAAAAACCGTTCGAATCTAGTATTAGAACTATGCTGTCGATATATCCTCCATGAAGATAGAATATTTCACCTTTAAAACGAGCATTCATCCGACCCTGTATGGTTGCAGCTTCCAAAAATACAGGTATTAGAAAAAGAATAAGAAAATAGAAATAACGCATAGGTTAAGCATTTAAGATTTATCTAAATATACTAATTATTATTTATTCTCCATGGCGGGTGTCTGCACCCGACATTGTTTCTATGTAACACAGATTTCCCAATTGGACCAAGCTTACGCTTGAATACAAAAAAGAAACAAGCTTGCGCTTGCGCCAGCATGCAGTGCTGTGGCTATTTTATAGTTGATCTATTGTCTATCATTTGATTAAATAACTTCATCGTTTTTGAAGCGCTCAAAAATCCTGAGAACGATATCAAAAAGGCAATTCCAAAAAACAAATTTCCTACTACCATCAGCGTTGTGAAGTTTATAAATA
>JANOTP010000157.1:0-3820 GCA_031416415.1 Cytophagales bacterium | reverse complement strand
CTTCGTCTCATCGACTATCGGCGCTGTTCCTCGCAATGACGACATAATTCGTAATTCTACAAATAAAAAACTTGTAGAGATATTTTTAGCATAAACTGTCATTGCGAGTAATGGCTACGCGTAAGCGGAGAAATGACGAAGCAATCCCTTGGCCAGTGACAGGAAATGCGATAACAAATACTACTATAATGAGTTGTGCAGATTATAACAGCTTTATTTATTCTAACATTCTCTGTCACTGGCAGAGGGATTGCTTCGTCTCATCGCCTATCGGTGCTGTTCCTCGCAATGACAACATAATTCAACATATTATACTTTTACCTTTTCTTTAAACTTATCCTGAATTATTTCTTGTACAGAACGTTTTTCTATTTTACTTTCCAACCAAGAAATAATATCAAAATAGATAAATGCTCGTTTTTCAAATGCACTGTTTACAAGCGGTACAAGCTGCATTTTTAATTTTTGAAAACGTTCTATAAGATCTTTATTGCTAAGATTGGTGTTCAATGTTTTCAGGAAACTTAAAATATATTTTTGGAAAAAATGCAAATCGTCTTTTTTCCACAGGAAACGATATGTAGAAATTATGTAGTATTTAATAACATCAAAATTGCCTAGTTCGTAGTGGCAGACTAGATTTAGAATTCTGGCAAAGCAGTGTAAATCTTCTCGGAAGTCAATTCCTGTTACATTTATTATTTTATTTAACCAGCGTATGGATTGGTGATAATTACCTGCACCAAAATAAAGACAAGCTACTTTGTAGTTGACCACCATCTGTGAGTGACGGTCAAGTTTGGTCATTAAAAGAGTTAGTTCTTCCCCCTGATTTTGCATTATAAATTCAATTCCCTTATCAAAATCACCCGTCATAAAATAGTGATTGATGGCGTTGGTATAATAATATTTCAGAAGTCTAATCCTCATGCTTTCATTCATCTGGAGACTTTGAATAGAACTTACATTTTGTAATTTTTTATTCGTTTCTTCAAATTCATGATAACGAAAAAGTTTATATTGCGAGATTAGTAAATTATTAAGTCCCTTTATATAATCTTCTGTATTAGTTTCAATCAAAGAGGAAGAAGTTTCAAAAAGTTCTTCCAGTTTCTTTGAATACAAATAACCATTTTCGAAGTCTTGGACAAAAAAGTAATATCCTACGTAAAGTCTATATAGATATATTTTTTCGATCATAGAAAGTTTTTCTTCTTCAAAATCTGGCAGACTAGAATAGAAATAATCCTTTGCTTGAATATAGTCCGCTTCATCGCGTATGTAACCAATGCGAGAATAAAATGAATTTAGTTTTATGAAAAGATTTGAGAATTCATTTAAATTATTGATCTGGGAATTGATGTTACGTACTTCTGTAATGATATCATCCACTCGGCTTAATCCGTCTTCAGTTGTTTGTGTCAGTACACTTTTTTCAAGTTTTACGATTTCTAATTGTAGCTCTAGATTATTATAAAGCTGAGCCATTTTCTTTGCTTTTTTCAAACAGTTTTTTCCTTGGTCGTACAATCTTCGTTCGAATAGAAGTTGTGCATAATCAATCTGCTCGCGGATTTGAATATCCATAATCTTAGGCAGATGAAACTGACGAAGGCTTTGAAGTATCCGTTCGTGCAGATACGCCTTGAGATTTGAAAGTTGAGATGCTTTAAGGGAAGGATTTTTTTTAAGAATTTTGTCTTCGTCAAAATCATCCTGCTTATTTATTTCATCAAATAATAATAATACTTTCTTATCGTCTGCTTCTTCTGAAAATGAACTGGTAACTTTAAAATACCGCTTTTCATTTTTATTCATCGACTTGATGAGTTCATAAAGATTTTTAGATTTTATTCTAGGCACCGTAGTTATTTGTTGTTATTACATAAATATAATTAAAAAATGAACTATTATAAAATTTTTGGAACCGTAACTATATGGTTTATAAAGAAAGTTAACTATGCCTCAGTTTAAAAATCTGATGCACTTCATGAAAACTACTTCAATATACAGTGTGATTTTTTTATGGAAGAATTACAATAGTATTTTTCCATTTGTAAAAGCTATTTTAAGTACATATTTGTGGGTGTAATTGTATTATATTGTCAGTTAATAAGTTGTGAGTTATATTTTTTAATAATAAAGAATGTTTGAGTATATTTATAACAACTTACTTATTTACTTATGAAACTATTTTTTAGTTTTTCACTTACGGTACTTGTACTATGTATTGCTTCTGCTACTAAGTTGTGTGGAGCTATAGAATACACACCAGGTGTCATCTACAATATGCAAGGCCCAAAAGCAGCAGCATGGAGTTTGACTGCAGATTCTGAAAAATGGTTGTACCAAAGCGATTTGGAAAAGGATATCATTAACACAACTAAAATTACAGACCCTCTTCCTTTTTTTAGAAGAGAACTTATTTCTGTGGGGAGTAGCTTTGTAAAGGCCACTAAATTCAATACAAAAGAAACTAGCTATGAATTGGTGAAAAATTATTTTGAGAAAAATAAATCAACTAAGATAATTAAGAATCTAAAAGTTGGGGATGTGTATATTCTTAAATTAAAGAATGCAGGAGGTTATGCTATTTTGAAAATTTCAAAAATACAAGACGATCGTACTTCTTTATTGTACGATGGTAATAACTTAGATTTTATCGGCTTTGAGTATTCTGTATTTAAAGCTAAAACGATAGAAGCGGTATCTTTTATAGAAGATGATTTTGAAGAAGAAGAGCAGCCAAATTGGGAGACAGAGGTTGAAATGCTTATTTACCCTAACCCGGTTATAGACAAAATTAATATAAAATTTAGAAAAATTACGGATAATATTGGTTGGGTTGTTCTTTTGGAAGATACAAATGGAGAGAAAATTTTTACAAGTGAAGACATATACGAAGCTCATTGGACAAAGGATGTGAGAGAATTACCTTCCGGAAGATATATACTTTCAGTGCTAAAAAGTAATACTGTTTATTTGCAGAAGATTATTGATAAAAATGATTCTAAAAAAATATCGGAGTTGTATCAGTGATCTAATTATTTTCTGTGATTTAATAATAGAAGTACTCATTCCTAAATTTTCAAGTAGACAAAAATAGGATAAAAGAGCAAGAGTGTGACTAATTTCGATGCTCACACTCTTGCTGTCCTGAAGTTTATCAAATAAGACTGATTTATCACTTCTCTACACAATTTCGATTGATTCCTAAGAAAAGGGTAAAAAAAAGCCATCCGATCTGGATGGCTTCTAACTTGGGTGGATGATGGGGCTCGAACCCACGACCCTCGGTACCACAAACCGATGCTCTAACCAACTGAGCTACAACCACCGTGTTAATTTGGGAATGCAAATATAGTGTAAACCTTTAAAAAGCCAAAACAAACTGCTTTTTAAATTTTTATCTATTAAATAAGAGCCTTTCACCTTTTTTACTTTCGTCAAATTTTCCTTCAGAATACGCTAAATGACCAGAAACGATGGTATGTGAAATTGAAGCATGAAAACTATACCCCTCAAATGCAGACCAGCCACACTTATATAAAATATTTCCTTTGTTCACTTCCCATGGTTTATGAGGGTCAAATAGTACTATATCAGCATGATATCCTTCTCGGATAAAACCTCTTTCTTTAATTTGAAAACATTCTGCGGGGGCATGGCACATTTTTTCTACAATTTTCCCTAACGAAATTTTTCCTAGATGATAAAATTCTAGCATTACGTTAAGAGTATGTTGTATTAATGGTCCACCAGAGGGAGCTTGCCAATAGGGTAGTTGTTTCTCTTCCCAAGTATGTGGAGCGTGGTCTGT
>JANOTP010000156.1:0-6079 GCA_031416415.1 Cytophagales bacterium | reverse complement strand
GTAAAGCAGTGGCTTGAAAAAGTTGACTGATGGCTGTACTTGCAGTTAGGGAGGTAAAGGAATCTATTTCCAATTTGTTGGCTCCAAAAGTAGCCCTTCTGAGCAAGTGGGCTGCGGCTTTTCTACCTAAGGTACCAGTATGGGGAGTTAGTGGCATAGTTTAGCTACTTTATTTAAATGACTGATTTATTAGATTAAAAACTTATTAGCTTAAAAATACAACTTATTCCTTTAATAGTTAAGTGATAAAAAAAATAATATTAAAAAATAATGCAGAATCCAATTGAAGTTTATTATTTAACAAATAAGCAAGCTGCCTATTTGAAAAATACTATTATGGAGAAGCTAAGTACTTAGTATGTTTTACATTAAATGAGGTTTGTCGCTGAATAAGACCCAAAAAACAGTTGACTTAAACTGTCTCCCTAAGTATGGATCAATCGAATTAGTTGGGAGACTTCTCAATACTCTTGTTGTTTCTCTTGCTAATCGTAGTTGGTAAGAAACCAAACTAGCATTAAAAGCCGCTTTCGTTTATTATTCCGAATCATAGCATATATCCTCAATAATTTCAATTAAACTTCCCAGTTATCCCTATTGATCCCTAACTGTCAAATACCTTTGTACAAGGATTATTTTAGAACATAAAAAAACAATCCCAATTGAAAACTGGGATTGTTAAACCTAAACCTTATTACTTACCATTAAACTAAAAAACCTTTTAAGCTTTAAATATGATGTTGCTCATTTTCTACTGAATTATTTGTTACTTTTGATATAGATACCTTTTGAAATAAAAAGGTAAACACTACACATAACGATATTTTCAAATTGGAAAGAGTAAGAGCAAAAAAACATCTGGGACAGCATTTCCTCAAGGATAATTCAATAGCAGAAAGAATTGTTGATTCACTTCATTTAAAAGATAAATACAAACAAGTATTGGAAGTTGGTCCTGGAATGGGAGTGCTCACTGATTTTTTGACTAAAAAGGAAGATTTTGAAACTTGGGTAGTTGAAATTGATCGAGAATCTATTGCTTATTTAAAGAAGAAATATTCTGACCAACTTAATGGAAGGATTATCGAAGGAGATTTTTTGAGATTAAAACTTGATACGCTCTTTTCGGAAAATTTTGCAGTCATAGGTAATTTTCCATACAATATTTCTTCGCAAATATTTTTTAAAATACTTGATTACAGAGATCAGATTCCAGAGGCGGTTGGAATGGTTCAAAAAGAAGTAGCGGAAAGAATGGCTTCAAAACATGGTAATAAAACGTATGGAATTTTAAGCGTTTTACTTCAAGCCTTTTATGATATAGAATACTTATTTACAGTTCATGAAGATGTTTTTATACCTCCTCCTAAAGTGAAATCTGGGGTAGTAAGATTAACGAGAAATAGTAGAGGTAAATTGCCTTGTGAGGAAAAATTATTTTTTACAGTTGTAAAACAAAGTTTTTCTACAAGAAGAAAGACGTTGAGAAATTGTCTAAAAAGCTTAAGTTTACCTGCCGAAATGATGGCTGAACCACAATTTAATTTAAGAGCTGAACAACTATCGGTAAATGATTTTGTGGAGCTTACAACTAGAATTGAAAAAATAAGAAATGAAACTACTAGTTGATTGTTTTTAAGTAAATAAGTTTTTGTAAAATTTGAACTATCCTATAGCCAACCATCAAATTTATACGTGATGACATTTGAACTTACTCAGGAATATATAGATCAACTTAAAGATGCAATTGCCGATTCCAACGAGCAATTTGTAAAAAGTAGATTAGAAGAATTATTGCCACAGGATATCGCTTCTGTGTTATATGAACTAGATAAAGATCAATCAAAATATATATTTTCATTATTCCCTAGTAACGAACAAGCCTCTATTATAAGTGAGCTTGACGAGGGTTTTCGTATTCAATTTCTTGAACAATTTAGTACAGGAGAAATTGCAGATTTTATAAATCAAATTGATTCAGACGATGCTGCTGATATTCTTAATGAACAAGACGATGCTGAAGCAATCATCGAACTCATTGAAGATAAAGATGAGGAAAAAGCAAAAGATATAAAAGACCTCCTCCATTACGATCATGACTGTGCAGGAGGCTTAATGCAAAAAGAATTGATTCGAGCCAATCTTAATTGGACAGTTGATAAATGCGTAGAAGAGATGCGTATTCAATCGAAAAAAGTTGGTAAAATTTTCTCCGTATATGTCGTCGATGATCAAAATAAACTTCTAGGTAGGGTTTCCGTTAAAAAAATGTTATTAGCGGAAGACACCACCTTAATTTCTGAACTTTATCAAGCAGATCTTATATCAGTTGACGCACTTCTTAATGCAGAGGATGTAGCGGATTTGATGAAAAAATATGACTTAGTTGCTATTCCTGTTACAAATTCGCAAGGCAAATTGCTTGGTAGAATTACTATAGACGATATAGTGGATGTTATTACAGAAAAAGCCGAAATGGATATGCAGGCTATGTCTGGTACTACCTCTGGAGTTGAAGAAGAAGATTCTGTATGGATACTTACCAAATCTAGGCTTCCTTGGCTTCTAATAGGTATGATTGGAGGAATGTTAGGGGCTAAATTTTTAGGCTTCTACGGCAGTTTCATTAGCCATTTACCCGCCATGGCTTTTTTTATTCCACTGATTACGGCAACAGGAGGTAATGTTGGGATTCAATCTTCTTCTCTTATAGTTCAATCTTTAGCAAGAGATCCTTTTTATAATGACTTCTCATTTTATAGGATGAGTAAAGGATTTCTTGTAGCACTCATAAATGGTTTAGCTATAGCAGCAATTGTATTTGGATTTAACTTCTTATTAGAATTGGAGATGAAACAATCTATGGTTGTCTCAATTTCATTGTTTAGTGTGGTTATTATATCTTCATTTATCGGAACGGTTACACCACTAGTACTAGATCGTTTTGGTGTAAATCCTGCAGTTGCTTCAGGGCCTTTTATTACTACGGTAAACGATTTACTTGGTTTAGCTATTTATTTTTCTGTGGCAGGATATTTGTATTCGGTGTGATCGTAATTTTAAAGATTCCAGATAGTAAAACTGGTATCTACTATTGAAAACTTTTAAAACTAAAAAAAATGGCTAGTCCTATCAATTGCCTAATAATCGACGATATGCATCATTCTATATCGGGAATGTTAAAAGATATCGGTATTGAACCTGATTATAGACCTGACATTACAAAAGAGGAATTAATATCTATAATAGGTAATTATGAAGGTATAATTGTTCGTAGTAAACTATTTTTTGGAATTGAGGTGATAGAAAAAGCAACTCGTCTCAAATTTATAGGAAGGGCAGGAGCAGGATTAGATAATCTTGATGTTGCCGAGCTAACTAAGCGAAATATAAAATTAGTAAATGCTCCTGAAGGCAATCGTGATGCGGTAGCTGAACATACAGTTGGTATGTTACTTTCTCTCATGAATAATGTCTTGAGGGCCGACAAAGAAGTTAGAAATACTATCTGGGACCGTGAAAGTAACAGAGGATATGAACTAATGGGAAAAACAGTGGGTATTCTAGGGTATGGATACATGGGTAAAGCTACTTCTAAAAGGCTTAAATCATTTGGATGTACTGTATTGGCTTATGATAAATATAAAACGAATTATGGAGATGAAAATGCAATAGTTTCTTCACTAGAACAATTGAAGAAAGAATCCGATATTTTGTCGCTACACATTCCGTTGACTAGTGAAACAAAATTTATGGTAAACGATTCTTTTTTGAATTCATTTGAAAAACCTATATGGCTTATAAATACAGCAAGAGGAGAAATTGTTAAAACAGCTGAAATAGTAAAAGGAATCCAATCGGGTAAAATCAGAGGAGCGGCTTTGGATGTTTTAGAAAATGAAAAAATAAACAATCTTAATGCGGATCAACAAGAAGCTTTTGATTATTTGAAAAAATCGGATAAAGTAATCCTAACACCTCATATTGCGGGTTGGACCTTTGAGTCCTATCGTAAAATAAACGAGACGTTAGTTGAAAAAATCAAACAAATTTTATAAATTATAATCGTTAATAAACTTTTGTATTATGAAAAATTTAGCATTCCTGTTTTTTATATTTACTTCATTTACATTAAGAGCACAAATAAGTGGAGATCAAATAACAGCTGATGAGATTAAAAAAGGATTGACCGGCAAAGAATGGAAAATTATAAAATACGAACTCTTCGGCGTAGATAGTGCACCATTGCCCGAACAAGTGAATGATATTATATCCTTGAAAAATGACATGACTTTCGTTGTTGTAGAAAATGGAAAGGAATACAAAGGGAAATGGACGATTTTAAATCCTGTTGTTTACATAAATTGTAAAGAATCTTCTGGCTTATGGTCCAAGACCTACAAAGTAATTTCTATTGGTGAAAAAGAGTCTATAATAGAATACAAAGACCCCGATCTTATAAAAACGAAGTATCATCTAGAAGTTAAATAAATTATTATCCTTGATATTATGTCACTATCGGTAACTACTTTTTTGGTTGATTTATCTTACCCCGTTTTGTATCTTTTCATTTTTATTTATTTCCTTTTTTTGTATTTTGTAATTGGTGCCTTGTTTTTGAAAACATGTAAAATTTTAGAAAAGTATAAATTACTTAACAAAATCATTCAGAAAGAACCCTTAACAACACAGGTTTATTTTGAAATAAAACATTCTCTTACTTCAATTATAATATTTGGATTCTCAGGCTTGCCCGTTATATTTCTTTTTAGGAATGGATATATAACATTATTGCCAGATACATGGATGAATTTTATAGTAGGTATAATTGTTTTGAATCTCTGGAATGAGGTGCATTTTTTTTGTATACATCGTATAATGCATTTCCCTTTCATGATGCGAAAATTTCATTGGGTGCATCATCGAACAGTTGTTCCTACAGTTTATTCAGTCTATAGTTTTCATTGGCTCGAAGCATTATTGTTGAGTACTGTGCCACTTACAATTGTTCCTTTTATTAAGTTTTCACCGTTGTCAATTGCCTTTTATCCACTAGCGAGTATTCTCTTGAATTTTTCAGGACATTGCAATTATCGTTTTGGAAA
The DNA here is from genome assembly GCA_031416415.1 of Cytophagales bacterium. GTDB lineage: Bacteria > Bacteroidota > Bacteroidia > Cytophagales > Cytophagaceae > JANYCO01. The sequence goes on along the minus strand of JANOTP010000156.1, from coordinate 974 downwards.
TGGTACTGGAAATAAATGGCAACTTTTTGCAACCAAGCACAATGAACACCATTCTAAAGGATTGAAAAATTATGGATTTGCTACCTTTTTCTTAGATTTAATTTCTGATAAATTATCTTCAAAAAAATGAACGACGTTTATATAAATTCAATAGGTGTATTTCTGCCAGGACCTCCCGTTTCAAACGATGAAATAGAAGATTATTTAGGTAAAATTAATGGGCAGAAAAGTCTGGTAAAGGAAAGAATATTAAAACAAAATGGTATTAAAAATAGATTTTTTGCACTCGATAAAAATCAAAAAAGTAATTATTCCAATGCCGATATGGCTGCTATTGCTGTTAAAAACGCCATAGAAAAAAGTCACCTCAAAATGGAAGATGTTCAATTACTCTGCACCGGAACAAGTCAGGGAGATCTTCCTTTGCCGGGCTTTGCAAGTATGGTACATTCTAAACTGACTATTCCAAAATGTGAAGTCGCGAGTTTTCAAAGTGTTTGTTCAAGTGGTATGATGGCGCTTAAAAATGCCTACACTCAAATACGATGTGGCGAAAAAGAAAATGCTGTTTCACTAGGAAGTGAATTTGCTAGTAGAATGTTTAAAAGTAGTCGTTTTGATGCTCAAAATTGTAAAGACGTACCTTTTGATACTGAATTTTTAAGGTGGATGTTATCCGATGGTGCTGGAGCATTTGTAGTAGAAAATAAACCTAGAACGGGAGCTTTTTCTTTAAAAATTGAATGGATTGAACTAAAGTCTCATGCAAATGATTTTCCTCTTTGTATGTATACGGGGAAAAATGACAATAAGAATGAAAACGAACTGACATGGTTAGATTATCCTGATTATGAATCGGCCTCTAAAGCAGGAGCTATTAATCTCAAGCAGGATGTGCGTTTACTAGATAAAGTGATTAAGGTAGGCGTTTCTCATTTTTTTGAATTAATAGATCAGGGAAAAATTGATGTGGC
>JANOTP010000155.1:0-23476 GCA_031416415.1 Cytophagales bacterium | reverse complement strand
CAATAAGGAATATTTGAAGCATTAAAAATTCATTATTAAAAATAATTTGATAAGATTTGAGGGATAAAGCTGTAGAATAATGAGTACTGAGAAAAAGAAGATTAAATTAACACACATAATTCTAATTTCATTTTTCCTGGGAATATTTGGGATTGACCGCTATCTATTAGGATACAAAAATTGGTGGATCAAAGGTATTACCCTTGGAGGAGGATCAATATGGGCTTTAATTGATTTGATAAATATTCTTACTTTTAAGCTAAAAATGGCCGATGGAAGTGATTTTGAATAAAAAATCATCCTAATTTCCCTTAATACCTTATTTTTAATTAAAAAAGTTGCTCCATGTAACTGAATAGCATATTTTTACGTTTTAAGTAATACATTATACACTATTTTTTCTTTAAAGAGTACAATGTGAAATACGTAAAATTGAGAATTTCATAGGTTCGACAAGATAAATTTAAAATACATGAAAAAAATTAAATTGGTATTTGTTGTATTGGGTATGTTTTTATTGGTCCCAATAAATTTGTTTTCGCAAAATATACCCATTGGAAATCCTTTAAATGGGAGTGGCACAGATGAATTTAATCCTTGCATCAGTGGGAATGGAAAAGCATTATTATTTGAACAACAATTTCCTGGTGAAAAAGCACTTGCTATGATTAGCTATATGAGAAATGGAGGATGGACAAAACCTGAGGAGGTAAAAGGAGCCAATACACCTATTCCCACAATACTTAACGGAGGGTTTTATTTAAATCAAAATGCCAGTACTATAGTTTTTCATTCTCCCATAAGTGGAGGTGTAGGCGGAAGTGATATTTGGTTTATGGAGAAAACAATTATTGGCACTTGGGGAGCTCCTAGAAATCCTGGAAAGCCTCTTAATTCTGCACTTCATGAAACGGATGCTTCCTTATCGCCCGATGGAAAATTTTTGTATTTTACAAAACTTATTAATACAAAAACACCTAATGGAACTCCTTGCGGAAAAATATTTATATCTGAAAAATTAGGAAAAGATCTCTGGAAAAATCCAGTTATGCTTCCTTCTCCAATCAACATGAACTGTGAATGTGCAGGAAGAATGCTTTCTGATAATAAAACTTTTCTTTTCGCATCTATGCGCGAAGGTGGTTCAGGTGGATATGATATTTATAAAACGGTACAACATACTGATGGATCTTGGGAAGAACCAATTCCTTACTCTTTTGTCAATACAGCGAAAGATGAAAAGTATGTTTCTGTTGGAGCTGCGGGTGGTCTTATCTATTATACTGGAGCTGAAAAAGGTGGTGGATTGGATATTTTTAGATCAAAAATTTCTGATGAATTGCAACCTGAGAAAGTAACATTATTGCAAGGTACTGTTAAAAATTCTTCTAATAATTTAGCGTTAGTACCAAAAGTTGTGGTTACAAATATAGTAACAAATAAATCTGTAATTTATCCAGGTGCTGCAGATGGAACTTATACAGCTTTTGTGCCACAAGATAATAGTTACGATGTAGCAGTGATGGCGCAAGAAGGTGGATGTACATTTAAATCACTTTTATTTAATCCTCCCAAGCAACCTAAGTACGAAGAGAAAACAATTGATGTAAAATTAACACCTATAAAACCTGATGTTATTTGTCAGTTGAACAATCTTTCCTTTATTAATAATTCAGATACACTTGAAGCATATTCGGCTACGGAAATATTCAGACTTTTTATACTCTTGAAAGCAAATATTACCACAAGGATTGAAATAGGTGTACATACTAACCAAGTAATAAAAGATACTGTTTTTCAGGCGGGCTTAAATGCAAAAATAATTGATACGTTAGGGACGTATACAGATACTACTGGTCGTGAATTGTATACGTTAAGAACTACCTATAGCAGCGATAATACAGTCGATCAAGCAAAAGCAATTGTTAAAACTCTTGTTAAAAAAGGTATACCTGTAGAAAGATTAATCGCTAAAGGTTACGGAAATACACAGCCGTTATATCAGCCAGCTGATGCTATTTTAAATAGAAGAGTGGAGTTTAAAATTATTCATGAATAAATAAAAAATGTAAGCATTCATACGATTTTCGAAATCGTATGAATGCTTTTTTTACTTAAAATTCTGCTGTTTTCGGTGCTCTTGGAAACGGTATTACATCTCTAATGTTTCCCATTCCTGTAACGAATAAAATTAGTCTTTCAAATCCTAAGCCAAATCCAGCGTGTGGTGCATTGCCATATTTTCTTGTTTCTACATACCACCAAATATCTTTTTCATGAATGCCTACTTCATGTGCTCTTTTTAATAATTTCTCTAGGTCATCTTCTCTTTGAGAACCGCCAATTATTTCTCCAATACCTGGAAATAAAACATCCATTGCTTTTACCGTTTTACCGTCTTCGCTTTGCTTCATATAAAAAGCTTTGATTTCAGTAGGGTAGTCAGTAAGGATTACTGGTTTTTTGAAATGTTTTTCGACAAGATAACGTTCGTGCTCCGACTGAAGATCTACGCCCCATTCAACAGGATATTTAAATTTCTTTTTCTTATAATAATTTGAGTCTAATAATATTTTTATAGCCTCTGTATAAGGGAGTCGTTCAAAATTATTGTCAGCAACAAATTGAAGTTTTTCTAATAAATTTAATTCGTCACGCTCTTCTTGTTTTTTCTTTTCGTTTTCTTTTATAAAACGTTTGTTAAGAAAATCAAGATCGTCTTTGCAATTTTCTAGTGCATACTTAATAAGATATTTTAAGAAGTCTTCTGCAAGGTCCATGTTGTCTACAAGTTCATTGAAGGCAACTTCTGGTTCTATCATCCAAAATTCTGCAAGGTGTCGAGTGGTGTTGGAATTTTCTGCACGAAAAGTTGGTCCAAACGTATAGATTTGGCCAAGTGCCATCGCTCCCAATTCACCTTCTAGTTGTCCTGAAACAGTTAAGTTAGTTTCTTTCCCAAAAAAATCTTCACTGAAATCAATATCACCTTCTGGCGTAAGTGGAGTGTTTTTTAAATCAAGTGTTGTTACTTTAAACATCGCTCCAGCACCTTCTGCATCTGATCCTGTAATGATTGGAGTGTGTAAATAAAAGAAGCCGCGATCGTTGAAAAATTTATGTACCGCAAATGACATGGCATGACGAATACGCATAATAGCACTGAACGTACTAGTACGCATTCTTAAGTGCGCTATTTCACGAAGAAATTCTAAGCTATGTTCTTTTGGTTGAAGCGGATAGTGTTCTGGATCTGCAGGTCCATATATTTCTAACGATTTTAATTTTAATTCTACACTCTGTCCTGCACCTGCCGATTCTACTACTGTTCCTGTAGCTCCAAGGCACGCTCCAGTTTTAATAAGACTTAACGTTTCTTTACTTATATTTTCTGGATCTGCAACTATTTGAATATTGTTAATAGTAGATCCATCGTTAAGATTAATAAAAATTACATTTTTATTATCACGAGTTGTCCTTACCCATCCCTTTACCAATACTTCTTGTCCTACGGGTTTACTGTCTAGCAGTTCTTTGATTTTTATGCGTTTCATTTTTAATTTAATTATTCGTGTCTAGTTATTGGTTATTTTTTGCTTTGATGAAATCCAATTACTTAAATAATAATGGATAATTAATAACTATTAACTTAAGTGACAAAGTTATGTTTTCTTTCTTGAACCTAAAAATATCCATCAAATAGACTTTTATGGCATAAAAAATGTTAACTTAATGTGTAAATTTGTAAAATTATACGATATACCATTGACTATTAAGTAAATCTATATGCAACGACTGGGTTTAAGTCAGATTATGACACAAAAATTGTCTCCTCAACAGATACAATTTATTAAGTTATTACAAATTCCTACTGCCGAATTAGATTCAAGAATAGAAGAAGAATTGGAAATAAATCCAGCCTTGGAAGAAGGAAAAGAAGAGGAAGAGAAGGATGAAATTAACGTAGATGGAGAATTGGACGATCCTTTTGAAACTGAAAACGAGGAGGGAGATGATCTAGAAAGCGGTGACGATTATGAAAATGAAGTTGTAGCCGCAGAAGAATATTCTGCTGAAGAATTTGGGGATAATATTAATGTGGAGGAATACGTGGGCGACGATGATATTGCTGGGTATAAAATGCAAGGCGACGGTCCCAGTAAAGACGAGGAGGAGCGGGAAAGTCCAATGGTAATGGAAACTACCTTACAAGATACTTTGCTAAATCAATTAGGTTTTTTAAAATTAGATGAAAGGCAAGACCAGATAGCCAAACAACTTATTGGAAGTATAGACGAAGATGGTTACATAAGAAGAGAGCTTGAGTTAATAGTAAATGATCTTGCCTTTTCTCAAAATTTTGAAACTTCTTCCGATGAAGTAGAAACTGTACTTTTTAAAATACAAGGTTTTGAGCCAGCAGGTATTGGTGCTCGGAGTTTGCAAGAATGTCTTTCTTTGCAAATAGAGAGAAGAGATATTGCTGATCCGGAAGTTTTAATTGCTGATCGAATTGTAAACGATTGCTTTGAAGAATTTACAAAAAAACACTACGATAAGATTCAGAAGAAACTTAATATTAGCGACGAAGAATTAAAAGAAGCGGTAAATATTATTACAAAATTAAATCCTAAACCAGGAGGAGGTTCTGGTAACGATGTTAAATCTCAATACATCATTCCTGATTATTTACTTTTTAATAATAATGGTAAACTGGAACTAACACTTAATTCTAGAAACGCACCCGAATTAAAAGTAAGTAGATCGTACAAAGAAATGTTTGATACCTACGATAAGTCTACTGGCAAAGATAAGAAAATGAAAGAAGCAGTAGCTTTTGTAAAACAAAAACTTGATTCTGCTAAGTGGTTTATAGATGCTATAAAACAGCGACAAAATACGTTGCTTATTACAATGGAATCTATAATAAAATACCAGTTTGATTTTTTTCTTGAGGGCGATGAAAGTAAATTACGACCAATGATTTTGAAGGACATAGCATTGGATATAAATATGGATATTTCTACAGTATCTCGTGTGGCAAATAGTAAATCTGTTCAGACAGATTTTGGTATTTATCCATTAAAATATTTTTTCTCAGAAGGAATAGCCACCGATTCAGGGGAAGATGTGAGTAGCAGAGAAGTGAAACATATATTGAAAGAAATTATTGAAGCAGAAGATAAGAAAAAGCCTCTTTCAGATGAAAAACTGGAAGAAATGTTGAATAAAAAAGGGTATAACATAGCGCGAAGAACTGTTGCTAAATACCGCGAACAATTGAATATTTCAGTTGCTAGATTGCGAAAAGAATTATAGTTTTTATAGTGGGAAGATATTCAAAATTAAAAAGGTTAATTAAAACATTGCGGGTCCTTTCGTTTGGAATTTCAGCATTGTTTCATCCATTATTATTATCAACCTATATGATTGTATTAGTGAGCTATTTTTCGCCTTTGGCAATAGCACCTCTAAATACACTAGAAGGTCGTAGTTTTATAATAGGGTTGATTTTTTTGGCAACATTTTTCCTTCCCTTTCTTTTACTAACCCTCTATATTATGATTAAAAATGGCCGTTGGAAAATAAAAAGTTTTTTAATGGAAAATTCAAAGGAAAGAGTATTTCCGTTTCTTGTAGTAGGTGTTTTTTATTCGATTGTATTGTATTTTATACGCCAAACACCTCAGTTTAGTGAGTTTATTTTAGTTATGATGACCAGTGTTACGACCGCAATATTAATAATAGCGATGATTAGTAATTTTTGGAAAATAAGCGCACATGCCGTAGGAGTATTTGGTATGATCGGTATTTTAGCTGTAGTGAATAATAAAATTCCTGATTCGGCATTATTTTATCCGATTTTGATTTTAATTATTCTTGCTGGATGTTTAATGAGTGCTCGACTTTATTTAAATGCACATACTCCTAAACAGGTAGTAGCAGGAGCCTTTCTTGGCCTTTCTATTAGTGCTATAGGGTATATTTTTTTGTAAGGAATAAATGCTGCTTACAACTTATTCCAACTAATTATCTTGTCAGGGGAAATTACGTCAAAAGTTGCATTCTCATACGTTTCAATAAATAATTTAGGTACTTTAGTTTTCTTTCTGTCGCTCCATTTAAATTCAAAAGCGGTGAGCTTTCCATCGTTTTCTTCAATTAGATCAATCTCTTTCTGATCATACGTACGCCAGAAATAATAATTTACTTTTTTCTGTCGCTCCTGATTAAGTTTCATACGTTCTAGTATACAGAAGTTTTCCCATAACGGCCCATGATCGTTTCTTGAGTCCAGTGGTGCAAAATTGTGTAATAAACTATTTCGAATTCCTAAGTCAAAAAAATAATATTTTTGACTTGTTGCGATTTCATTTCTTAAATTCCTACTAAAAGCGGTAAGCCGAAAAATAACAAATGATTTTTCAAGCAAATTTAAATACCTCTGAATAGTAGCAATGTTTACGTGAAGTAAATTTGATAATTCTCTTTCTGAAACCTCATTCCCTAATTGTAATGCAATTGCTTTTAAAAGTTTAATCAGAAGGTCAGGGTACTTTAATCGCTCAAATGACAATACGTCTCTGAAAAGATAATCGCTCGCTAACTCCTCTAATAATATTATTTTTTCTTGTTCTGGTCTGTCTATAATATCTGGATAAGCTCCAAAGCGAAGCAATTGTTCTGTTTTCTCTTTGAGTTGAATAGGATTATAATTTTGTGATAGTTCAGAAATTGAAAGGGGGAACAATACAAATTTTATATTTCTACCAGTAAGTGCTTCCTTCACATGAGCAGATAGATCAAAGCTACTTGAACCTGTGGCTATGAGTTGTATTTCTGGATACGTATCATGAATTAATTTTAACGTTTCTCCAATAGATATTATTTTTTGTGCTTCATCAAGAATTACCAGTTTGCTTCCTTGAAATATATTGATGATATTTTCTAGATTACCACTCTCTAGTATTTCTTTAACGGCAAGTTGTTCGCAGTTTAAATAAATGCCGCTTCCATTTTGCTCTATTATCCTTTTAGAAATAGTAGTTTTGCCTACTTGCCTAGCGCCATATAATAAAATTACCTTGCCTTTATAGAGCCAGGGAGTAATATGAGAACAAATATATCGGTTGTATTTATACATAACAAAGGTACTTACTAGACAAATTTAACTTAATTTGTCTATAGTACTAGACAAATTTAACCTAATTTGTCTAGTATACTAGATAAATTTAACTTAATTTGTCTAGTATATTTTAGTTTAATAATTAATATACTTATTATCAATATATTATATTTATTTGCAGTTTTAATTTATTGAAAAGTGAGAAATAGTTGTATTAAGTTAGTTTTCAATGATTTTTAAGTCCTGTTATAAAAATAAACTAAAAACGGATTTAGTCATATTTTTCTTTAATTTGCCTTCGAAAGGTTAATTATGTCATTTCTAAAAAAAATATTTTTAGCAGACAATGCATTAGTATTAAATGAAAGTTCTTACGAGGAACTTTTTAAAAAATGCTATGCTCCTTTATGTAAAGTTATTTTTAGAATTTTAAAGGATAAAGATCTTGCTGAAGATACTGTTCAGGAAGTATTTGTAAAGCTTTGGGAAAAAAGAGCGGATTATAAAATTGAAACATCATTAAAATCTTATCTATATAGAGCTGCCATTAATTCTGCATACAATTACCTTGAAAAAAATAAACGATATACTAAGTTATCGTTAGAAGAAAGTGCTATTGAGCCAGTGGATACTTTTTCTGTAGAAGATCAAATTCAAGCAAGGGAGTTGGAAGCGAAGATAAGTACTGCCTTAGAGAAGCTTCCAGAAGCTTGTAGAGAGGTTTTTATATTGAGCAGATACGAAGGACTAAGTTATAAAGAGATTGCTGAAACATTAGATATTTCCGTAAAGACAGTAGAAAATCAAATAGGAAAGGCCCTTAGAATATTTAGAGAACAGTTGTTGGGTACTACTGGATAGTTTAATGGTATTGATATGTTTTAAAATAGTGATAATTAATAGTTTAAAATAATATTTAAAAATAGTTTAAAATCGAGTAGGGGTAACGCTCTTAAAAAATGTCTTAGTAATAGAATGGCAGAAAAATTAAACATATCGGATTTCTATTTTGAATTAATCGCCAAAGAGCTCAGTGGCGAGATATCAGAAAAAGAAAAGGTAATGCTTCTTGAGTGGGTCAACAAGGGGCAGGAAAACCGTATGGTTTATCAACAAGCTATAAAGAATTGGAATGCTTTGGATAATGAAGTAGATGCTCCTGAATTTAATGTTGATGCAGCTTGGTCTAAAATAAAAACTAGAACAGGAGTTGCTGATGCTTCAGAAAAGGGAGTAGATTATCTCTTCCATAAGCCACTTTTAAATCTTAGAGTAGCAGCTACTGTTTTATTATTAATAGGAATGTTTGCGTTAGCGAAGTATAGCTTATTCAGCTCGCCAGAAGCAATTGAATTCGTAACACAAGATAATAAAATAGAAATTTATCTTCCTGATAGTAGTAAAGTAATATTGAATAAAAAGAGTCATCTAACCTATTATACAGATTTTAATTCAGAAGGAAGGAAAGTGTATTTAGAAGGAGAAGCTTTTTTTGAAGTAAGAAAAACGCAAGGCAAAAAATTTGAAGTTATAGGTTTAAAGTCTATTACTACCGTTCTAGGTACTTCATTTAATGTACATTCTATGAAAGACGAAGAATTCGTTCAAGTAGTGACAGGAAAAGTTTCCTTTGCTGATAAAGATAACCCTGATAAAAATTTAGTGATTTTAACTCCTGGTTTTAAAGGAGAATTTGACCAACGTTTATATATTACCAAAAACAAAATTACTGACCTTAATTTTGTTGCATGGAAAGATGACCGTTTGGTTTTTGACAATACAGAGTTGTCTAAGGTGAAAAAGGAACTCGAGGAATACTTTGGTTTGAAAATAGAGGTTGTTGACCCACTTCTATTAAATTGCCGATTTACAGGAACTTTTGATAAACCAACAGCCGATCAAGTATTGGAAGTAATTGCTGTCTCAACCAATTTATCCTATAAAATAGTAGGAGATAAAATCATTCTGACTGGCTCAGGATGTAGTAAAAATTAATCGAAAAGTACAAACTTAAAAATATATGAAAATGAGGAATTATATACACCTTATACTGCTACTGCTTTGTCTATGCGGTAAGCTACATGCACAAACTCCTATATTGGATAGGAAAGTTACGCTACAATACAGAGAAGAAGAAATTGGAACTATACTAAAGGATATGAATAAAAAATATAATATAAAATTTTCTTATTCAAATAATATAGTTCCTGAAAAAAAGAAAGTAAGTATTAATATTAAAAATGTAATGCTGAAAGATGCGCTGTATGAATTGTTTGATAAAACGGATGTTGCCTTTCAGGTTTTAGGAGACCAAGTAGTATTGAAGAAAGGATTGAAAAGAAATTCTACTTCTATTGCTAAATACAAAGTTGTTAATGTGGAAGAATTAGTAACTGCTCCTCCTGTATTATTTGATCCTAAAATTATTCAAGAGAATTTGATGGTGAGTAATACCGAAGATTTTATTATTGATACTATGCCTGATGAATTAGGTATGGAGGTGCCGATGCTTAGGGAAGAGGATTATACTCCTTCCAAAAGAGACCTTCGAAGAAAATATAAAGGAGAAAGAAAGATGCTAAAAGCTAAATTTTATTTGTTGAAAGATAGTCTTAGAGGTAACGGAGGGAATACTGCCGCTAAGATAAATTTGAAATATAATTATGTAGCACAAAAAATGAAACAGGAATTTAACGATTTACGCTATTCCGAAAATAGATTTAAAAAAGATAATACTATTACTCCAAAGGATACTATTCCAGTAAAAGATACCTCGGCTGTTATTGAAAAAGAAAAGTATTGGTATAGACCTTTTCAGATTAGTTTTGTGAGTCCAATAGGGACAAATGGTTATGATTGTGGAAGAACAGTAAATAATATTTCTGTTAATATCATAGGAGGTTACGCCGCAGGTCTTGAAGGTATTGAGCTTGGTGGTATTGCAAATATTGAAAAAGACTATGTTGACGGTATACAATTGGCTGGTTTTTGCAATGTAGTCAAAAATAAAACAAACGGAATTCAACTTGCTGGATTTATAAATGCATGTGGAGATTCTGTTAAAGCTCTTCAAGGAGCTGGCTTCTGCAATGTTGTAAACGGTTCGTTTTATGGAATGCAGACAGCAGGGTTTTGTAATATTGAAAGAGGATCTGTAAATGGTTTTCAAGGTGCAGGATTTTTAAATGTATCTCAAGATAGTTTATATGGTGCTCAGATTGCAGGTTTTGCCAATTTGCATAACGGTGATGTAAATGGAATTCAGGCCTCAGGATTTTTGAATACTGCTAAAAAAGTAAAAGGAGTGCAAATTGGAATTATTAATATCTGCGATACAATACAAGGTATTCCAATTGGATGTCTAAGTATAGTTAAAAACGGTGGATATAGGCGAGTGGATATTTTTGGAAGCGAAGCATTGTATGCAAATGCAGCATTTAAAATAGGTGTTAGAAGGTTTTATAATATAATTCAAGTGGGCGCAAAACTGGCAGACAATAATCTTTTCTTAGCAGGAGGTTTTGGAGTTGGAAGTGAATTAAAGTTAGGCAATAGAATTGTTACAAATATCGAAAATGTTTCACTTTATGTATGGGAGCAGGAGAAGGTAGAACCAGAATTGAATATGTTAAATAAAATTAGCTCTACATTAGGTGTTAGAATAGGAAAGAAAACAACTATTTATGCTGGACCTACATTGAATGTGATGGTTTCTTCTCAATACCAAAACGCAACGAAGGATGAGCCTGGATCAGATTTTGCACCTTATACTTTTTATAATAATACGTTTGATTCCTCTACCAAAGATGTTAATTTAAAAATGTGGGTAGGCTTTAATGCTGGTATAAGATTCTAAAATAGTAATCAATTAATTTATTAAAAAAATAATGACCGAAAGGTTTAGTGTTAAAATATTGTCTAAAATTTATAAAAATCATCAAAATGGAAACTATCACTACTACAAAAAAAATCATTAAAGTAGTTGTACTAGCTATACTAGTATTGTTTACCTCCTGTAAGGACAGGTGCGTTAAGGGTAATGGAGAAATAGCGAACGAAATGAGAAGTGTATCTAATTTCACTAGTATTGAAGTAAGCTCTGCATTAAAAGTTATTTTCACTCAATCTGATGAGTACAAAGTAGAAGTCGTTGCAGACGATAATCTTATTGGATATATCACAACAGAAGTAAATGGAAATGAATTGCATGTTAAAGTCAAAAATGAAAAATGTTTTAAGAAGATAACAAAGGCTGAAATTCATGTTAGCGCACCTTCAATAAGTACTATTGAAATAAGTGGTGCGTCTAGTTTTGAAACTACAAATCAGTTGAATGCTGATAATATTCAACTGAAGTTAAGCGGTGCTTCACAGTTAAATTTTACTATTCAAACCCATAATCTTAATGCTGATATAAGCGGAGCTTCAAGTGTTGAAGTGTCAGGAGTGGCCAATAGCATCATACTTAAAGAGAGTGGCGCTTCTGAGTTTAGAAGTACAAACTTATTGACCAAAACAGCTGTAGTTGATTTTTCGGGTGCTTCCTCTGGTAGTATAAATGTCCAAAACAATTTAAACGCTACACTTAGTGGAGCTTCTAGTTTAAACTATTATGGTAATCCAACAGTAAGTTCGAATCTTTCAGGAGCTTCTTCGATTAATAAAAAATAGTAGTCTCTATAAAGCATTAGGTTATTCTAGTCAAAAAAAAATAGTAACTAATTATAAATATGAAAAAAATATTTTACATACTAGTAATTTTCTTCTTGCCTATTATCGGTATTGCTCAAGAAAATAAAGTTTATACTCAAACGGTTCGTGGTGTAGTATATGATAAAAATTTATCACTGCCGCTTGAAAATGCTACTGTAATTATCGTAGGGAGTATACCTGATTTATCAGCAATTACAACTGTTGAGGGGAAATTTAAAATTGAAAATGTTCCCGTAGGAAGGTACGATGTGAAAATTATTATGGTGAGTTATAAACCTATAATGCTTTCTAATCAGTTAATTAATTCGGGAAAGGAAACGGTTTTAGAAGTATTTATGGAAGAAGAAATTCGAGAAGTGGAAGAGGTGATTGTTAAAAGCGAACGTGATAAATCAAAAGCTAATAACGGTCTTATTGCTAATAGTGTTACCAATCTTCGCACAGAGGAGATAAATCGTTTTGCAGGTTCGAGAAATGATCCAAGTCGCATGGCTTCTAACTATGCTGGGGTAGCAGGAGGAGGTGACCAGCGGAACGATATTATCGTTAGAGGCAATTCTCCTATTGGCGTGCTTTGGAGACTAGAAGGGGTAGATATACCAAGTCCAAATCATTTTAGTTCTATGGGAAGTAGTGGAGGAGCCTTTAGTATATTGAATAATAATCTAATGGCCAATTCTGATTTTCTTACTGGAGCCTTTCCAGCAGAATATGGAAATAAAACAGCCGCAGTTTTTGATGTTAAAATGAGAAATGGTAATAATGAAAAAAGAGAAAATACTTTTCAGATAGGCCTTAGCGGTATTGAGTTTACCACTGAAGGACCTATTTCTAAAAAAGCAGGTAGTTCCTATATGGCTAGTTATCGTTTTTTTACTTTTGATGCTTTGAAAAAATTAGGTGTAAGTATTGGTGCTAATGGAATACCACAATACCAAGATTTTACAATGAAAGTAAATATGCCTACTAAAAAAATGGGAACATTTACTGCTTGGGGAATTATGGGAGCAAGCAGCATAGATTTAACTGACGAAGTAAAAAATCTTGATTCAGTGCCTGATCCATCGGTTCGTTTTGAATCAAAATTTTATTCTAATATGTTTGCATCAGGTGTTTCGAACGAACATCTTTTTAGTGAAAAAACAAAAGGAAAATTGATACTTTCCGCATCAGGTAGTAAGATTGGGTATAAAGAAAATGATATTCATCAAAGTGGTATGTCTTTTATAAATACGGAGTTCAGTAGTCTAGAGGGTCAATACCAAGCCAACTATACATTGTCTCATAAATTTAATCCGAGGCATTTTGTAAAAGGCGGTGTTATCATGAGAAATATGTTTTATACTAATGATCAATCGTATTTTGATTATGACGATAGTACTACTCATACTCCATTAGACCAGAAGGGCAGTACTTGGTTAGCTCAGTCATTTATTCATTGGCATTTTAGAGCAACTGAGAAATTAAATTTTCATACAGGTTTATATTACCAACAATTTTTGTTGAATAATAGTAAATCTCTAGAACCCAGACTGGCTGTTTCTTATACGTTAAATGATAAAAATGCTGTTAGTTTATCTTCTGGGTTACATAGTCAAACATTACCCTTGTTTATTTATCAGGCAAGATTTAGGAATGATGCCACAGGAGACTATTATCAACCAAATAAAAATCTTGATTTTATGAGGAGCGTCCATTTTGTAGCAGCTTATAAAAGAGCAATCTCTAAAAATTTAAGATTTAAAACAGAGGCTTATTACCAGTATCTATATGATGTACCCGTTAGTATAGGCATGCAAGATTGGTATAAAATATATTCTATTATAAATACAGGTGCTTCTTATGGTATGGACGTAGGAGCTGACAGTTCAGTAAATAGGGGTAAAGGTAGGAATTATGGTGTAGAAATTACCTTGGAAAGATATTTCAATAAGGGATATTATTTTCTTACAAATGTGTCATTGTTAAAATCTCAATTTCAAGCGGGAGATAGGGTATGGAGGAGTTCTGTTTTTGATATAGGGTATGTTGTAAATATGTTGGCAGGAAAAGAGTTTCATTTAGATCAGGATAATAGAAAAGTGATCTCTGTAGATATGAAACTAAGTTGTTCGGGTGGTCGTCGTATTGTACCTATTGACGAAGCGGCTTCTCGAGCAGCCAATGAAGCAAAGTATGATTTTGGAAATGCGTATAATAAACAAGTGAAAAATTATTTTCGTACCGATTTAAAAATTTCTTATGCTATTAACAGACCAAAAGCAACACATAATATATTTATTGCTGCTGACAATATATTAAATACTCAAAACGTATTAGAGCAATATTGGGATAAAGATGAGAAAAAAGTAAAAGATGAATATCAGTTGGGAATTTTCCCTTATTTAGGATATAAAATACAATTTTAGGGTAGTGGTTTTGCTGGTAACGAAAATTTTCGTTACCAGTTTTTTAAAATAATTCGAAAAGTAGTTCCTTTATTTACTTCACTTTCTATTTCAATTCTACCTTCCATTATTTCTACCTGAGTTTTTACAAGATGGAGTCCCATTCCTTTTCCTTCCACGTGTGTATGAAATCTTTTGTAGAATCCAAAAATTTTATCTTTATGCATTACAAGGTCTATTCCTAGGCCGTTATCTGAATACGTAATAATTATTGTATTGTCTATATGTTCTGAATGAATCGAAATTTTAACTGGTAGATTTCTTTTTTTATATTTTAAAGAATTTGAAACAAGATTGGAAAATATACTATTTATATAACTTTTAATAGCCAAAACAGAAGGTGCTTTTGAGAAATCAATTTCAAATGTTGCTTCAGCTTTTAAGATTTGTGGTAGTTGGAGGTCTTGTATTACGGAAACTTCTGTTGCGAGATCTACAAGAGTTCTTGCATGATCGGCTTCTTTCGTTTGTGATAAAATAATATTTAAATCTTTAATTATAGTATCTAAATGACTTGTAGATTTTTTTATTAGTTTAATTAGTTCGTCTTTCAACTCTGCATTAGTAGCGGGAGAATCAAACACATTGGTCAATCCAAGTATACTAGCTATAGGCCCTCTTAAGTTATGCGATACAATGTAGGAATATTGATTTAATTGTTCATTTTGGTAGATTAGTTCTTTGTTGATTTTTTTTAATTCTTCTTCACTTTTTTTTCTTTCAGTAATATCTGATATTGTCATAGAAATCCCTATTAGCTCGTCTTCATATTTATAAACTGGAATTAATGTTGTTTGGATCCAGGTTATTTTTGTTGACTTAGTGTCTAATTTTTTTTCATTTACAATAGTTTCTCCTTTAAGTGCTTCTTCAAATATTGAGGTAAAACTATCGTGTAAATAACTATCCATGTATTCTTTAATGTCAGTATTTAGAACTATGTTTTTTTTAAATCTTCGTTTTATATTTTCATTTGCTGGTTTATTATACCATAAAATATTGCATTTTATATCTAATAAATAGTTGATGCTTTCTGTGCTATCAAAAATTGCCCTTAATTTTAATTCATTTTGCTCGCTCAGATAATTTAACTCAAGCGTAGAATCTAGAATTTGCCTAAGCTCTTCTTCGTTTGCTTTTAATTCTTCGTTTAATGTAAGTGTTTCATTGAAAAGAATTTCTTTTTCTTCTTCTGCCTTTTTCTTCTCAGTAATGTCTCTTGCCGTCCAAAGTGTATGTGTGCATTTACCTACTTCGTTAAAAATAGGTGTGATTGAAGATTCTAAGTGGATAATTTCGTCGCCCCAGCGCAAAGCTTCTTCATAAAAAATACGTTCTTTTGTTTCAATGCATTCTTTTCTTTTTTGATTATCTGATTCTAATTCTTCTACAGAAGTTAGATATGCATTTAAAAATAAATCCGAATGAAGTCTTCCTACAAGATCCCGTGAAGTGTATTCTGTTTTACATAACTTATTAATATGAGAGATATTTGTATTGTTAATATACATTAAACGATATTGTCCTTCTTCTTCAATAGAACTTAGTGCAATAGACTCGGAACTATTAATAATGATGCTGCTAAGTAGTAATTCGGTTTCTGTAATTATTTCTTCGGCTGCTTTGATATTACTCACATCTTTTGAATATGAAATACAAAACTCTATGCCATTATAGACCATATAGCTAGGGGTAACTTCTACGGGTATTAATGTGCCATCTTTATGTCTTTGATGTGAGAAAAATGAAAAGGTTTTTATTTTTTTAATGCTAGCCCAATATTGTGGCCATAGTTCTGGAGTGAAATTTGGGTCCAAAACTGAAATATGTTTTTGATAAAGTTCCTCTTTTGAATATCCTAGCCGTATCCATGTGCTTTCGTTTAAGTAGATTATTTCACCAGAAGAAGATAATGTTATTATAGATTCAATACTTTTATTAAGAGCGTATTCGCGTAATACAAAATCATTTAATAGCTCATTTTGTTTTTTGTCATCATATTCTGATAGAAGAGTAGTATGGATGCTTTTTAAATGATCATTTTCCTCTTTAAGAATTCTATTTTCTTCAAGAAGGTCAGAGATATTGTTAGCTTGATTGTTCTCTTTTTTCATTATGAATTAAAAAAGTATTACTAAAGATACAAAAAAAATACACGCGTTTTTAAGTGTTTTTCAAAAAGTATTAAAAGACACTAGTAAGCATGCTGAATAATAATTTTTTTGACTATAATAGTGCCATTTATCGTTATTTCGGCTATGTATATTCCATTTGGGAATGAAGAAATAGTAATACTTTTTTCTTCTTCGTAAGAATCAAAGGATTTTTCAGTAAGTTTTTTACCCGCAATATCATAAAGTGAGATAGCGGAAATTTTGCCCTGTATTTTTAGTATCTCTTCAGCAGGTATAGGGTAGAGTAGCACGTCTGTATTTTCTACTTCCACCTCTTTAATAGTAGGAGTAACTAAAAGTTGGTTTTTATTGAAAATTGCCCGAATCATCATGCTCCCTTTTGTATAACCGGCGAGCGAATTATAAGGAACCCAATTAGTACCATCCAAATTAAAAAAAACCTTATCTGAGTGGTCATAGTTTTTATCGTAACCGATAGTAAGTAAGTCTACGAAATTTTGTTTATAGCCAACATAAAATTTTTTATTTGCTCCAATAATAATTGGTGTAGCGAATTTGTAACGTTTAAATCCTCCATATCTTACCTGAACAGATTGTTGTTCAAGTAAAATTCCAGCTTCATTCCAAACGGACAATAGTATAGTTCGGCCATCCATATTGGGTCCTTTACTTCTAGTGAAATAAATTTCTATATCGGTTAGGGTATCAATAATATTTGTAGTGAATGTATTTGCTACTTGTGCACCTATTTGATTGGCAGCAACACCCCACTCGGGCGTACCATCATCGTATGCATAATAATCCCAAAGAATTGTCGAAGTCAAATAGCGATTGTTAGCAGCAAAAAATATATTCGTAGTATCCGTTTGCGCTATTGTGTATTCTTGATTAATAAGGATAGGAGCCGAAGTACTTGGAAGTGCGGAGAAATCATTGTAACAATTTTCCGAAAAAGTAAGTTGTTTTCCTACTAGAAAATTTTGAAACGTTGTGGCACCAGTACATGTAGAGGAATAAGCTGTTGTGTTTTCTGAATATTTTAATTTTAGGTTGAATTGAAATGTACTATAAGGAATGGTTACGTTTAAGCTATGAGAATTTATGGTATAATCTAATAAGCCCGTTTCTAGTGCCTTGTTACTAAAATACTGTCCATAAGGCATGGAAGAATAATTTTTTAAATAGGATACTTCAGCATTACCTACGGAAATATCATATTCTAAGGAATCAATGGCTGTTCTGTTTTTATCTAAGTAGATGTAGTCAACATTCCAAATGTCGTAAGGGCCAGACATACGACCAAACGAACGAAAGCGAAATTGAAATCCGTTGAAGAGGTATTTTGGGTCTGAAACCAAAACGCTTTTAAATTTAAATGAATCTACATAACTAATATTACCTGATAGGGTTTGAATTGTATTCCAGAAATTCAAAGTATCTTTAAATTGTAGTTCTAAAAAATCATTGGCTTCAGGAGATTCTCCAATGCCTGAATGCTGCCAATAGAAACTTAAGTATATACTGTCAGAAATCGTTAGTGTTTTTAACTTTATAGGATGTGAGGTTAGTTGATCCGTATAGCCAACTGCTGCTACGTTTATTGTGTTATAGGGGATTCCATCTGATTTAAGTCCATCAAAAGTAGCTACGTTATAACTTACAGGTTTTATAGGGAATCGATTATTGATATAGGTATTTTGTCCATCTTTCCATTTAAGTGTATCCGCTTGGGTGTTGTTATAGTATTTTTTAAATAATCGAAAATAAGCATTTTTGATAGTGGTAGTAGTGCCGAAAAATTTTCGATGTGTAGTACTTGAATCTATATAAAATATTCCGTTAGATTCTTTTGTTATAAACCAAGGTATTCTGCCTAATGTGTCTTCTATTGAATTGGCGGTTGGGAGGGATATATAGCCAATATATATAGATGTGCCATCGCCATATGAATTTAAAGCTTTATCGTAGAGTCTTACAAGATTATCTGAGGTGTTAATGACAATAGAGTCAATGGGTACAACTATGCCTGTAAAATCTTCAAAGAAGGGGAGTGGAAGGGTGTCTGTATAAGTGCTTATGGCGTTTATTCGGAAATTAGTGTTGGCGGTGGGATGATCAGATTCAATAAAACGAGAAGGGTCTTCTGTCAAACCAGATCCAATGAGTTGAGAATAGCCTCTTGAAGTACAAAAGAGGGATATAATAATTAAAAATACTTTTATTTTGTATTTTAGCATATAAGATTAAAAAAGAGGTCGTAAGGTAATGCTTCGACAGTTTCTTTTGAATACATACTCCAAACGATAGAAAAGTGAATTAATTATTCAGCATAATATAAATCTACTGATTCTCCAGTGTTTATTTTTGCTCCAAGTCTATATTCTGGTTTTTGTTTTATCACTTCTCCTTGAATTTTGCCTGAAACCTGCTCTTTCTTTTCCATACCTATAGATAGACCTTGTTCAACAAGTCTGGCTTTGGCATCGTCAATATTAAATCCTACTAAGTTAGGTAATTCAATTTCTGAAGTTAAAGAGCCGTTGCCTATATCAAGCCTTATTTTAGTGCCTTTAGGGATTTTTGTATCTTTTAAAATTTCTTTATCATTTACATATTGCTTTATTACTAGACTTGCATAAGGGCTAGGGACTAAAGTGGTTCCTGCCAAAACTAGTCCATGGCTTTTTAGAACTAATTCAGCATTTTTAAGGGATTTTTCTTTTAGCTCAGGCATTGATACCATAGGAGGGCTAACGGCGGTAACCGTAATGTAGATTTTACGGTTTGCCTTCACTCCAGAGCCTGCTATAGGATTTTGAAAAATAACGGATAGGGGAACTGCACCTTCAATATAACTAGAATCGTTTACTTGGTAACGCAAATTGCTCTTGTCAAGAATTTCTTCAATTTGCTCTATTGTTTTACCTTTTAAGTCAGGTACATTAATTGTTTCTCCATGATTGGTTGTTATAGGGAGATAAATATAAAAAAACAACAAGGTTAAGACCAGTGCAATCGCAAGTATAACACTAAGGTGTATTAAAACGTCTTTTTTAGATTTAGCTTGCAGAAACATAATTGTTTTTTTTTATTTAATGTATATAGTTTGAATATTGATTTTTTTAAAAAAGGAAATTAATATTCAATAGTAACTGTCTTTTCACTTCTTTGTTTTCCGAAGGTAAGTATATTGTCAATAAAATCGTAAGGTTTATATCCGTTTATAGCTGTCTGGTGAAAGATGCAAGTAGCAGGAGTCATGCCTGGTAAAGAGTTTATTTCAATAATAATAGTTTCAGCTTTGTTGTTGTCATAGATCCTTACAAAGGCGTCAATTCTAGCGTAGCCTTGTACGTTTAGGAGTTCGGCCGTATGTCTTAGCGTAGCTTTTACTTGATTAGAAATATAGTGGTAAGTACCTTCATCTTCAGCAAAACGAGCGGGAGTTATATTTTGTCCTTCGCCTGCTAAGAATTTTTCTTCCAACGATAATACTTCTCCAGAAGCTAGCGTTTCAGAGGGTTCGAATATTTCATAAAAGATTTTTCCATGTTCATCGTATCGTGTCAATAACCCACCCGTTATTTCTAAGAAAGTTTTGCCACCATCTTTACGAATAATATCTTCTACCATGAAATAATTTTTCTGCGGAAATTCTTCGTTGAATTTTAATTTCAAAATTCTAGAACTCTCAGAATCTTTTATTCCGTCCCAACCAAACATCATTTTTGCATAAGCCACTAGTTCGTCTCTGTCGTGTATTTTCTTTACAGCAGAGCTACAGCCATCGTCAGAAGGTTTGGCTATAAATGGATAGGGGTGGTGGTTTTCTATTTTATGCATTAAATCAATATAGAAATTCTCCCATTCTTGTTTGTATACAAGCATAGAGTTCGCCACTGGAATACCATTTTCGCGAAGTATTCTGTTCGTTTCAAATTTATTAATAGTGGTTTGTGAGCTTTCTATCCCAGATCCATTATAAGGAATATTGAATTTTTCTAGTTCTGTTTGAACGGAGCCGTCTTCTCCTGGTCTTCCATGAAGCGCTATAAATGAAGCGTCCACTAGTTCTGCAAGTTCTTTGTACGAAACTTTTTTTACTTCAGAAATAGGATTGTGAACGTATTTTTCTATAATATTTTTTGTTTCTTTTATTATTTGACGAATGGTAGGGTGCTTGTCTTCTTTATGCGAAATTTTTTCTTTGATGTCGTCTGCATTGTCTTTAAGCATAGCATTGACAGGGATTACATAAAGCTCATGGTTTTCTTCGCTACCTGTTAGGAATATTGGGATAGGTTCGTATTTAGTACTTGAAGATAATTTCTCATAAATATTTCTACCACTTTCAACAGAGATGTGTCGCTCAGAGGAGAAACCTCCCATGATCACTGCTACTTTGATTCTTTCAGAAATTGTAGAACTTAATTTCTCTAAATTAGAATCTAGATCGTTTAATAGTTTCTTTATAGAATAAGTTTTCTTGCCTGTTCTGATTCTTTCCGCCAAAGAAGTCCGCACTATATAAGTAAGAAACTGTGATGGGTTCATACCTATTTCTGCTGCCTGATGGAAAAAGAAAGAGGAAGGTAACATGCCAGATGTGGTATTGGGATCGTTTAAGAATATTTCCCAGTTTGGAGTGATAAAGCCATCAAGACGAGCATATACATTGAAATTCATTTCTTTGTATAATTTTTCACATTCGTTTCTTATTTTTTCAATTTGATCGATAGGTAAATCTATCGGAGTTACTTTTCGCGACATACCGGGCAGGTATTTTGAACGATAATCAAAGAAATTATTCCCTTTTACAATTTCAGTAGGAGGGAGCGCAATCGGATTTCCTTTTTCATCTTGAATTACAATGCAAGAAAATTCTTTACCCTTTATAAATGACTCAAAAAGTATTTCTTCTTCGTTGTCTAAACTCTCCAAATACACTGTCATTTGACTGTGCGCAAACTGCTCATTTATATAATGAAGTAATTCTTCTGGATGATTAATTTGTTTGTCGTCAGCCATCACAGGCATGCCAATACCGTCTCTTATGTCTGTAAGAGTGCGTAAGTATGTTATTTTTTCCTCTTGAGAAAGTATATCCCAATCTGTTTTTTCAATTTGTAGTAAAAAGAAAGCTTTGTTTACTGCATATATAAAACTTTTAAGATCAGTATCGGATATAATACTTATTCCAATGCTTGAACCTTGATTAGGTGCTTTTATAACAAAAGGTAAACCTAGTTCATTTTTGTAGGTATTTAATAGCTTTGCTTTATCTGAGTTAGAAAACCATTCTTTTTTTGTAAGTTTAGAATTTTTTGGTCTTTTAAATCCAGCATTTTTAAGTAGCGTTTGTTGTACTGATTTGCTTATTCCTATCGCTGATGGAAGTATTCCAGAGCCACTATAGGGAATGTTATACCATTCTAATAGACCTTGAATGTTGCCATCTTCACCATAAGGACCGTGAAGAGCTAAAAAAGCGAAATCGAAATATTTATAAAATGCGCGTGGTTCTATTCTTTTGCCAACAGAATGAATAATGCGGTCCTGTTCCTCCGTAGTTAATTGTCCTAATGATTCTATATATACTTGAAAACCATTTGGAGAATGAGGTGTAAATTGGTGTGGAGGATAGAAATCCCTGATTGTTCCTTTATATAGAAACTGCCAATTTAGTAATATGAAATTTCCAGTGCTGTCTACAAAAATAGGAACAGCTTCAAATAGATTTTTATTTAAGTTATCATACACAGTGCGACCACCTGCAAAAGAAATTTCTCTTTCTCTTGATTGTCCTCCGAAAAATATTCCAATTTTCATTTTGTACTATTTTATTAATTGTATAATTGTAAAAGTGGTAGATGTATTAATTAATAGACATTACTCCTTTTATTTCAGGAACTTCTTTCTTTATAGCCTCTTCTACCCCTGCTTTTAAGGTCATAGGAGACATAGGGCAAGACCCACAGTTGCCCAGCATTTCTAGCTTTACAATCATGTCGTCTGAAATTTCTATAAGTCTAACGTTGCCACCGTCTGCTTCCAAGTATGGACGTATGGTGTTTAAGGCAGCTTCTACTTTATTAAGAAGCTCTGTTTTTGAAAGGGTAGTTTCCATATTTTTGAAACGTAAAGCAGACAATTAAAATTCCAATGATATTATTTTGTACTGTTATATTTTTATTTCTACAGGTACTGTAGTTTCTTTTGTGGCATTTCGAATAGCTATTTGTTGTGCTACACTTTTAGCCAGTTCTCCGAAATATTCGGCTACAAGATCACTGTCTAAAACTTTAGGTCTACCGTTGTCTCCACTCTCGCGAATACTTTGGATAAGTGGAATCTGACCTAATAAAACACAATTGTTTTTTTCTGCCATTTCTTTGCCCCCGTCTTTGCCAAATATATAATATTTATTTTCGGGAAGTTCTTCAGGTGTAAACCAAGCCATGTTTTCAATTATTCCAAGTACTGGTACATTGATTTGTGGTTGGCGAAACATACTAATGCCTTTTTGAGAATCAGCTATCGCGACTTTTTGAGGAGTAGTAACTATAATAGCACCTGTAACAGGCACAGTTTGAACTAACGTAAGATGAATATCGCTTGTTCCTGGAGGTAAATCGATTAAAAGGTAGTCAAGTTCCCCCCATTTGCAATCGCCTAAAAACTGTTTTAAAGCAGCACTTGCCATCGGCCCTCTCCATATGACTGCGCTTTCCGCTGGTGCCAAGAAGCCAATGGATATAAGTTTTATGCCATATTGTTGTATTGGAATGATCCAATTTTTCCCGTTTTCTTGTACTACTTGAGGATGTGCATCCTCAAGATCGAATAATATAGGCTGAGATGGTCCAAAAATATCAGCATCAATAAGACCAACACTCGCACCTGTTTTGGCTAATGCTATAGCTAGGTTTGCCGTTACAGTTGATTTTCCAACTCCACCTTTCCCTGATCCAATTGCAATAATATTTTTAACTCCTGGTAAAAGAGGTCCATTTAAGCGTGTAGACGTAACGTTTGAGGTAAGGTTGACTGTTACT
>JANOTP010000154.1:0-11416 GCA_031416415.1 Cytophagales bacterium | reverse complement strand
TTATTTTTATCCCTTTTTTTAAATAATAAAGTATGTCTTTTTTATATTATAACGTAGATTCAACCTCTGAGAAAAAAGCTATTAAAAAGCTTATTTCTTTTTTAGGAAATATACTGGTAAAGGCAGACTTTGTGCCAGTCAAAATGAAACTCAATGAGCTCTCCTCACAAATAAATTTATTTATTGAATTTAAGTTAGGTGTATTTTATACGCAAAACTTATTCCTCTGTCGTTCATTTTTTATGTCTCTGATATCCTTTAGCTAGGTGTACGATTCTATATTGAAAATAATGATAGTATATTCTACTTAAAAATTATTGTTAAAATTTTATTCATATAAATAATAAATATAAATGTTTGATTCAATCGTATTAGATGTAATAATAGGCTTAGTATTTGTTTATTTACTACATAGTTTGCTAGCTTCAATTCTTCAAGAAATCATTGCTACTAATCTGGGCTTTCGTGCAAAAATACTAGAGAAGGCCATTTTACGTATGCTCCAAGATGAAGAAAAAATATCCACATTTGGTTCGAGATTTTTTAGTTGGATGCATTTAATACTTCCCCTTGATTGGTTAAGAGATAAGCCAATTGCTTCTGCTTTTTATAATCATGGATTAATAAAATATCTTTCAGAAGATAAATGGCATAGAAAGCCATCGTACTTAACAGCTAATAACTTTTCGAAAGTTATACTAGATTTACTTAAAGGATTTGATCCCAAAGCTGGAGAAGATTTTAGAAGTAAGATTGAAGAAGCATTAACAACGGGCAAAATTGATTTGTCTACTCCTTCTAAGCCAAATCAAATTCGTTTTATAGACGAAGAGACATTAATTTATTTGAGATCTATATGGGCCGATGCTCAAGGGGATATTGAAAAATTTAAAGCTGGTCTTGAAAATTGGTTTGACGAGACTATGGCGCGAGCATCTGGTTGGTATAAGAGATATGTACAGTTTATACTTTTTTTGATAGGATTTACCATGGCCGTAGTTTTTAATATAGATACCTTACAGATTGTAAGTAAACTTTCAAAGGATCCCGTATTAAGAGCTCAAATGGTACAACAAGCAGATACTTATTTAAAAGATAATACGTCTTTGAAATCAAAGATAGATCTTCTTAGGACTAAAAAATCGACTAATGGAGATACAATAAAAACTATTGCAAATTTAGATACTTTAATTCAAAAAAATGATTCTTTGATTAAGTCTGCTACCACCATGGTAAATGGCGATATAAAAAAAATAGATAATATATTAGGAATTGGCTGGGTACGAAAAAAAGATTCTAAAGCTTGGGAGTTTAAATATAAACTTTTAGGTAAACCATTTGGGCTTTCTGTTCTTTTGGGTTGGATTATTACAGGTATTGCTATTTCTATGGGAGCCCCTTTTTGGTTTGATTTGCTTAATAAACTTATGAAACTAAAATCTAGTAAGGCTCCTGCCGATAATTCATCTAGTACTAACAACTCTTCTGGTCAAAAAGTTATTCAACCTAAAGGATAATGAAAGTAATAGTAAAAGAGTATTTGAATGTAAGAGTTGGTAAGCCAAGTGTAAATGCACCTACTTATCAATACTTAGCTCCGGGAAGTCAACTAGACGTAGATGGGGTTTTGTATAACGGAGATCTTTTTGAAGGTAATAATAAATGGTTGAAAGATGAAGTAAGTAATTATTATTGGGCAGGAGGAATAAATTTAAAAGATACATTTTTAGAGGATAGAAATAACAAGGTTTCATTTAATTGGTTTAAGCAATTAAAAATTGAAGAGATTTGGGAGCAGTATAAAGAAAAAGGTGCAAATGTCACGGTGGCAGTATTGGATACAGGGTTTAATAGTGAAAACTTAGATCTCTCTTTAGCTGTTACAAAAAGCACTGTTTTGTTGAATTATGTTAATGCACCTAAATGTAATGACATTACTGATAAAAATGGACATGGGACAAGATGCGCTTCCATAATAGGCTCTCGAAATAATAATCAGTACAGGATAGGTATTGCACCCGAATGTAAGCTCCTCATTGGTAAAATTAGTTGTAATAGAGAAATTAGGGAACATCTATCAATTCTTAAAGGGATTGAATGGGCTATTGACAACGGTGCAGAAATTATTTCTATAAGCTATGGAATTGTATTTGACGATATTGAAAAAAAGAAAGATTTTGAAACTAAGTTACTTAAAATTGTATTTGGCAAAAAGGTTTTAATTTTTGCATCCGCTGGAAATAATAGTGACACTAAACCTATGTTTGGAGAAAATTACCCTGCTTCATTTCCCTGCTGCATTTCCATTGGTTCTACGGACAATGGTCTATTTAGTCCCTTAACGTTGCAAAGTTCTTCTACGATTATTCATGCACCTGGTGTCAATATTGAATCTTATGGTTTAGAGTCTACACCATCTCCTGATACAGGTACTAGTTTTTCAACACCAATAGTTGCAGGCATTGTGGCATTGGCAGTTTCTTATTATAAAAAGAAACATAATAACGATTGGGACCCTAAGGAACTTATGAAAATTGTTTATGCTACTTCGTCTCCATTAGTTGATAATAAAAAAATGATTGAACCCTTAGCTATTTTTAAAAAAATCTATACTTTATGAAAAAATATACTGTATTATTATTTCTTTGCCTTTTTAATTTTAGTATAGTTGATGCACAACAAAGTATTTATTATGATGCTTTATTTTTGAACGAAAAGATAAAAGTGAATTCTACAAATACGATTATCTTAACAAAAGACGTGATGGAACTTTTGTCATCGTATTATTTACCTACAGATACTATAACTATTGATTTATTGAATAAAAATGAATTCTTTAAAGGTAAATTTGAAGCTAGTGCCGCAAATAGTTCAGATAATTCACACTTCAGCAATAAATCAATAGCATCTTCAATCGGAGGACTTAATATTGCTACAGTAGCAGATGGTCTGGCTAAGTTTTTAGTAAAAAGAACAAAACAAGAATTGAATGCTGCGTTTTTTACTAAATTTAAAGAAGAAATTTCTAGGGAAGAGTTTAAAGACTTGCAAACTTTTTTTCCTCAAACGTACCGTGCTTTAGTAGCAATTGGCGATGATATTTATAATTATACGGCCTATCTACAAACGCTTCGTGGATGTTTTGATAAAGACTTGGCAAATCTATCTGACAACCTCCCATCAATAATTGATAATCATTCTACTTTTTTTGATTTACACCCTGAACTAAAAGCAATTTTACTTTCTTCTTTTTATATTTCTGAAGAGTTAAAAAATAGTCAGCACCCTGGAGTTATAATTAAAAATTACCCTGATTCTATATGGAGCAAATCTGACTCTGGATTTCAGAATAGTTTTAAAGTGGTTAAATTAATTTCAGAATCTTTTAAAAATACTAATTCAATAAGTGATAGGTATTGGATTACGGTAAAAGAGTTAGAGAATCTTTATGCTGATACTAGTTTTTTTTATTTATACATGGGGCTGCTGTCTCAGAAAAGCGCACAAGAAAATATTGAATTTGGAGGTGTTGGATTGGCTACGCTCCTACAAAAGAACATGGTGTTTAATTATCAAGTTTTTATAAATGGAATGATGCGAAAGGCTTTTGTGTTGGATAAGAAAATTACAGATTTGAATAAAATTGAAAATGATTCATTACTCCTTGAAAAATATTATGGTTTTATATCTTCCACTATAGACTTGTTAAAGTATTCTTCTGCATTTGAAAAAATAATAAATTCAACTACTACGTTAGCAGTTTCTATAAAAATAGAAAAATATTTTGATGCAGCACAAACTTCCGCAGATTTATTAATTGATGTGAATAGAAGAAGTTATTCTTCTGCTTTAGTAAATTTACATCATATATTATCGATAGTTTTTCCAACGAATGTAGAATTGACTTTTAATAATAAAAAGAAAATTGATTCTGATTTATTATTAAATAGAGTTATGAAATATGGCAATTTTATAGTTACTATTTCACAAGCTAATTCTTCAGATGAAGTAGAACAAGCCATTGAAGCGATCTCCATGCCTGCGGGTAGTTCACGTGTTAAAAGAGAAAGTTTATTTAATGTATCCTTGAACGCTTATACAGGTTTATTTACAGGTTATGAATATATTAAAGGGGTTGATAACGGAGATTTTAAACTTAATACATACGGAATTACTGCCCCTGTTGGTATTTCTATAAGTAGAGGGCATTCGATTTTTTTTATAGGAACAGGCAAAAAAGGATGGAGTAAAAATAAGTTTGGCTGGTCTACTTCGTTATTTATTTCTGCAATAGATATTGGTGCTCTTGCTGCATTTAGATTTACAAATGATAGTACTGAAAAAGTACCAAACATTCAATTGAAAGATATTGTTTCGCCGGGAGCCTTTATCTCAATTGGAATACCCAAATCTCCAATTTCAGTTAATATTGGCTATCAAGTCGGGCCACTATTAAGAGAGGTCACTCAAAAAACTAATTCATACGATAATAGTTATTCAAGATTAAGTATTGGGCTATGTGTAGATATTCCGATACTTAATTTTCATACTAAAACAAAAGAATAAAAGTGATTAATAAGGTAGAGTAATAGAGTCAGGTGATATTATCTCATCGCTGTAATCATTTATTAAAAAACTAATGGGTGCATTTGGAAAGGTAACGATTTCACTCATCGGAATTCCCCAGGGTTTCCAATAGTTAGCAAGAACCTGTCCAAACATTTCATCTTCCCATGGATTTGATGATTCTTTTATTTCTTCTATTGGAAGTGGTATTGGTTCTATATATACTTTATCTACAGAAGAATGAACGCTATATTCAGGATGCCTTTTTAATAGGTAATTTGAATAAATAAATCTCCCACAAAGTTCTTCAAATTGAATTGGATGTAGTGTTTGGGTAGAAATTTTTTGCATAAGGGTTTTGTGAAAAATACTATTTACTCCGTTATCTTGAAGGCAACAAACAATACCAAAATCATTCATTCCTAGTGAGAAGTTTAATTTATTTGTTTCGTCTTTATAATTAAAAACATCTTTAGAGTATTTTATTTTTACTACCTCAATACTCCATGGTTGAAAATCTTTGTATTCTATAGGTATTACAAGGGATTGTAACATCATATGAAGATTTCTGAACCTAGTTTGTAAATAAGGTGATAGTGAAAATTTTTCGCCTCTATTATTTTGCTGTCTTATTGCAATAGTTAAATCGTTGTATAAGATTCCGTAAACTAGTTTAGCCATCCATTGAAATAAGCGTTCTTTAGGAAGTTTTATTACTTCGTTATAGCCCATTGAAAATGCTTCTTCTATTTCTTTTTCCAGCGGAATAATAGCTTTTTTTATTGTATCTGTAGAACAAGGAATTTTTATGTTTTTATATTTCACCACGTTGCCATCACCCAGCATAGTAAATGTTTTTTCCCTTAGTTCATAACGATCTAAAATCCATTCTGGAAAAACATTGATTTGTTCTTCTGTTGAAATTATTTTCTTGCCCGTTAGAAAACATTCCTCTGGGCTTAAAATTAAATTAGTAAAGGGGTTGTATAATTGAATTGCCATAAGAGACAAATATACTATTTAATTTTTTGTCTGTAAAAAAAATAAGTACTTTGTTTGCAATTGATTATGCTACTGCTAAGAAGGGTTAGATAATAAAAGTACCTGTTAACTGTTTGTTTGTTACCTCTTTTTTATTTCAAGTAACTAATAGTTTAAATTCAAAAAGTAAAATTCTTTTGAATGACATTCTAGTTCAGCCATACAGAAGAATTTTACTTTTGTTAAAAAAGATATTTTTAGTTAATAAACTATGAATTTTTCTGTTGGCAAATAGTTGTTAGATTTTATAATGATAGAATAAAATCCTTTAGAAAATTCTGATGTTGATAAGGAGTACATTGAACCTTTGCCAGTATGAGTGTAAACCAATTGTCCTAGTGCATTAATTATTTCAATTGAAACTTCTTCCTCTTCACCAAGGCCATTTATTTTTAATTGAAGATTATTTCCTGAATTTATTGGTGAAGGGAATAAAACTACTGTTTGTGTAGAATGAATATTCACAGAGATTACAGAACTGTATTCGAAAACACCATCAAAGTCTACTTGCTTTAAACGATAATAAATTAAACCTGTTCCAGCAGATTGATCTATATAAGAATAGTTGGAAAGAGAAATACTAGTGCCATTTCCATCTATTTTTCCAATCGTTTCAAAATGAATACCATCAGTGCTTTTTTCTAAAAGAAAGTAGTCGTTATTTTTTTCATCAGCGGTTTCCCAAGTCAACATTACTCCTTGTTGACTATTTAGAGCTTTAAAAGAAATTAAAGATACGGGTAACGTAATAATTGGAGAACAGGGACTAAATTCAGAAGTATTCCCTGCTATAGTAGCGCCGTTAAATTTTGTTACTGTTGCCGTTACTGTTGAGCCCACTGTAATTCCTCCGGTATAACTCCAGTTGCCAGACCCATTTGCAAATACTGTAGCTATGTATGTTTTCCCATTTGGATAAGTACAACCTCTACAAGCATCCGTATAATAAATATCTACTGTATCTCCAGAGGCCAACCCTGAGCCATAAATATTACCTGAATTAGAAGCGGCATTTATTGTAGGCGCAACCACAGAAGCATTAGAGGATGATCTAAGTGAAATTCCAATATTTGCCGCCGCAGCACCTGAGCCAGGCCCATTACAGTAAATAGAATTACCTCGAATAGAATTATTTTGTGTACCTGAATTTTCAAGTATTATTGCTCCACTCAGGTTGAAGGCTACCACATTGCCCAAACCTGGTTTGCCAATTATATTTTGAGACCCATTATCATATCCAATATATATTCCAAAATTTGCATTGCCCATTGCTGTAGTACCGTCGGCCCCAACTCCGCAATAATTATTTATAACTGTATTAAATGAACTAGTTAAGCCTGCCCCCCCACCACTTTTGATGGCAATACCACTTGCAATTCCTGACGTTCCGGCACAACAAACATTTCTTTTTGCCACAGTTGTTCCGCCTATCATATTGTAATTACTTCCGTCTACTAGACCAATGGCATCCCAAGCATTTCCTCGAGGCAGTAGTCCTGTTTTATCTGTTCCGATATAATTTCCAGTAATAGTATTATGACTACTTCTATTAAGTTCAATTCCTGCATTACCGCTTGCACTAATTACATTTTTGTCAATTAAATTATAGTTTGCAGAATTATTCATTATTATTCCTCTACCCATGGGTATTGCATTTGTTCCAGTAGCATCAAGTCCCATATAATTATTAATAATGGTATTATTAATAGAGTTTGAAATTAAAAGTGCTTCGCTTACCGTTCCAGCTATTAGGTTGTTGGAAATGGTATGATTGCCATTTGCAGCACCGGAAATTTGTATGCCTGATATTTGACGAACAGCAGCAGTACCCGCTGCGTTTGTTCCAATTCTACAATTTTGAACAGTTATTGATACAGCTGGACTTTGTAAATGAATAGCGGCACCCATTCCTCCATTATTTAATACTAGTTTTTCAACCACTGAACCAGCGCAAGCCGCTGCATTAAATTGAAAATGTTGTGGTATTAAACCTGTGTTTCCAGCATCAATTATCACAGTGCCCAGAGCAGCAGCATTTGTGATAGAAATATTTTGGACAATTGAGGGTAAGCTGCTTGTAAGTAGAACTGTTCCTGTAATATTAAATGTAATAGTATGTGGGCCAGCGCTTCCGTTAGCAGTAGTGATGGCAGTTCTTAACGTTCCTGCTATTAAGGCATCACTTAAGCTAGTTACAGAAAACGCAGTTGAATATAGGTTTGTGGTTTTAAAAAGTATACCTGCAAATAGCAATAACTTCTTTAGTAAGTTCATATCTGATTTTTTTAATTTGTTTACGCTTTGTTCTTAATAGATAAGAAGAATAGGGTAGAGGTGACTGCAAAAAATAGATAATATTAGCTTTTTAAGCATATATTATACTTATCGGATTGTGAAATTATCGTTTTAGAAACAATCTTTTAGCTCTTTAAAATTGTAGAAAAGTAGTTTTTTTTATGATTTTAATAGGTTCTTCAACTATTGTATGCCTTGTTTATACATCTTGTACACAATTATTAAGTTAGAATTAATCTTACTAATTTTTAAAAAATGATTAATAAAAACTTTTGGTCTATAATTAATAGCTACTTCTATGAGTATACAATCAAGGCATTTAATTCTAGAAAATAGTAAGGATTATTACTTGCTAATTATTATTTTTTCTTTAAAAAAATCACGTCCATTAGTTATTCGTAAGAAATACTGTCCTTCAGAAATATTACCTATTTCTAAATTTATAAGTTCATTACTGTTGATTGTCAACTCTTTTACAGTTATACCTAAAACGTCAATTAGAGAAAAAGTATAAGGTGTATCTAATTTTTCTGATAATTCAATGAACAATTCTTTTGATGCAGGATTTGGATAGACTAGTAATGTTTGAGTAGTTTTAAGTTTAACTGATATAATAGGGCTATACTCATAATTGCTGTTATAATCAATTTGTTTAAGACGATAATAAATTGTTTCTCCTTGAGCATCAAGATCAAGTAAGGAATAATTTTGGAGTTCAGAAGAGTTTCCTGAGCCATTTACATATCCAATTGTTATAAAATTTATTCCATCTAATGATCTTTCAACTTGAAACTTGTCATTATTTATTTCAGAAACGGTAGACCATTCAATTACTATTTCATTATTATTTATGACACTTGCTGTAAAGGATAAAAGATTGACAGGTAAAATGAAGCAGGTTGAAAATTCAGAAGTGTTGTTGCTGACATCAGTAGCTGTAACGGTAATGTCTCCTCCGAAAGTAGATCCAGAAGTATAATTCCATAGACCAGCGCCATCTGCTTTCACTCCTGCTACATACGTTCTACCTTGAGGGTTTGTAGTGCAGTTAGAACAAATTGACATTACATATATGTGAATACTATCGTTTGGCGAAGCAGTGCCATTTGTAAAGGTAGAGGTTGAAGTACCCGTGTTTACTACTGGTGTTGATTTGTCTGTATTGCCCCTGTCAGATGCTACAGCAGTTTTATTCAATGAAATACCTTTTAGGGCATTGCAATAAATAGTATTTCGCACAATTAGGTTGCCAAATTCATCGTTTGTCGATACTGTTCCTCCAGCACCAAGTTCCACAATAGGAAGTGCATCTCCAACGTTTATGCCATGCCCGAGATTATTAGCAATGGTATTGTATTCAATTCTATTGTTAGAAGCAAACTGTCCAATATCTTCTACTGAAATATTAATTCCTTCAGCATGATTTGGAATAGAAGTATTAATAAGTCCTACCCCTATGAGATTTCCTTTTACAATACAATTGCTGGCATTTGCTAAAAGTAAACCGCAGCCTACTGTTGCATGTTTTGAATCAACAATAATATTTCCTTCGTTATTAAAAGTTTCTCCTATGATTAGATTATTACTTTTTGCAACAAATCCTATAATGCCATTTCCGAATAATGCTGTTCCATTTATATCGCTTCCAATAATATTTCCTTTAATAATAGAGCCATCGGCACCTGGGTCGAGATTAATGCCATGCACACCACTATTTGAAATTATATTTCCTTCCGTTAATCTATTTCCACCGATCACAATTCCACCAGTAGATCCTTGTACTTGAATACCATGTACGCCATTTCCAATAGCTATTAGTCCGTCAGAAGAAGTGCCTATGTAATTTTTCTTTACTACAATTCCAATTCCATTCCCTACTGCATTAATTCCTATGGCATTGTTTCCTGATACTGTATTCCCAAAAATGTATATGGAGCTGCTGTTGGCTCCAACAATAATTCCATGATTGTTATTGCCAAAATCAGTGTTACCATTTGAAGCAGTTCCAATTAAGTTTCCTACTATTCTTGAATTAGAAATATTACTAAAATTCACGCCATCTTGACCGTTGCCTGAAATAACATTTGAAGAGTCAGAAGTTATTCCTCCTACTTTATTGTTAGTAGCGCCTCCATACATGTTTACACCATGAAAAGAATTAGGTAGGGTAGCTGTTCCAGTTACATTAAGTCCGATATAATTACCTATTATACAATTGTTAGAGCTTGTATTGGATTCTATCGCATGAGCTGTAGTATTTCCTGAGATGATATTTCTATCGTTAATTGTAATTCCACCAATAATATTGCCACCTGCATTAAATCCGCAACAACCGTTAAATAAGATAGCAGATGCGAGATTAGGAGCGGCAGCTGTGCCGGCGATAGTAGTACCAATATAACAACCTTTGATTTTATTATTTGGTGATTGAATAAGAATTCCTTGTGCGTTACAGGTGTTTATTATAAATCCTTTTAATGTAGTACCTGTTGCTGCTATACCACTATTAATAACGAAAGCTTGACTAGGAGATCCTTTTAATTCAATCATTGGTGTCGGTGCTCCAGGAAGATAACCCAGTTGAGTAGTAGCGTCGATAATCATATCTCTGATTATTGTAAAACTACCTCCCGTAAGTGTTATGGAGTGAGGTCCTGCTCCGGCAATTCCAAAATTAATTTGGTGAGGCCCTGCGGAGCCATCTGCATTGGCAGTATTGATGCAATAACGAAGATCTCCTGAAGTACCCGCTCCAGTTCCTGCATCAGTTAGTGAATTTACTGTGTATATTGTCGCATTACTATTTTGAAAAAAACAAGATACAATAATCGTAATCACTGAAAAATGAAATAATATTTTCTTCATTGGTTAAAAATTTAGCTTGATGTTGTAATTAGATATTGTATGTTATACGTATAGGATTTTGAGAAGTTTTATTTATGACAATAAATCTATTTAAAATATAAATAAGGTTGACCTTAAGTATTAATGTCTTAATAGTCAACCATTATTGTATGGGATCATTACTAGTTATAAATAATAAGCAGGTGTTCCATAAGTAATCCCCTCATTAATTACAGGTGCAATTTGACCCATTCTTTCTTTTTTATAAATAGCCTCACCTTTTAATTCAACTATAATTTCACCACAAAATTCATGGTTTTTGAATTTTAGAGGATGTTTGATTATTGCTCTCAGGAGATTCATTACATATTCCTTTTGTTCTGCAGTGTAATTTTCGGAAATGATTCTAATAACAGTACCAATTACTTTTCCTTGTGGGAATCCCAATGCAAGAATCTCTGCTCCATTTAATACCAACGTTTTCATTTGTGGCCTCCTTTCATTTTAATTAACGTTATCAATCGATTAGTTATAGTTTTTAATTAGATTCATTGAAGTTTGTTTTTCCATAATAAAACAAAAAGCCCCGATTTCTAGAGAAACCGGGGCTGGATGATAAAACCTAATTGTTTAATGTTACATTATAGGTGTCGGTATCCTTTGCCGGTTG
>JANOTP010000153.1:0-3427 GCA_031416415.1 Cytophagales bacterium | reverse complement strand
TAGGAGTTCATGCTCCTGTTGCTACCACTGGTTTATATATGTTAAATAGTACTGCTGCACCCTTTACTGCAAGCACGGTACCCGGAGTTTTTACAGTAGATGCTAACACTTATCGTAATTTTGGTTTTGGTTTTACTGGAGCTACCGTTCATTATGGAACTATGTTTGATTGGAGAATTTCAGCTCCTATAGTTTCTGCTTGTGGAAGGACACAGATTACCGCTACTGTAAATTGTAATCCAGTTGTGACGCTTACTTCCCCAGCTCCTCCTGGGCCTGTTTCTCAAGTTGTAAATACAGCTTTAGCCTTGTCTTCAACTGCTACAGATGATGGAACAATTGTTTCAATGTCTTATATAATTAAAAGAGTTTCTGATGGTGTTACCGTAGCAACGGTAACGGGAGGTGCTGGACCCAATTATATGGCTTCGTGGACTCCTACAATAGTGCAAGATTATACTGTTACAGCTATAGCAACAGACAACGGAGGTATTACAGGATCGTCTTCTATTGTAACCGTTTCGGTAGGAGCACTACCGGTAGAACTTATTAGCTTCTCAGGAAAAAATACTAACGAGGGGAATCTATTAACTTGGCTTACTGCTTCTGAAAAAAATAATAGTTATTTTGATATAGAGCGTTCATTGAGTGGAAAAGATTTTAATGTTATTGGAAAGATAAAAGGCTTAGGCGATTTTAGTGGAATTAGTCATTATTCTTTTATGGATGAAGATCCTTCAATAGGAAATAATTTCTATCGCCTTGCTCAGTATGATTTAGATGGCGTTGTAGATAGAACAGAAATGATTGTTATTAGTAATAATGGAATTCCTTTTTGCTCCGTTTCTCCTAATCCTTTTGAAAATTATACAACTTTGTTAATACAAAATATTCCGAATGCTACTGTTGAATTGATGGATATTAATGGTGTTATCATTACTACACATACTACTGTAGATGCAATAACTCAAATCACAATAGGACAGGGGTTGGCTTCAGGTGTATATCAGTTGCGAATACTATCTGATAGCTATACCAGTGTATTTAAAATTGTAAAAATTTAACTGATATTTTGTAATCAGAGCTGTACGATTTTACACAGTGGTACGAATAAGAATACTCTAAATAAAAGACTAAATTTAATCTAAAAACAAATTAAATTTAGTCTTTTTATATACTACTGTTGTCATTAGGTTAAAGAATGATTATTCTTCATTACTACGAATAACTAATACAGGTATTTTTGAGAGAAATATGAAATCTCTAGTAAAACTCCCTTCTAAAAAACGTTTATACAGCGTTCTTTTATTATTTTCTAAAACTACCAAGTCTGCGTTTCTGTCTACGATATATTCACTAAGAGAGCTCAATATATTTTCTGAGGATTTTATATCTAATTGAATATTTGTATAGCCAGAGTCCTGCTTTAGTTGTCCGAATTTAGCATAAATTTGTTCTACTTTTTTTTCATCTTCTTCGCTTAGATAGCTTAAGATATTTAATTTTGCATTCACTAATTTTGTAAAATACAGTATATCTTTTTCGAATGTATTTTGGTTTTCAATGTCAAAAGCGTATACTATATTTTCTATTTTTTTGAACTTTATACCTTTTGGTACAGCAATGATTGAGCATTTGGTAGTTTGTACCAATTGCGAAACAATACTTCCATAATAACTATCATTTGGACTCAAGTCGCCTTCAATTGAAAAGACAACTAATTCGATTCCTTGTTCTACAATAGTTTTATTTAAGTTTTTACTTACGCCTCCCTCTCTTATTAAGTATTCATAACTGGTAGTACTATATTTATCCTCTCTTTTTAGATCCATGCAAATAGCGGAAAGTTTATCTCTTGATTCGGTATCACTATGTGCAATAAGTGAAGGAAGCGTTGACCCTTCACTTAATGGATCAACATCTAATTGATAAGTATGCATTAAAATTAAATTGGCCGAAAGTTTTTTAGCCAATTCATTTGCGTATAATATTCCATTATAAGCATTTTCTGAAAAATCAGTTAAACATAATATCTTTTTCATATGGGTATATATCTTAGTTAAATGATGAATTTATCTGGGCTATTCGTATAAAGTTAATTTAATCAAAAATAATTTTCATGTCAATTCATTCTCACTTATTTTATCTTGTGCAAAACAATCAATATTATAGAAGGTGGTATCTGCAATATTTTTTAATGCCGTTGATGTCAGAAAAGCCTGGTGAGGAGTAATAAGTACATTTTTAAAATTCATTAACTCTAATAAAATTGTATCTTTTAATTCATTTTGTGAATGATCGTAGAAAAAGAGACCCTTTTCTTTTTCATATACATCAAGTCCGAGATACCCTATCTTACCTATTTTTAATCCGTCTAATGCATCTGATGTATTTATCAATCCTCCTCTACCACAGTTTATAATCATTACACCATTTTTCATTGTTGTTAGACTTTCTTTATTGATGGTATAATGCGTATCTTCTGTGAGTGGGCAGTTTAATGTAATAATATCAGATTTTTCAAATAATTCTTTTTTACTACAGTAAGTCACATTGTAATTTTCTGTTAAATGAGATTTTGGATCTATGTCGAATGCTAGTATTTTACAACCAAATCCATTTAAAATTTTAGCTATTACTTGACCTATTTTTCCCATGCCAACAATTCCAACGGTTTTGTTATTCATGTCAAAACCTATAAGATTGTTTAGCGTAAAATTATATTTTTTTACTTGT
The DNA here is from genome assembly GCA_031416415.1 of Cytophagales bacterium. Classification (GTDB taxonomy): domain Bacteria; phylum Bacteroidota; class Bacteroidia; order Cytophagales; family Cytophagaceae; genus JANYCO01. The sequence continues at coordinate 691 of JANOTP010000153.1, read as the reverse complement.
TGATCTGTTTGAATTATTTTTCTATTAAGCGTTAGCATCATAGTGACAGCATGTTCTGCCACTGAATAAGGAGAGTATTCTGGAACGTTCGCTACTTTTATGCCATTTTCAGCGGCATATTTTAGATCAATATGATCGTACCCTGTAGATCTTAAGGCAATATAGTTGACACCATTTTCTTTTAGTTTTTTCAGTATATCGGCAGATAAATCGTCGTTAGTGAAAGCTGATATTGCTTCGAAGCCAATTGTTGAATCAACGGTTTGTGTAGAGAGTGAGGCTGTTTCAAAGCTAATTTCATGTTTAGTTAAATTAGCTTTAATAAGATAATCTTCTTCATAAGGACGTGAACTAAAGAATTTTATTTTCATATGTAGCGACTTTACTTATTCAATTAGAATACAAAAGTGAAAGAAAAATTTAAACTTAATAATGATCGTTGTCATAGTATTGTTTTTTTTACTAACTATACAAAATGATCTATATGTTAATGTTCAATTTAACTTTAAAAGTTGAATAAGTTTAAGATCCAGTCGATTGTTTTATTATTTGTTAAAATGATTAGTTTTGTTTAACTTATTACTAAATTATGAAAAGTATTTATACCCTTACCTTAAGTCCTGCAATTGATAAAAGTACTACTGTAGAACATGTTGTGGCAGAACATAAGTTAAGATGTGCAGAAGCCAAG
>JANOTP010000152.1:0-17475 GCA_031416415.1 Cytophagales bacterium | reverse complement strand
CATTTCTTACTTTTATTTTATTTTGCGTGAGCTTGTCCTTAAGTGAAAGCCAATTTTTGTCTCTTAATGTGCAGGCTAGATAAAGTTTAGTTTTAAAATCCTTTGTAATCACTCTTAAACAGTTTGGCTGTTTTCCTTGTGTTTCAAATACGATTTCTTTAATATCCTTAAGTCTATACATTTTAGTTTTCCAGATAAAATTATGATTTTTTACAATAAAATAATTGTCAGAACATTTAAAATAGTGCATTGAATAAGAACATACTAAAGCTAAAAATGTTCCAATAATTCCTAAAAAAACAAAAACGCTGAGTGGTGGAATTTTGCCCTTTAATAACTCTGTGAATAAAATAGAACCAAAAATGGAACCAAAAAACCCCGATAATGATATAACTCTTAATGAGGTAAATGGATTTCCCCTGAAGGTATTAAATTCTTCATATTGAATATCAGCTTCATTTATTTCAAAAATTTCAAGAGATTTAAATTGTCCTTTATCAATAATTACATTTTTTAGAAAGGATTTTATTTCCCAAGAATTCTCGTACATGTCATCAAAAATATATTTTATTGTTCCGTCCTTGAATTGAATTAAACAAGCCTCCATCATAACAGAGAAGATTATGTGGGGAAAGTTGAATCTTCCAGTTAATTTAATTTCTTGTAAATCACTCCAAGAAAAAGTTTGTTTTCCAAAGGAAATATATTGCTTGTCCAAACTAATAATTGGTGCGTTTTTATAATATTTATAAATAGAATAAAATGCCATATAAAAAAACACCAAACTGAAAATTAGAAAACCATAAATTTTTGGTTGTCTTTCCCCACTATTAAATGATAGTAAGAAAATAGACATTAACATTATTCCTAACGCAAAGAAAAATAGCCCTGCAAATATTATTGTAAGATAAAACTTGTACTTATGTCTTTTTGAAATAATTGTTATCATAAAATTACAGGCAATTTTTTGGAAATATATTCTTAAAAGTTTGGATTATTTTTTTAATTATAAACAAGGCAGCAGAAAAATAGGATAGTAGAACTATTAAGTTTGTCAGCCATTACCCAAATCCTTTATTTCATTATAATTTCTAAATTCTTTTTTCTGTTCTTCTGATAAAGAGATCGAAAATGTATTGCTAATTTCTAGCATGTTTTTCATACTGTTTTTCTTTAGGTCTCCTTGTTCGTAAAGAGTATAAATTTTCTTTAAACCACCACTAGTGTATATCCCAAGTAAAGGTTCCCATTCGCCTTGTTGTTGAAAAACAAAAAAATCATATTCGTTTTTTAATTCTTGGTACGCGTTTATTAATTCTTGAATGGTGGGGATAGAAATATCTGTGATGTCACAAGCTAACAGCAATAAATCTGAGTCTACAGCTTGGCTATGGGCAGTTAACAATCCTGCTAATGGACCATGAAGACTGATTTGGTCTTTTATAAAAAGAGCTGGATCGAATAACTTGGAGTACGTTTCTAACTGATGTTCGTTTACCGATAATTTCACAGGCAATCCTAGCGTTGTAAGTTTATCATAAGCTAGTTCCGTCCAGGTTTTTCCATCTTTTTGAAGAAGTCCTTTGTCTGTACCCATGCGAGAGCTTTTGCCTCCGCATAATACAATTCCAGTTAGTAGGGTTGGGGTATTCATTTTTTTCTAGTAGTAGTATAAAGCTTCAAAACCTCTTTCATAATGCTGTTAATTTTCTTCATAGGAAGATCTTTATTCGGATCGAGTAACAGTATTTTCATCCTCGCTCTTTTTTCTTGAATCAAATCGGGATGGTTTATTTTTGCTCCTTCAACAATTCCGATATAGGGTAAGAGCAATTTTTTATGCACCCATAGATAGCAAAACATTTTTCCCTTGTAACAAAAAAAGGGCATTCCATATTTTAAGGATTCGGTAATATTTGGATCTAGCTTTAGAAAATAATCACGTAAAAATTGCAAACAACTTTTTAGAGGTTCTTCTTTTTGATTATAAAAGTGATCTAGCGGATTTAGCATCGTAAATTTCTATAATAACAAGGCGTCAATTCTATAGGCTTGGACCATTTCTCTTTCTGGAAACCAAGTAAAAATAGTAAAATGGCCATCTTGAGAAGCAACTAATGCCATGGCATCACGCTGATCGTTTACAAACTGTGCGGCAGAAAGATGTCGGGTATCACCGCTTTGTGCAGGATTTGTAATAATAGGTTTGCTTCCAATAATCGGTTCGTGCATGAAGAGTTGTTCTACTCTAGCATTTCCGTCTAACCGACCGATTTTTGCACCAAAAGCCAGTAAGGCAAATTGGTCACTAATAATGGTTGCACCGTCTACAGCAGTAAGTCCGGCAAGACTGTCCAATTCGTTGCGCAAGGAAGTTTGCCAAAGTGTTTGGTTTCGTTCGGTGTTTTCTCTTTGCATTAGCGAAGCAAGACCTGAATAGGAGGGTGATATTGCATATTTTATGGGATGGATAATGGACTTGCGCCATTCCTCTGAAGACTCAGGCACTATGAGCAAAGTGCCACCACGTTTGTGCGCACGCATAGAAACACCTAGCTGTACCAATAGATTCATGGAATGAGTCCAAAAGGCTGAATTTGTGTACCCTAACAACGATTTAATAAAGCCACGACATTGGGGAACGGTAGAATTATCTTCGTCAATAATTTTTATTTGATCGCCAGCAAGGACGGCTACGTTACTGTATTTACCAAATCCATTGGGTCTTTTGTGTTTTATAACTAATAAAGCTGGTTCTGAAACGTCTACCACGAAGCATAAATCTGGAATACGAAGGGTGGTACCCCAAATAAAAAGCTTTTCATTTTCCTGCCATACCCCTAAATATACTCCAGGTCGTTCAAGACCAGGGGATAATTTTGTAAGTGTATCGGGATTTAAAGGAAGTGTATGAGCAAGTAACAAACATTGATCGGCGGTTTGTGGAGGAAGATAAGCAATCGAAATTCTAGGCGATTGACCTTCTTCGCGACGCAAACTGGCCCAAAAAGCCGCATCTAGGAGCGATTCTATGATCTGGGCAGTTGGTTCTGGGGCAAGATTTTTTTCGCCTTTTTCTTTTGCGCTAGCCAAATGCTGTGCAAAATGAATTTCCACCGTTTCAGATACGACTTGCGCAGCTTTGTATTTCGAATCGTTTAAGTATGTTTTTTCCACGGTAAACGAAGATAGATCTTATACAAGTAACAAACAAATCTATCGTATTTCTCGGCATATCTTGGTTTATTGATTAAATCTTACTCATGAAAAAGGACCAATTCTTATAAAATTTTGATCTGATTTCAGCTAAAAGACTTCTCAAATCTTTGTTTTTTTAGTAGTTTTTTATTAAAGTTTGCTCAAAATAATCCTAAAAAAAGCTATGATTTAGAGTTGAAGTTTGGGAATCTGACCTAAATTTATCCTAGAATATCGACGTCTAATTAAATTAAAAATGTGAGTAATTCTCATTCAAATGACCTGAATTTTTATCTAAAAAACTCAGTATAAATTAACCCTAAAAACTAGCATTAAACAAAAAATAAAAGCTAAAATACCTTGAGAAATCGAATTAGAAGTAACTGAAAACTGATACATTTGAAGTAAAACTTCTGTAGGGATAGTTAGTATTAGTGGGTAATTAAATGTATATTTATGTTATATAATTTATATTATGTTAAATAGAAAATAGCTGACCCACTGGCTATTAAACTAGACTAGTTAGATTCCCCCACTTTATTGATAATTTTTCTACTCCTATATACATAGAACAGATCCTAATGTTTAAATTATTTTATATATGAATTCAACTCGGCAATTAACTTATTTAAGGATTCTAAATCTTCATCCTCAGAAGCCAAAGCTTTCGCTCTTTTAGCATTGTCAAGCGCTTTTTTGTAGAGTGTATTTGCACCCAAAGTATCCCCAGCTTTTGCAAGATCATTTCCTTTTTGGAAATTAAAAACTGCTGCGTTAAAATTTGCAACATAGTTGTGTGGTTCTATGGCTATAATCTTGGTATAGACTTCCATTGCTTTATCATTATATTTCTTAAATGCATAGAGATCAGCTAGATTAGTAAGCAAATCTACATCATAAGACTTTGATTTAAGCTCATTTTTGAGGATTTCGATCCCTTCGTCGACTTTACCTCCATCTTTAAATACAGTAGTTCTAATCCCTAATAAAGCTTTTTCTTGAGGAAAGTCTACTAAGGCTTTCTGACAATATTCTGTAGCTTTCTGATAATCATTTAGTTTAATAGCTGCAGCTATAACGTTAGTGTAAACGTATAGACTTTTATAGTTCATTGACAATAGTTTAACTGAAAATTGTAGTACTAGCTCATCATTTTTTACACCTTCTGCAGCATACGCACCATAAACATAAGCTGTAGTATCCGATGGATTGATTTTTTGTGCCAACAAATACATATCAAGAGCATCTTGGTATTTTTGGGTCTGAAAATAGGCTATTCCACGATTGATTAAGTTAACCCAATTCTCTTGTAACTGGCTTTCTGCGAGCTTTGAATATTCTCCACTTACATTATTTTCAAGCTGTTTTGACTTAAGTAATGCCTCAGTAGAAGTCTTTAAAGCATCTGGTGCTTGTTCTTTAACCTCTACTTTATCTGATTTGTATATATCGCTGTAAATTAAACCTTTATAGTACCAAGTTTTAGCCTGAAGTTTGGTTTTTTCATTGTCGCAAGCAGGATCTATACTTTGTTTTGCCTTTAAAAGATTACCGTCTCTTTGGTATAAAATAGCATTGGTAACTGCTGAATTTTGAGCATTTACACTGTTAAAACAAACAACAGTGAAGAAGGCTATTAAAAAAGATTTTGATTTCATGTTTATGAAAAGGTTATACTAGTTATGTTTTAAATTTCACACAAAAATTGTGCTCTATTGATCTTTATGGGTATGATGTTGATGTTTTTCATCATTTTTAAGTTTTTCTTTAAAAATCTTGCGTCTATGCTTCAAAAAATCACTCTTGTATTTTTTATTTTTAGGTTCTTCGAAGTACTTTATAAATAAGCTTATATATTCTGGGTCATTTCTATGGTAAATAGAAACAATGAATTTATAGGGTGTACAAAGAAGAAGAACGGATATACCAGCAATAATATAATACCGAAGAAACAATTTTCTAAAATAACTATCCATTTCTTCTGCTAGTTTCTTTTCAAGTATTAAACCAAAAATCTTGAAAACCAACATCATACCGAGACCACTTAGTAGAAAAATATTGCCGCCTCTCCAAATCATTAGCTTCATAAGCATGCCTACAAAAACAGCAGAAAAAGCAAATCCCGTAAAAAGGGATAAAAAAAGATGTTGCCCATCCTCTTTATGTTTAAATATGGACCAACTTGTAAGTAGGTATAGAATAGCTAAGGATGGTAACGAGACTGTTAAAAACAATTCTCCCCAGTCCCACATCATTACACGTAGGAATAGGCCAATGATAGCACAAACGACAAATAACTTTTCTAAGAATTTCATACTAACAACTTATATCAAAAAAGCACAACTTATAAGGGCTGTGCTTTTTTGATTTTTCAATTTATTCGGTCACAGGAGGTTCTTCGTCTCCTTCTTCTGTTTCACCTTCAGCATCACCTTCTTCTTCTATCTCGTCTTCAGCATCTGGTTCTAATTCTCCTAGATCTTCAGGCAATTCATCAAGTGGTTTTGCAAGCTCTACTTCTTCTTCAGCGCCTTCAATTTTATCGATTTTTGCAACAGAAGTGATTTCATCTCCATCGTTCAATCTTATCAATCTAACGCCTTGACTTACACGTCCTATTACTCTAAGATCTGCCACTGCCATACGGATCGTTAATCCAGATTTGGTAATGATCATAATCTCATTGTTGTCCGTTACATCATGAATTGTAACTAGGTGACCAGTTTTTTCAGTTACTTTTAACGTAGTAACACCTTTGCCACCTCTATTGGTAACACGGTAAACATCAGTTCCATCTTCTGGATCTACTAAATAGGTACGTTTGCCATAGCCTTTTTCAGAGATTACCATTAAGGTTGTTTCTTTGTCTTTAACGCAAACCAATCCAACCACTCTATCTTCTGGTCCGGCAAGGGTCACTCCTTTTACTCCAGCTGCAGTACGACCCATTGGTCTAACTTTGCTTTCGTTGAAACGGATAGAACGTCCGCTTCTAAGTGCTATAATTATTTCATCACTTCCTGAAGTTAAACGAACATCAAGTAATTTGTCTCCTTCATGAATCGTGATTGCGTTGATACCATTTGTACGCGGACGAGAATAAGCTTCAAGAGTAGTTTTCTTGATAGTACCTTTTTCAGTACACATAATCAGGAAGTTATTATTGATGTAATCCTGATCGTTCAATGATTTCACATTAATAACCGCTCTAACTTTATCGCTTGGGTCAATTTGAATCAAATTCTGAAGCGCACGTCCTTTAGAAACTTTGCCTCCTTCTGGAATCTCGTAAACTTTTAACCAGAATACTTTTCCTGATTCAGTGAAAATCAATAAGGAATTGTGTGCAGTTGCTACAAATAAATGTTCTGTAAAGTCGTCGTCTTTAGATATAACTCCTTTAGATCCAACTCCTCCCCTGTTTTGAGTTCTGTATTCAACAAGTGCTGTACGTTTGATATATCCTTCGTGCGAAATCGTAATCAGCATTTCGTCATCCGCAATAATATCTTCGATATCTATGTCATCGCTAGAGTGAACGATTTGTGTTCTTCTATCGTCTCCGTATCGTTCTCTGATTTCAGCAAGTTCGTCTTTGATGATTTGCATTCTTCTTTCTTTACTTGCAAGAATATCTTTCAAGTCGTTGATAAATGCCATGATCTCTTCAAACTCTTTCACGATTTTCTCGCGTTCCATTCCTGTTAGACGTTGAAGTCTTAATTCAAGAACAGCTTTAGCTTGTATTTCTGACATTCCGAATTCAGTAATCAATCCAGCTTTTGCAACTTCTGGATCTCTGGATTCGCGAATAAGTTTAATTACTGCATCTAAATTATCAAGTGCAATAAGATACCCTTGTAAAATATGAGCACGTTTTTCGGCTTCTTCTAATTCGTATTGAGTTCTTCTTGTTACAACTTCATGACGGTGTTCAACAAAATAAACAATCAAGTCTTTTAGGTTGAGTGTAACTGGTCTACCTTTTACAAGGGCTACATTGTTTACACCAAATGAAGTCTGAAGAGCAGTATATTTATAAAGATTATTTAATACAATTTGGGGTAAAGCATCTTTACGAAGATCATAAACGATTCTCATACCATCACGATCTGATTCATCTCTTATGGCAGTAATACCTTCGATTTTTTTCTCATTTACCAAATCTGCCGTTCTTTCGATCATATTGGCCTTGTTGACCATGTATGGAATTTCGGTAACGATGATTTGCTCTCTTCCGGAAGGAAGTGTTTCAAATCGCGCAACCGCTCTTTGAACAATACGTCCCCTACCCGTTTCCAAAGCAGATTTGATACCTGACACACCATAAATAGTAGAACCTGTAGGAAAGTCAGGACCTTTTACAAATACCATCAACTCTTCAATGGTAATATCATGATTGTCAATATAAGCAACTGTTCCGTCTATCACTTCTCTCAAATTGTGGGGAGCCATATTGGTTGCCATACCTACTGCAATACCGGTAGTACCGTTTACAAGTAGATTAGGAAATTTGCCAGGAAGTACGGTAGGTTCTTCTTGAGAATCATCGTAGTTGGGTTGAAAATCAACCGTGTTTTTATTTATATCAGCAAGGAGTTCTTCTGCAAGTCTTTTCAAACGTGCTTCTGTATAACGCATTGCAGCTGGTGAATCACCATCTATAGAACCAAAGTTACCTTGACCGTCTACTAAAGGATAACGTAGCGACCAGTCTTGGGCCATACGCACCATAGTATCATAAACAGAAGCATCACCGTGTGGGTGATACTTACCCAATACCTCTCCTACGATACGCGCAGATTTCTTATGAGCCTTGTTCCAGTTTACCCCTAGCTCAGACATTCCAAAAAGTACTCGTCTGTGTACAGGTTTCAATCCATCTCTTACATCAGGAAGCGCACGAGAAATAATTACCGACATAGAATAATCTATGTAAGCACCGCGCATTTCATCTTCAATGTTAATTGGAATAATATTACCCATTCTATTTGGGTTTTCTTCTTCAGCCATTATTGTAAGTAATTACTATTTTGTTAAAAGGTTAGCCTCTCAAGACGAACGTCTTTTAGAAAGCTAGGCAAGTTAGCTATTTTTACTCAATTTTGGAATAAAAAAAAGGGTTGTGGAAAAGAAAAAATTGTCTCATAAATAACTGTTTTAAAAGCAATTAGCTTACTATTTTCAACGTGAATATACGCTACTCATTTTCCTTCCCTTTTTGTTACTAAAAAGGGAAGGAAAATCTATTAAATAGGTTTCATTTTTTTGTTAAAAAATGGAAATTTTTAGCCAATACATTTCGTATTGTTCCAACTGCTACTAAGTTCGACATACTCTCCCGACTCTGGATTAATTTTGTACAACGTACTGTTGTCAATTGCATACAAAGAATCTCCAGACGAGGTTAGCAAATTCGTATTGTTCCATCCGCTGCAAAGTTCTCTATATCCTCCATCGTCAGGATTTACTTTGTAGATTGTACTTCCATCGAGCACATAAACAGCATTTTTATGGATCACTAGTTTTTTAGAATCGTTCCAACTACCAGTCAATTCTGTATAGTCTCCGTTTTCAGGGTTGATACTGTAAAGTGTACTTCCATCAATAGCAAATAATTTATTCATAAGGATTTAGGTTATGGTTAGTATCCGTTAAGTTGACAAAAAAATCTGTAAGTTAAAAATTATACTTTTTACTTAAGTTCTAACTGTCAGATTGTTCATTTTATATATTCATAATTAAGTGTACCTTAGTTAAATAATAAACCCTATTTCAATATGTATTTCAACTATTTATATGTAGCATTTTTTGTGTTATTATTTTCTTGTAGTAGCGAGAGCGGTGACTCCAGTAACTACGAGGAAGATAAAAAAAACGTAACTTCAAATTCAGTTTCTGATGTGGCTGAAGAGGCTAAAGCCATGAGGGGAAATGAAAATGAAAGCTCTAAGATGGTTAGTTTTGCAGCAACTGATGCTACTACCAAAGATGGCTCTCAAGAACAACTCAACTACCTTGCTCCTGAAATAAAAAGTCCAGCAGACAACATAAATTATACTGCTAGCGCTGTATTAGAAAAGAAAATCATTAAAAACGCTACTGTGAAATTTCAGGTAAAAGAGTTGACAAATAGTAGTAAAAATATAGAAATAGTGTCTAAAAAATACGGTGCGTATGTTTCCGCTTCCAATCAAACAAACAATTATGGTAGCCTAAATAACAGCATAAGCATCCGTGTACCTGCAGGGAAATTTGAAGACTTACTGAATGAAGTATTGAAGGAATCTATTTATATAGAATCTAAAAATATAACTTCTCAAGATGTTACAGAAGAATATGTAGACACTGAAACTAGGATTAAAACTAAAAAAGATATAGAGCAACGTTATAAAGAGATTTTACGTCAAGCAAAAAGTATCGATGAGATTTTAGCGGTAGAGTCGAAAATAGCGGAGATCAGAGAAGAAATTGAGTCCAAAGAAGGAAGATTAAAGTTCCTGAGCGACAATGTTTTATACAGTACCATTCAAGTAGAACTTTATCAAACTATATCTGGAGAAATACAACCTGAAAACGGTTTCTTTTCTAGATTAGGCAGAGCTATTTCTGATGGCTGGGACGGTTTGCTTGGCTTCTTTGTAGGATTAATTCGAATTTGGCCATTTTTATTGATTTGTACGATAGTAATTTTAGTAGGAAAAAGATGGTGGAATCGCAGAAATAAGAAAACAATTACTAATTTATAAGAATATGAATAGAAAATTTTGGAGTTATTTCTTATTGTTTTGGGTAATTTCGTATGGCATAGCCTTAGTTTTGCCAGCCTATAGAGATGAGAATGGAGAGAACACTCCTGGATATACCTGTTTGATGTTAGGATACTTATTGATAGAAGACAATCCAGTATCTTTTATTTCTTGGTGTTCAAATGTTATAATCTTGTATCTTCTTTTTAAAGTATTAATTTTTAAGAAAACAAATAAAATAGACTTAGTAATTTCTTTTTTGACGATAGTACTGTCAAGCCTCTCCTTATTTCGAGATGTGGGAACATTTAAACCCTACATAGCCCCTCCTGTTTGGGTTCTTAGCTTTATCGTTTTATCAGTTTCCGTTTGGCTAAAACACAAACCAATTTCAGAGACTCTTTCAAAATGAAATTCGTATTCTACTTTACTTTTATTTTCTATCATAGCTTAGTTACGCAAGCACAAAAATCTATGGACAATAACAACTTACCCTGTCAGATTATTTATAAAATAGATGTTAATGTTAAATCCAAACGTCCGGATAGAAATACAACACCTCCACTTTGGAAATATGCTTTACTTACTATTTGTAAACCTTTCGATGAAAAAATCACCCCACAAAGACAAGTAATAGGTGTAGAGTGGAAAGGTAAAACGTATTGGAAAGAATTGATTGAGGTAAACAAAGTATTTGAAACAGAAGAAGATGCTTTCTCATATTCTAAAACCAATACAATTCCAATAGCCTCCTTTAAAGATAATCCAAACAAGGTAGATTACTTAAGTGACAACACTTCTATGCCTAGTCAAACCAAACAAGCCTATATCGGAATTGCTAAAAATGCAAAAGCTGGCGCATGTCTCATCGACGATCAGAATGTTATGTACCTTATTGATAACTTGTCTGAATGGACCGATAATTTGCTAAATAAACGACTAGTGGTAAGTGGCCTTTTAAGAGTTGAAGAACAAATAGAGCCGTTGCAAAATGACAAAGGGGAGTACAGTGCAGGAACAGAAGGCCGCTCCAACATAATTACCAATCCCGAGTTACCAAAAATCCGTGTTACGAGTTCTTTAATTGTAGTATTTAAAAAAGAAACAGAGGAGTCGATTGCTGAAAAAATAATGGAGGCTTCGGATTACCCTTTTTGGAAAGGAATGGACAGTAGTAAAGGGAAAATTTATTTTTATAAAACGGGAAATAAATACCATATTCTTTTTCCTTCAGAACTAGAAAAAGACAGTTTTAAAAAGAAGTTTGAAGTAAAATCAGAGATCTACGAAATCTATCAACCCAATTGGGAAAGTCAAAAAGACTAATGGCAACAAAATCATCTCTCTTTCGTATAAAAATGAAAGATTATTGGGAAAATGAAGAAGATTTTGATTTTTACGGCTTGTGTTGGTTTCCTATGTGGTTGTGCAGGAAATGCTTATCATTTAAATTCTTACGAAAAAGAAGGTCAACGTGGCTATCATGCCAATGAGGCTAAGAAAATTATTGATAGAAACGATAAGAACAAGGAAGCAAATAAAAAAGCAGCTGAGAAATCCAAAGCCGACCAAAACGATCGTCTTAACGCATTGAATAAAAACAAACCCAAAGGTGGTGTAATGAATACTCGGTCGTTTAAATTTTATTAATCGATTTCATTTTTCTTAATGTATTTAAAAATAAAATTCCAATAATAAAAAAGATAAAAAGGGCAAATATACTATTTCTCATATTTCCCGTAAGAATGGTTATAAAGCCATATATTGCTGTTCCTAATGCTGTTCCTATCTTATCTACTAATTCATAAAAACTAAAGTAAGAAGCGTGATCTTTTGTTTCAGGTAGTAACTTGGAATAAGTAGATCTAGATAAGCTTTGAATCCCTCCCATTATTAATCCTACTAAAAAAGCCAGTGCATAAAATTGATTGGCGGTTGCTACAAAGTAGGCTGAAATACAAATTATCAAACACAAGAATAGTGCGATTAAAAGAGTAATTACATTACCATATTTTCTAGAAGTAATAGAAAACAAAAAGGCTCCTGCAATTGCAACTAGTTGAATTATTAGAACTGTTAGAATGAGACCATTTTCTTCTATCTTTAACTCTATTGCTCCAAATACACTTGCCAAATACATTATTGTTTGAAAACTCATGCTGTAAAAAAAGAAGGCAATAAGAAAATTTCGAATTCTCTTTTCTGAAATTATTTCTTTGAATACTTTGGTTATTTCTTTGTAGCCTTTTGCCAAATAATTTTCTCCATCTTTCTCTTTTAATACTGTAGTTGTTGAAGGCAAATTAAGGAACGTGTAGGTTGCAAAAACAAACCACCATATACCTACAGTTAAAAAGGATAAACGAGCAGCTTCACCATTTTCATTTGGCAGCAATTGAATCATTACTATATTCACAACAAGCAAAAGCACACTACCTATATAGCCCATAGAAAATCCTTTCGCACTTACTTTATCATATTGGTCTGGAGTTGCTATTTCAGGAAGGTAAGCATTGTAAAATACCAGACTTCCAGCATATCCTATTGTAGCAAGCATAAAAAAGAAAACCCCTATCCATAATGTACTGTTTCCATTGCTAAAAAAAAACAGCATAGAACAGGAAGCGGCTCCCATAAATGCGAAAAATTTCATAAATGATTTTTTGTTGCCACTATAATCGGCTATACCGCTTAGCAATGGGTTTATTAATGCGATGGCAAGGAAAGCAATGGATAGAGAGTAACTGTATAAAACAGAATTAGGCATTTGAAAACCAAGGAAATCAACAATATATTGATTGTCAGAATTAACTCCAATTGCCGCTTTTTTTGTGACCGCTGCAAAATAAATAGGAAATATAGCTGTAGTAATCGTAAGTGAATAAACCGAATTCGCCCAGTCATACATGCACCAAGCATTAATTGTTTTTTTGTTATTCTTTTCCATTTATAAGAAATGCCTTGGTTTTAAAAAACAGGTAACGTAATACTAATTAATTTACGGAATTTAAGTATTCAATTCCGTAAACCAAGTTAAATAATAGTTTTTTATTATTCGAATCTATTGTTTTTAGGATGGTTTATTAAATCCTGTTATAAATCGCCCTACAGCTTCCATTTTCAACTCAGTTTCCAAATATTCTTTTTCAGGCTCTGAGTCTTGAGTAACGCCTGCTCCAGCGTACAACACTACTTTATCTGAAAAAAGATTTGCACAACGAAGATTAACAAAAATATGCGACTCCGAATTTATATTAACAGGTCCTAAATAACCTGAAAATAATTTTCGATCTAATCCTTCGTGTTCTTTAATAAACTCTAACGTTACTTCTTTTGGCATACCACATACAGCCGATGTGGGATGGAGTAATTCCAACATTACGGTGCCAAGTTCAGGAAAATTTACTTCTTGTGTATTTACACTATAATCTGTTCTAAGATGTAATAGATTTCCTGATTGAATTGTCCTTGGTCCCTCCTCTTCGTATTCTCTTAGACGAATTTTTTTAAAACAATTAATAATATACCTACTAACCAGTGCTTGTTCTTCAATTTCTTTTTGTGTCCAAACGGCTTTAGTAATTGTATCTTCTGCCTTCAAAAGCTGTGTACCCGCAAGGGCAATCGTTTTAAAAATTCCATTTTTATCAATACTTGTCAATATTTCAGGAGTTGCCGTAAGCCATGCTCCTGTTTCTTTTGTGTATACCAGGGAAACTAAAGCATTGGGATATTCGTCAACTATATTTTTGAAAATTGTTACAATTTCTAAACCTATCGTTTCAGTTTCGATTGATTTGGTCCTCGCTAATACAATTTTTTTAAACCTGTTTTCTTGTATTGCTTCTTTGGCTTTACTTACCAATTCTATATAATTCTGAGCGGAATTAATTGTAGTAGTAGTAGTAGTAGTAGTAGAAACAGGGAAACTAACGTTTATGTTTCCAGATTTTAGTAATGAAACTACTCTTTTTAAAAAAAATTCTCTACGTTCTATATCTTCAGAATTATCGTTAACGTTCAATTCTTTATTGGTAGTAGAAAACAGTATATCTGCATTTAAAAAAAGGGTATCCTCATTACTATTTTGAAGAAAATGTTGTAGTATAAATCCTTTATCTGATTTTTCTAACTGCGCTTTTTTTCTAGTAACATTTTCCGAAAAGTCAACAAGAATATTGAGTTCAAGGGATTTTGGTAATTTCCAACAAGCATAGGAATAATTCATTTCAGATGCCGCAGAAAGAAGTGCAAAAATTATCTCCTCACCAGCATACTGCATCAATTCAAAATCTTTCAATAGAGTATTTTTCATTTATTTTTTATCTAACACGGCAATAGTTAATCTGCTGATACAAACTAATTCCTTTTCTTCATTCGTAATTTTTATATCCCAAATATGTGTTTTTTTTCCTCCATGAAGCAAGGTAGCTGTTCCATAAACATACCCCTGTTTCACTCCTTTTACGTGATTAGCATTTATCTCGAGTCCTACACAATACTGTTTTGTAGAATCAACTAATAAATAAGAGCCAACACTACCAAGTGTTTCTGCTAATACTACAGATGCTCCTCCATGCAATAGACCCATGGGCTGGTGGGTGCGATGATCTACAGGCATTTTCCCTGATATAGAGTCCTTTCCAATTTCAGTAAATTCAATGCCCAATTGCTCTCCAATCGTATTAATAGAAAGTTTATTGAGCTCACTTATCTTTATTTCTGTATTTATCATTACTTTTGTAATCAATCTGTACAAAAATAGAAAAATCTTGGAGAGCAAAAAAATATACCTTATTCGTCACGGTCAAACCGATTTCAATTTAAAAGGATATGTACAAGGAAGTGGTGTTGATTCAGACTTAAATCAGACAGGAATAGACCAAGCAGCTAAGTTTTTTAATGGTTATAAAGATATCCCTTTTAAAAAAGTTTACACTTCCATTCTAAAAAGAAGTATCCAATCCGTACAATTATTTATTGATAAAGGTATTCCTCATGAAGCGTATGAAGGTTTAAATGAAATAAATTGGGGAAATAAAGATGGTAAGGAAGTTAGTTTCAGAGACAATACTTATTATTGGGGAATGGTGAAAAGGTGGCGTGAGGGAGAGCTTGATTTTAAGCCAGATGGAGGTGAAAGTCCACTTGATGTAGAGGAAAAACAAAAAATAGTGATGAACATCATTTTATCGAGAAAAGAAGAAGATACAATCCTCATTTGCATGCACGGTAGAGCTATTAGAATATTATTGTCAAGTATTCTGCATCAAGACCTTAGACTTATGGATTCTTTTCATCATGACAATTTAGGCTTGTATGTTTTAGAGTATAATGGACAGAATTTTACCGTAGAAAAATCAAACGATAGAGAACATTTATTATTAGGAAACTAATTTTGTTGTATATTTGTTTTAAGAAAAATAAATAAATTATTTAATGTCAACAACTAGTAACAAATTAAGATTTATTGATAAAAATAAATCTGAATTTTTCGCAACAGTTAAAATTCGCGTAGACGAATACTTCACAAAAAATAAACTTTCAAAAAATGCAAACGGTTTGATGTATTTCAAAACCTTCTTGTTTCTTGGAGGATCTATCGCCTTATATTTCTTAATTTTATTTGGCCCATTCAACATCTATCAACAATGGGCATTGGCTTTATTGTTGGGTACTTTCCATGCTTTTATAGGATTTAATGTCTCTCATGATGCGATACATGGAGCTTATTCTTCTAATAAATGGGTAAATAAAATTATTGGAAATTATTCTTTTTATTTCATCGGAGGTAGTCCTTATGTGTGGAATATCACCCATAATCAAATTCACCATACCTTTACTAATATCCCTCATCACGATGAAGATATTGAAGTAGCACCAGGACTTATTCGTTTATCTCCTGAAGATGAAATTACTAAGATTCAGAAATTTCAACATATTTATGGCTTCTTACTTTACGGCTTTGCAAGCATAAATTGGGTATTAAGAAAAGATTATAAAAAATTCTTCCAAAAACAAATCGGTGCTTTTGATAATTCTAAACATACTTTTGCAGAATATTTCAATCTGTTCTTTTTTAAATTTGTGTATTATCTGATCGTTATTGTAACTCCTCTTATGGTTATGGATATAACTTGGTGGCAATTTATTATTGGATTTGTAACGATGCATATAATGAATGGATTAGTACTAGGTCTAGTATTCCAATTGGCGCACGTAGTGGAAGGCACGGACTTTCCGGTTACCAATAGCGAAGGAAATATCGAAGAGGCTTGGGCAGTTATGCAAATGAAAACTACCGCAAATTTTGGTACTAAAGATTTTATAACTAGTTTTCTTTGTGGCGGGCTAAACCAACAAGTGGAGCATCATCTTTTCCCAAAAGTTTGTCACGTACATTATCCAGCACTTTCAGATATTGTAAAACAAACTGCTAAGGAATGTGGCGTTCCTTATATTGAAAACAGATCATTCCTTACTGCTCTTAAATCACATTATGCTATGTTGAAACGTTTTGGCTATGAAGCCCAATTGAGCAAAAAAGTACTTAATGTAGCCTAAAATTCATTTCTAAAATAAAATCATATTTTTATAAAAGTCCTCGTTACACTGTAATGGGGACTTTTATTTTGAAGCTATATCAATACTATTTTAAAAAATTCAGTATATTTTCTTGTATTCAGCTTGCTATTACTACTTATGAGAAGTATTTTGTAAACTTAGTTAATAAATCTAATTTTTTTGTACAATAAAAGTATGAAATTTAACTATACAATATTATTATATTGTTAATCACTTTAAAATACAAAAACATAATAAAATATAAATATTACCATATTTAATTATAAAAAAGACAGCTAATAATTTTGATTTGAATAGTAAAATTCCTAATTTGTGAGTAAGACAAGATAAAACAGGGTATGAGGAAATTTTTTAACAGACGATATATAACAGTCTGGGTATTGCAACTTTTTATTGCAATAAGCCTTCAAAATCTTCATGCTCAATGTGTAAACCCTGTATTGTACGATATAGGCCTTACCACAACCTCAAGTACACCTAGATGGGTAAATTGCATAGACAATCCTGCTTTACCTTCTTCTTTCACCTTAAATTTAGTTTCAAACCATAACATTCAGAATTTCTCTATAAACTGGGGAGATATGTCTGGAATAACTACAGGAGGAGCTATTCTTGCTGGAAATATAATAGCCACGCACACTTTTACTACCCTAGACTCTTTTACAGTAGCGTATACTGAAACTATAGCAGGTTGTCCTCCTAGAACAATAACCGGTAAAGTCATTAACGATAGAAAAACAGGCGCTAGTGCTTTACCTCCAACATTAGGTTCTAGTGGGTGTGTTCCCCATACATTTACCTTTACAAACCAATCTATTAATCCATCCCAACATACGCGTTTCACATGGGATTGGGGAAATACCGAGCGAGACATTACTATAGGTACAGCTGGAGTTGGACAACCAATTTCTCATACTTACAATAAGGGAATGGCTGGTTGTAA
>JANOTP010000151.1:0-23268 GCA_031416415.1 Cytophagales bacterium | reverse complement strand
TTTTATAGAGCAACAGGCTGTAAATCCAGATAAACGAAGAAACGTATTGAAAGAAGAAGCCTGCCGTCATTTTATAGACCTCGACGCTTATCCTGATTCTATCAAACTACCCATCTATTGGAAAGAGGCTGTTGCAAAATTTTCAGAAGATTCACTTTCCAAACATGGAATTGTACCATGGCATATTCAACATATTAAATATCAACTTACAGAGGCCTTTCGTCAAAAAGCACTCGATAAAATACTTAGACTCTCTGCCGATCTGGGGCACTATGCCGCTGACGCCAATGTACCCTTGCATACCACGAGCAATTACAACGGTCAATTGACTAATCAACATGGTATCCATGGCTTTTGGGAATCAAGATTGCCAGAATTATACTATAACTCGTATGATTTTTTTATTGGCAAGGCAGTTTATCTTGAAAATACACAGCTTGCAGCATGGAATTCTGTATTGAATGCACACGCAGGAGTAGACAGTGTATTGAATTTCGAAAGAACACTCACTATAAAATTTCCTGAAGATAAAAAATATGCCTTTGAAGAACGTAACAATGCTACAATTAAAGTCTACTCGGAAGAATACTCCCGCACTTATCATCAACAACTCTCAGGTCAAGTAGAACGTCAAATGAGGGCCTCTGTGCTCTTTGTAGGAAGTCTTTGGTATACCTGCTGGATAGATGCAGGCCAACCTGATTTAGACAACCTTTTAAACAATGAAATTTCTTCAGAAGAAAAAGCCGAAATCGAAAAAGAAAAAAAGATTATTATAAAAGCTGATAATTGTG
Organism: Cytophagales bacterium; assembly: GCA_031416415.1. Classification (GTDB taxonomy): domain Bacteria; phylum Bacteroidota; class Bacteroidia; order Cytophagales; family Cytophagaceae; genus JANYCO01. The sequence goes on along the minus strand of JANOTP010000151.1, from coordinate 22,474 downwards.
GGCATTAAGAAAATCGATTAAAAACATTTTAAGGATTTATTACTAGTATAAAAAACACCGAGAAAATAGTTCTCGGTGTTTTTACATAAAAAATTATTGTACAATTATTTTTTTCATTAACCTGCCTTTTGATGTTATCACTTGCACATAATAAATCCCTTTAGGGTAATGGACTGAAAACTCATTTTGAACAGAGTCCATACGATCCATAGTGGCTCCTATAGCATCAAATATAACAACTTCAGTAATATCAAATAAAATAGAATTATCAATTGAAATAGTAAAATTACCATTGTTTGGATTTGGACTTACTACTACTGCTGTAGTTGAAATTTCATTTATTTCATTCCATAAACCTGTGACAATAACGGGAAGTTCGCCTAACGAATTTGAGTATAATGAATTATTCTCCGTTGTAACAAATACTCTGGATGTAACAAACGATATTTTTTTCACATCTGTAAAACTAGGAAGGTTAAATTGATTCCCTCCTGCTATCCAAGTATCTCCATTATCAGAGCTAGTAAGTAATCCACCTTTGTAACTGGCATACACATACCCTTTATAATAAGCCATTGCCTGTACTTTTAAGCCATCCAACCCCATAAGTGCAGTATGTGCTATGGAAAGTGTCGCAGTAGCCTCCCAACTTATGGGAGACAAATTGGATACAAAAACTCCGTCACCGTCTGTTCCTACAAATAATTTACTTCCATTTGTAGTGACAGAAGTTACTAGAAGATTCGTCAACCCAGTATTAGAAACTGTCCATGATCCCGAAGCTTCTGCTCTTGCAAATACTCCATCGCCTAATGTTCCAAGCAAAATTTTTCCATTGTAAAAAGCAAATGAAGTTGGCTCCACTCCTGAAGGTAATCCACTCTGAATCGAAAGCCAACCTAAACCAGTAGATTGATATACTGTACCATTTGACAAAATAATATAGAGATGTTGCTCAGATGCTACTATTTTTTTAACATTAATATTTGCTAAGCCTAGATTATAGCTAGTCCAAGTTTTTCCTGTATCTGCGCTTACAAACACACCACTATTTTTTGTAACTGCAAACAAATTCGTATTCGAAAAAATCAAATCTGTAACATTCAAACTATCCGTCAATCCTATATTTGCTCTTGAATAATTCGCTGCTAAATCTTTACTCATAAACACCCCTTTTTCAGTAGCTGCAACTACAAGTAAACTATCTTTACTTGTCATAGAATAGGTAACAATATTGTTAAAATTAGCATTAGTAACTACCCAATTAATAGTACTTGCGGTTGTTTTAAAGAGACCCTCTGTAGCTGTGCCTATAAGCAGATTAGTTTGAAATGGAACCAATGTTGTAACATTATAAGCATTTCCAGAAAGACCTGTATTTAAAGTCGACCAACTTATCGTACCCGTAGAAGAGGTATACACTCCATCATTTGTAGCCAAATACCAATTCGTTCCATTATTAGAAACCGATCGAACAGTAAGGGAGGGAAGCCCTATTTGAATAGCAGAATAAGACGGAGTGGTAGTAGTAGCAGCAGTTCCCGAAAGAAATAACCCATTGCTATTCAATACTAAAAGTTCATCTGTTGTTACATTATAGGACAGTGCATTCGCGCCAATTATATTCAATGTATTTACATCATTGAAGTCGGACCATGTAGCTCCATTATCGTCAGAAAAAAATAACCCTCCACTTTGAGAAGTAAGAATAATCCTAGTCCCTGCCTTTACAAAACCTGTAACGACAGTATTATTCAGGTTTATGTTATTTATAGAAACCCAACTTGCTCCTTTGTTAGTTGTTTTGAAAACCCCTCCACCATCTGTACCTACAAGAAAAGTAATGGTATCAATAGAGATTAGCGCTTTTATTTTCAAATTTGTCAATCCTGTATTTATTTTATTCCAGTATCGATCGCTTCCAACATAACCGTTAAAGATAAACACACCACTATCCGCAGTACCAGCTACCAGATAAGAGGAGGAATGTGTAAGTGCTGTAATTTTACCGCTCTTAAGTCCTACAGGTCGAGCTCTCCAGCCTGTCAAAGCTGCACTAGTGCTTTCATACACCCCTCCTTCACTTGTTCCTATGTAAACAGTAGTTGCTGAAGAAGTACCACACGTTACGCTACCACCAAAAGGACCTTTAGAACCAAAATGAGCAAAAGAGGAATGTGCAACAATTACTATTCCTAGCAATAGAAATAATGATTTATATTTTAAATTAAGTATACAATTTTTCATGATTATATTTTTTTATTTTATACCAACTAAATAATTACTAAACTTCTATACTAACTATTTAACACAGTATTGCACTCTCATTACTGAACAATACCTATATGCAATGATTAGTATAGCTTTTGCATCAGATTTTTAATAGATCTGATGAGTATTACTGAGGTGGATGAAAAATATCAAAATCCTGAAATGGATAATTTATTATTAAATACCCAGTATTTTGAACTAGGGTCAAGTATTTTTTTATAAATAAAAAAAAGAAGTTTGATGTTGAATAAAAAAGAATAATATCTTCTGTAATCTTAATAAGTGCTTCTTGCTTTTTTTCCTGAGCCTCCTGTTTTTTTATTTTTTTTATCAAATAACATTGTCCATGACATTGTTGTCCTGGAATCGCTTTGTTTTCGCAAAAATTCAGTGCAATATATTCCCTATTAAACTCAAACACCGCAACAGTTATCGTTCTGATCGAACTTTGAATCAGCAGTACTAATAAACACCCGAAAATAAGTATCTTTTTCAATTTAATTATTTTTCGCTTTTTGTAACATCCATTTTTCTATCATATCGATACTACAAGGATCTAAACGACCAGAAGGAGGCATGCGAGACGAAGTAGAAACTAGAGAGCTGTAGACTACACTGTATCTTGGATTTAATGTATCAACATAACCGCTTCCTGGTTTTAATAATTGATTATAAGCTACCGAAGTTTCTAAATTAAAATTCTTCTTAGGAGAACTACCAGAATGACATCCAACAGTACTACAATTTTTTTGTAAGATTGGTTGTATGTCCTTACTAAACGATACTACCGCTGGAAGGCTATCTTTACAAAAGCTCTCGGGTTGAATATCTTCTACATTATTATAAACACAACTCCAGCAAAGCAATTGGATCATACTAAATAATAGTACTAAATAAACGCTATTTAAATTCATCATTATTCGTACACAAAAATAGTTGTCATATTATTACCCAATTGTATTCCCAAAGCAGTAGCATTATCGGAAGGAGATAATATCATTAAATTTGAATTAGTATTTAATTGAATACCGTCAAATAGTTTGGAATAATCTGCATACATATGAAGATATTCTACCTGACCTTTCACCACAGTATAGTTTTTATTAGGCATAGAAACTTGATTATGTTGAGCATTTGTACCAATGCGGTATTGAAAAGGTTGCATATTTACTTCTAGTCCATTTGCAGCGGTGGTTGTATCAATTTTACCCGAAACGTGCATAAATACAAACCCATCAGGCTGTGCTGTACTCCCAAACCACATATCAGGCTTATTAAGAATGTCAGAAGAAGATATACTTGGAGTAGATGCATTGACAGTAGAATTTAATCCTATTTTAAAACGTACCGATTTATAATTTCCAACAGGCACCTCTCCTAACTCGTAAACTTGATTGTCTTGAACTTTTAAAATATAGTTATTAGGAATACTATACACAGACCCATCAAGTTTTACCAATTCAAAATCAGAAAGGTATACTTGGGCTTTGGTAAGCATTATTTTACGTCCTTCTGTGTTGGTATAAACGATGTTATAACCATCCACTTCTGCTATATCCACATAATTATGAAGGTGCATACGTAGAGCTCCCATTGGAGCTTCCAAGCCTCCATCATCTATTGGATGTGGCACATTTTCTTTATTTTTTTTATTACACGCTACAACAAGTAGGGATAATATAAGTAACCTGTAAACAGTTTGCATATTTTTCATGTTAATAATTATTAATTTAAAAACTAATATTCCAAGAGGCATACAGAGAGGAATTTACTCCCATCTGAGGTCCAAATAAATTTTGATAAAAAGGCATTCCATATTCTAAACCGATACGATTGCCGTTAAGAAATCCTTTTGTAAAATGAAAATTAGTACCCACAAAGCCATTGATTCTCTGTCCCCCATAATTATAGGGATTGGCTGCAGGTTCATTGCCAGGGTAGAGGGTTTTATCCATACCTTTAATGTATTCAGCTGTGCTCCCTTCCAACCGAATAGAACTACTGAAATTATTTGCCCATCTGAATGCGAGCCAATGATTCGTAGTAATTTCATTTCCCAAACGATACCCTATTTTAGTATTCCCAATTCTAATCACAGAAGTAATTTGTGAACTCCATGTAATTTTACCTTTCTGATACAAATAATTTAAACCAGGTAAGACATCAACAGTACCTGACCCAAGCTGCATTGAATAGGGCAAGCGTTCGTCCTTATACATACTGTTGCTACCTCCTTTAATGTTTACATTTCCACTTGGAATGCTTAACCCTGCACTTAATAATAAATGGTGCCGAGAACGATTAACCAACCCGTACAACATATGTACTTTCAAATCACTTAACCCTGAAGTCTTCATGGTCATATCCATTTTATCACTAGATACACCGTTATGAGTATGAACAGTACCTGACAACATTTTCATATCCATCGAACTACTTATATAATTAAGCATTCCCATTAACGTAAGGCGATTCGTTAATCCATACATTCCCATCAGCATATGCATATCCATCTGCATATTTCCTGCAGACATAAGGTAGTTTGTGAAAATATACTCATCCGATACTTTTTGTTTACCGATCAACATATTTCCCATATTCATATTCATATAGCGATAAGAAAACATCCATTGACGTTTTTTATGTACATGACTAATCATTACACCTGAGGGCGTTGGATCAAACAAGCAAACGCATTCATGACAACAGCTTAAGGAATCTTCTTGACTGTATCCCATCCTAGGCAATACTGAAAAAATAATCAGCAGTGCACATACAATAAGTATTCGCATGTATTTTGATTAAATAAATAGATTTATTCCATAGAGATTCTATAGAATTTTCATCAAAGCAATTTCTAAGTAATTAACAGGGAGGTTGCAGAATATCTGCAATTGGAGAGGTATGATATTTTAAAAGAAAAAAAGAATCTTGCTTACTCAAAACAATTCCAGAAGTTTCGATTGAAAAAATAAATAAGGAAGAAATAAATCCATTACTATCCTTCAATTCTTTTAAGATCGAAGCGAGTTTATTTTCTTGTCTTTCCTGTTCTTTTATTTTTTTATTAAGGTAACATTTACCCTTACAGTTCATAACAACGTTGGCTTTGTTTTCGCACAACATGTTTGCTATGTAGTCTTTATTGAGATTATAATACGAAATAAAGACAGCCTTTATACTGCATTGTAGCAGTATAATTAGTAGTAAAAGGCATATTGTTAATTTTCGCATTAAGACAAATATACCCTCAGGATGTTTAAGTTCAAAATTCAAGTCTAAATTTGCAATCCATTAAAACCAATTCAAAAACCTACTAATGAATAATAAAATTTAGGCAAATTTATCTAACTATCCACCAAAGAGCTAAATAGCATTTTTAATTATTTGAAAATCAATTAATTATAAATTAAATAGAAATTTCAGAGTCTTCAAGGTAGTAAATTATCGGATAATTATATACTATGAGGTAGTAAATTATCGGATAATTTACTACCTTTAATGAATATGATACGTACACTAATTTCCCAATTAACTGAACACCTGACTAAAAAACCCTTTACTATACTAACGGGGGCACGTCAATTAGGGAAGACTACCTTATTACAACAACTTCATGAAAACCTTATTAGGGCAGGTGAATTTTCTTACTATTTAACGTTTGAAGATCACACTATTCTTAATAAGATAAACGAACATCCTGAGAATATTTTTCAATTTACTCGTCGCCCAGAAGAGACGGAGGGTAAACGGTTATTTCTCCTCATCGACGAAGTACAATACGCTACAGATCCTTCTAATTTCTTAAAATTACTGTACGACAAGTACGCACCCTCTTTAAAAATAATAGCAACAGGAAGTTCTGCTTTTTACATAGATCAGAATTTCAAAGATTCATTGGCAGGTAGAAAACAAATTTTCCTTTTAAGGCCCTTAGACTTTGAAGAATTTCTATTATTCAAAAATGAAACTGTGTTACAAAAAGAAATGGGAATTATAAAAAAAAGAAACGAATACATTTCCTCCCATAAAGAAAAATTAGACGCTCTCCTAGCTGAATATATCACATTTGGTGGATACCCAGCGGTAGTACTAGCCAAAGACAAGGAAGAAAAAATCAACCTTTTAAAAGAACTACGAAGTTCCTTTCTTAAAAAAGACATTCTTGAAAGCGAAGTAGAAAACGAAGAAAAATTTTACCAGCTTATGTCAATTTTAGCCACTCAATTAGGAGGACAGGTAAATGTTCACGAACTCTCTACAACGCTACGAATGGCAGAAAAGACGGTTGATAGATATTTATTTATTATGCAAAAATGCTTTCATATTCATTTGATAAAACCTTTTCATAAAAACATACGAAAAGAAATTACAAAAATGCCCAAAATATATTTCAACGATACAGGATTAAGAAATGCTATTCTCAATCGTTTTGAATTACTTTCTACTAGAGACGACAAGGGAAGTCTGTTAGAAAACATAACGTATGCATTTTTATTAAATAAATACGAAGAAGAACAAGTGTTGTTTTGGAGAACTGCAGATGGCAACGAGGTGGATTTTGTAATAAAAGAAAACGATTTAAAAGGATATGCCTTGGAAATAAAATGGAACGATAGGCAATACAACCTTTCAAAATACAATAAATTTATTTTAAACTATCCTGAATTCCCTTTAAGTCCTGTTAGTTTTGAATTTGAAAATCCAGAAAATTGGATATTAAAAAAGAGCTAAAATATACTTATTTGAAAATTAATTCTTTCCAAACATTCTACCCATATCCATGGTAAGGGTAACCCAATTTTTACCTCCTGCTAAAGAATAGGTAGCACGAGAAAAAGCAAATTCTATAGATTTAATTCGTAGCATAATACCCCATGAGAAGCCCGTTCCTCCTGCTTTATCTTCGAGTCGCATCTCACGACGGCGTTGAAAATTATAGGCCAAACGAGCATGAAGACCTTTGGCAAAAATAAATTCTGTACCAATTATAAAGTGAGGAAGAATTTTATCTGCCACATTTTTCTTTTGAATAATTTCTTTACCATCTAAATCATATTTTTTATTCTGAGCAGTATCAAGATAAGCAATATCATATTTATACAAATGATGAGCGGTAAGGGAAAGTCTAACAGGCAGGTGTTCTAGTTTATAGGAGGCACCTAATTGCACATCAAATGGAGCTCTGGCTGGAGCATCTTTAGTATATTTTTTCAATGCGAAGCCTATGTTTTTAAATACAAGACCAATTGTGAAATCTCTTTTAGGGTGTCTAAAAATCCCTCCTATGTCAGTCATAAGTGCATAAGAAGTGTAAGAAGGGGTGATTGCTGAAGATACATATTTTAAAGATCCACCCAACGTAAAGACTCCAATAGTATGAGATTTTGCAATCATTACTACTAAATCTTGTGGGCGGAATGTACCTAGATCATTGCCAGTCTCATCTCTTTCAATGATACTACCATAATTGATATATTGTATTCCACCTGCTACCGTACCGATCTTTCTAAACTTGTGAGAATAGGACATAGAACCTCCTTTTATAGAAGCAAAAAAGGGTATATAATTAACAGAAAGGTAACGATTCATAGTATCTCTAAGTAAAGAAGGATTCTGCCATACCATATTTACATCACGGTCATAAACAGAAACATTCTTTCCTCCAATGGCAGCTACATGTGCATTTCCAGGAAGGTTGACAAATTCAAATGCATTTTTACCCCCTGTCTGTGAAAAGGAAACCGTTGTAAAAAGACAAACTACAAAAACTAAAGAAATTATTTTTTTCAAGGAATAAAGGAATAACTAGCCTAAAATTAAGACTTATTGAACTGCAATTCAAGACCAGAACGAAAAAAAGCCTGTAATATTTTACAGGCCCTGATTTTTAAAATAAACCATTCATAATTAGCTCAGCCCATTTGTCTTCTCTTTGGCTTTCTTTTCTTCTTTAATAGTCAGATCCATTGGCAATTTTACGATATCCTTCATGAGAGCTATTTTCAATACTTCTTCAGCCGTTTCTACATAATGGAATTGAAGTCCTGTCAAATAAGATGGGGTAATCTCTTCAATATCTTTTTTGTTTTTCTTACAAAGAATAATCTCTTTGATACCAGCTCTTTTTGCTGCAAGAATTTTTTCTTTGATCCCTCCTACTGGCAGAACTTTTCCTTTAAGGGTTATTTCTCCTGTCATGGCAAGGTTTTGCCTTACTTTTCGTTGCGTAAATACGGAAGCTAAAGACGTTAACATAGTAATACCAGCGGAAGGCCCATCTTTGGGAACTGCACCAGCAGGAACATGTATATGTAAGTCAAAATGATCGAATACACGGTAGTCAATTTTAAGAGAGTCTGCTATAGACCTTAAATAAGAGAGTGCGGCAACAGCTGACTCTTTCATTACATCTCCCAATTTTCCTGAAATCGTAAGTTTTCCGTGACCACGATTAAGACCTGACTCTATATACAATAATTCGCCTCCTGCACTTGTCCATGCAAGGCCGGGTACTATTCCAGCTACCTCTTCATTTTCATAAATTTCTTTATCAAAATCTTCTGCACCTAATATTTTAAATAAATGAATCGGTTCAATTGTTTTTGGAAACTCTTCTTCCATAACAATGCTTTTTGCAACGTACCTCATTACTCCTGCAATCTTACGCTCCAGAGAACGTACACCCGACTCACGAGTATAGCCTTCTATAATTTTTATCAGTGCTTTATTACTAATCGTTACTTCTTTAACTTTTACACCATGTTCTGATTTCTGTTTTGGAAGCAAGAATTTTTTGGCAATCTCAACCTTCTCTTCTAATGTATATCCTGAAATTTCAATAATTTCCATCCTATCAAGCAAGGCCGGCTGTATAGTATCTAATCTATTTGCAGTAGCTACAAATAATATTTTAGAAAGGTCATAATCTACCTCAACATAATTATCTTGAAAGGCGGTATTTTGCTCTGGATCCAACACCTCTAACAATGCCGAAGAAGGATCACCTTTATAGTCTACTCCTACTTTATCTATTTCATCCAGTACAAAAACAGGATTAGAAGTTTGTGCTTTTTTTATAGCCTGAATAATCCTACCTGGCATCGCACCAATATATGTTTTACGATGTCCTCGAATTTCGGCTTCATCGTGCAATCCTCCAAGCGCTATTCTAACATATTTTCGGTCGAGCGCTTTGGCGATTGACTTCCCAAGAGAAGTTTTCCCAACACCAGGAGGGCCATATAAACATAGGATGGGAGATTTCATATTATCTTTCAGTTTCAAAACTGCTAGATATTCTATAATCCGTTCCTTCACTTTTTCTAAACCAAAATGATCTTCGTCTAGAATTTTTTTAGCATTCTTTAAATCAAAATTATCTTTTGTATAATCTCCCCAAGGCAGATCTAACAATAGCTCTACATAATTAATTGTAGTAGCATATTCAGGAGAAGAAGGATGTGAACGTTCTAATTTCTTCAACTCCTTTTCAAAATGTTTAGAGACTACTTCTGCCCATAATTTCAGCTTCCCTCTTTCTCTAAGTTTATCGACTTCCTTTTCATGCGTTTCCTGACCTAGTTCTTCTTGCATTACTTTTATCTGCTGACGCAGATAATAATCGCGCTGCTCTTGATTAATATCCGAATGCACTTTACTATGAATTTCCTGTTTCAGCTTTAACATCTGAATATCTTTATCCATAAGTTCTAGCAGACGTGTGATACGATCAGAACCTTTACTCACTTCAAGTATAGACTGCTTATCGTTTACTTCAGCATTTAAATTTGAAGCTAGAAAATGTGTAAGAAAACTAGAGCTTTCTATATTAGTAAGAGCAATATTAGCCTCTTGAGGAATATCAGGATTTAATTTTAATATAGTATGAGCAGAATCTTTAAGTGTTTGAATAAGAGCTTTAGATTCTTTTTTATCTAGATCCGCAAAATCTTCTGTGAGTACTTCAATCTTTGCGGTGAAAAAAGGTTCTGAACTTACAATTTCTTTTACTTTAAATCTTCTCTGCCCTTGTATGATAATAGTAGTATTCCCATCGGGGAGAACTAACATTTTTAAAATTTTAGCGACCGTTCCTATCTTGTATATATCATCAATACCTGGGTCTTCCAATTTTGAATTCTCTTGAGCTACTACCCCTATTATTTTGTCGCCACGGTATGCTTTTTTAACTAATTTTATTGATTTCTCTCGTCCAACAGTAATTGGCAAAACCACTCCAGGAAACAATACCGTATTTCTTACTGGTAAGAGAGGTAGAATTTCAGGAACTGCTTCCTTATTCATATCCTCTTCGTCTTCGGCAGTAAGAAGCGGTATAAATTCTTCGGAGTCTTCTCCGAGAATATTGGCTATAATAATTTTATGTTCTGCGTTATTATTTTTATCCATGACAGAAAATCTACAAATTTTATTTTTAGTAAATGCCAAATTGACATTTTTTAAAGATTAACACCTTGATTACTTAAGGATTATTTAGGTCTTTTTTGGGGCAATGATTATCGTTATCTATTTAATCAACACTTTGAATTTCAATTAGCTTTTTGTACTTTTGGGTGTGTTGTGTGCAAAAATTTAACATTTCCGTGTGAATTGCATTAAATCGGGTACAATACATGTGCCATAGCTATAATACGGAAGAAATCGACTCAGGTATTGAATGAAAAAACTCTTTTTAGTATATATAATTTTCACGATTAGTTGTTTATTCATCTCAAATTCAGCTATTTGCCAAAAGGGAAAAAATAAATTCGTAACACGTGAAGTCAAAAAGTCCAATTTTGACACTATTGCTGTTAAAAAGTCAGAGTTTCAGTTTGATTTTAAAAACATCAATAAAATACCTTATTACTACAATTCAGAAGAGCTGATTACGATTAAAAAATACGAACAAAGTCGTGATTACGTAAAATTACTTCCTGTTCTAGAAAAATATGTTTCTAATTTCGGCATTGAAAATTTCAGTCGCGACAGTGAAATGCTTTGGAGACTAGGCAATCTTTATGAACTATTAGAGCAGACAGAAAAATCTAAATACCTTTATCGCCTTTGTTTAAAAAATCACGCTGGCAAAAATTATCGTAACATTCTGAAGTTATACGAAACTCAAACTACAATGGAAACGGATAATTATGTTCCATTAGAATATTATTACGAACTTGTAGAATACCGTAGACTTATTGACACGTTAAGACCACCCAAAAGTATATTTCTTAACATGGGAGAACTTGTAAACGATCAACGCTGGCCTGATTACGGCCCCGCAATGAATGTTACCGACAACCTTCTTATTTTTACAAAAAGAAAAAAGGAACTTACGCCAACCAAGCTTGCTTACCGCGAAAACGAAGAGTTGTATTTTGCCAAAAATTATGATGGTTTTTGGGATGAAGCACAACCCTTCTCAAATGTAATCAATTCACATTGCAATGAAGGTTCAGCCTGTCTTAGTAGAGACGGCAAAACACTTTATTTTGCTCGCTGTAAAGTTTCAGACTTTCAGTACGACTGTCGTGATTGTATGGGTAGTTGTGATATTTATGTTACTTATTTACAAGAAGACAGTATATGGACTGTACCTCGCAATCTTGGCGCAAATGTAAATTCTATTTATTGGGACTCACAACCTACTCTTTCTCATTCAGAAGATACACTTTATTTTGCGTCAGATAGAAAAGGCAGCATTGGCCTGTCTGATATTTATTTTACTCATAAAATAAAAGCCGGTGGCTGGGCACCTGCACAAAATATGGGACCAACCGTCAACACTCGCGGCAATGAAGTAAGTCCTTTTTACCACCCAACCCATCATGTATTTTATTTTAGTTCGAATGGACAGCTTACAAATTTCGGAATATTTGATTCCACAGAACATATCTTCCGTACTTTTGATATATACAAAACTATTCAACTTGAAAAAAAATGGCAAGAACCTAAAAACATAGGGCCACTTGTAAATGGTAAAGGGGACGAATATTATTTTACTATTGATTCAAAATCTAAAGACCTTTTTTATGCACGTTCGGAAGAAGACAAAGTGAAAAATTTAGACTTATTTTCATTCCCATTACCCATGGAAGCTCAACCTTTAGCTAATACAAAATTAAAAGGCACCCTTACCGATTCCACTACTGGCGACCCTTTCAAAGGTATTGTATCCGTTATTGATCTTAACAATGGCCTTGAAGTAGCACCTAAATATATTAAACCAGATGGTAGTTTTGAATTTGACCTAGTTGACAAAAATGATTATTTACTAATTATCCAAGGTGATGATTTCTTTCGAATAGAAAAAAAATTCACTCTTGACGGTGATACTTCTATTCAAATAAAAACACATCCAATCAAATACAATAAATGGACATTTGAACATTTAGAATTTGAAAATGGAAAGGCTAATATTCTTCCTGAAATGGAAATAGATTTGGACAAAGTGGTGAATTTTCTACTAGATCATCCCTATTTTAAATTAAAAATATCTGGTCATACCGATGCTCAAGGTGATGCAGACGCCAATTTACGTTTATCACAAAAAAGAGCAGATGCAATTAAATTATACATTGATACTAAAGGTCATATTGAAGAAGGCAGAATTGAAGCAATTGGACATGGAAGTCAAAAACCAATCGTAGAAGAAAAAACTGCCGAAGACAGAAGTCTAAATCGTCGTGTAGAATTTCAGATTATAAAACCTAGTAAAGAGGAAGTAGAGAAAATGGAACATGAAGATCAAATGGAACTTCAAAACCAATTAGAAGAGCAGGAAAAGGAACAAAATATTCCTATTGAAGAAGACAAAAACGAAACGAACGAAGAAGGTGAATAAATTATTTTTATTATTGAAATTTATACCCTATTCCATAAACCGTACTTAAATAATCTTTGCAACCATTTTGAACTAATTTTTTTCTCATATTTTTCACATGAGTGTATAAAAAATCATACGAATCTGCCTGATCCATGTGGTCGCCCCAAAGATGTTCTGCTATTGAATCTTTTGGAACTACCCTAGCCTTATTTGCAATAAAAAAAACTAGAAGATCATATTCCTTTCCTGTAAAAACAACTTCGTTTTCACCAACAAATACCTGACGAGCATCAGGATTAATACGAATTTCGTTAAAAATTATTTCTTTAGACCCTTGAAAACTTCTCCGTCTAATTACGGATTTCACTCGTGCATTTAATTCAGAAAGATGAAAAGGTTTTGTAAGATAATCATCAGAACCAATCTCTAGTCCTTCTATACGGTGTTCCACTGAGTTATTTGCAGATATAATAATAACGCCCGAAGGAAGATTTTTTCTTTTTATTTCTCTAATAATATCAAGTCCTGTGCCACCTGGCAACATAATATCAACCAATATACAATCGTATTCGTAATCGTTTATTTTTTCAATTGCTTCTTCAAAATTCCCAGCGGATTCACAAATAAAACCTTCATGACTTAAGTAGGTGACTACAGATTTGCGAAGTTCTTTCTCGTCTTCAATTATTAATACCTTCATTTATTAAACTATTAAAATTGTTAAAAATCCCCTTCAATGGCTAAGTTAGCAAAGTTTCTATTTAACCCTACAATAAAGCCAGAATTTCATCAAGTTCTTTCATACATTTGTTCAGGAATAAATTATTAGAACTTACTTACCCTTTACTAAATATCAAAAAGATGAAAAACATCTACGCTGACATAATCACTATTGGTGATGAAATATTGTATGGACAAATTACCGATACTAATAGCCAGTGGATAAGTGCAGAATTAGATAAAATCGGTATTCGTACCAAACGTAAATCCAGCGTAAGTGATAAAGAAGCTGACATAGTAGAAATACTAGCGGAAGCAGAAAAAAGATCCAATATCCTTCTCATTACAGGGGGATTGGGACCTACTAATGATGATATTACTAAAAAGACACTTGCTAACTATTTCAAGTGTACAATAGAACTTCATGAAATAGCCTTAAAAGATGTTACAGAAATTTTTTCTAGAAGAGGAAGAGAGCTAACCGATACAAATCGAGAGCAAGCCTTTTTACCCACCTCTTGCACTTACCTACCAAATCGCGCTGGCACTGCTCCTGGTATGTGGTTTGAGCATAATGAAAAAATATTCGTGTCAATGCCAGGGGTACCTTATGAGATGAAAGAACTCATGACTAATGAAGTACTGCCTCGACTAAAAAAATATTTCGAAACTCCTATCATTGTTCATCAATTAATTAAAACTATTGGCATTGGTGAATCAAACTTAGCTGATCTCATTAAACCTTGGGAAGAGCAATTACCAAATCATATTGGGTTAGCTTATTTACCCTCCTTGGGTGAAGTAAAACTTCGACTTACGGCAACAGGCGATAATCATGAACTTTTAAAGACATCCATTTCAAAAGAAGTAGAGAAAGTAAAAGAACTTATCTCAGAATATATTTTCGGATACTCCGACGAATCCTTAGAAAAAGTTCTGGGTGATACACTGCGTGAAAAAAAATTAACAATAGCAACCGCAGAAAGTTGTACTGGTGGTTATCTCAGTCATCTCTTCACTTCTATAGCGGGAAGTTCGGATTACTTCAAAGGTGGGGTTATTGCCTATGATAACGAAATAAAAACTACCCTTTTAAATGTATCGGAAGAAGCACTTCGGAAGTATGGTGCTGTAAGCGAAAATACAGTAAAAGAAATGGCTCAATCTATTCGTAAAAAAATAAATACTGATATAGGTGTAGCTGTCAGTGGTATAGCAGGTCCTGGTGGAGGTACAGAAGATAAACCAGTTGGAACAGTTTGGATAGCCTATAGTGACACAAAAAAAACAGTTACTAAAAAACTTATTCTAAGTACGAGGCGCGACGTAAACATTCGACTTGCTTCTTATTCCTTATTAAACATGATTAGACAAGAGGTCTTATCCACTTAACAGAACATTTTTCCGATAAGATAAGAAAATAATGAAAAAATAGTACCTTTGAGATGGAATGTGGTACGATAAATCTTTTCTTTTGATTAATCATACTTCTGATTTATAAAGTTTTAACTTCTTTTCTTTACCATGGCATTAGTAGAAATGGTCATGCCCAAGATGGGCGAAAGTATCATGGAAGGAACCATCCTAAACTGGTTGAAAAATGTGGGAGACCGCATTGAAAGGGATGAGTCTGTTTTAGAAGTAGCTACTGACAAAGTAGATACTGATGTTCCAGCCACACATGCGGGTACTTTAAAGCAAATCCTTGTTGAAAAAGGACAAGTCGTACCTGTTGGTGCAACAATTGCAATTATTGACACTGGAGGAACAGAAGTAACAAAAACTCCTGAGATCAAAACTCCTATAGAGACTGTTGTCGAAAAAACACCTGAAGTAAAAACAGAAACTATTGTTGAAAAACAAACAGTTTTTCAACCGTTAGAAAAACCACAGTCGGGTAGATTTTATTCCCCACTGGTTCTAAATATTGCCCGCCAAGAAAACATTTCCATGCAAGAACTGGAAACAGTCCCTGGCACTGGCAAAGAAGGTAGAGTAACTAAAAATGACATTTTTGATTTTATTGAAAGTCGTAAAAATGCTCCTATAAAAACTACCTCAGGCACTGAGAAACAAGAGACAAAGGAACCTACTACGAATAAAACTAGCGAACCGCTACATTCTGTTAAGCCAGCTAGCTCGCTTAACGGCAATGTAGAAATTATAGAAATGGATCGCATGCGCAAAATGATTGCAGAACGCATGTTAGATTCTAAACGAATTTCTCCCCACGTTACTTCTTTTGTGGAGGCAGATGTAACAAACATAGTCTACTGGCGCAACCGCATGAAACAAGATTTCATGGAAAAGGAAAATGCTGCACTTACCCTCACCCCTATTTTTATAGAAGCGGTGGTTCGTGCTATCAAAGATTATCCGATGATCAATATTTCGGTGGAAGGAGATAAAATATTACTTAAAAAAGATATAAACATTGGTATTGCAGTTGCCCTTCAAAATGGGAATTTAATTGTACCCGTTGTAAAAAACGCAGACCAACTTAATTTAATTGGTCTAACAAAACAAGTTAACGATCTGGCACGCAGAGCACGTGCCAACAAACTAACAGCTGACGATGTAAGTGGGGGAACCTATACCGTCTCCAACGTTGGTTCTTTTGGCAATGTAATGGGCACTCCTATTATTGTTCAGCCTCAATGCGCAATACTTGCTTTAGGTGCAGTAGTCAAAAAGCCTGCAGTTATCGAAACGCCTCATGGAGACACTGTTGGAATTCGCCACATGATGTTTCTCTCTCATTCTTATGACCATAGAGTTATTGATGGCTCATTAGGAGGAATGTTTGTAAGACGAGTAGCGGATTACTTGGAAGCATTTGAATTGAACAGGAAAGTATTTTCTTAGTTTAAAATCAATTATAAAAAAACACCTGTTTCAAAATACAAAAGAGACAGGTGTTTTTTTTGCTTAATAAAACAAATGGCATTTTCAGTAACTAATTTAACCATATCTGCAAAAGGTGAAATAAAATATTCTTTACCATTTTTAAGCTTCTAAAAACTAAGGTTACCAATAAGCTACTAAAAAATCAAACAAGTTCAATTGCATCAAAATTGATTACTTTTTCAATAACCTAAGGTGAAACAAAAATCCTTGTGAGGAATTCATAATGGATACCAAATCCACAAAAATACAATCCTTTGAGGTTACCAGTCCTTTATATTTTTTTATATACAGGTAAATAATTGCATTTAAAACCTGTTCGCTTGCAAAATACTTATTGTAGAAAATACAATGGGAACAACTCGTACAGCGATTTTAAAAAAAATATTTATCAATCATAATAATTTAATAAAATATATAAAAATTACTATCATGAAAAAAAATATTTACTTACTACTTTTACTTTTATTCGTTCAAATTTCAACTAGTAATGCAACTACCTTCATAGTAAACAGTACCGCTTGGGCTAATACGGGAGCTGGAACAACAGGGGATTTATTATGGTGCTTTAATCAAGTAAACGCTACAGCAGGAGGACCACATACTATTAGCTTTGCGGGTCTTGCAGGATCGCCAGCAGTAATTACGTTTACGAGTAGAATAGATTTAAACTCAGCAAATGCAAATGGCTTAACGATAGATGGCGAAACAAAATCAGGTTGGACCTGTGGAAATCCTAATGTTGTTTTTGTCGGTGGATGGACAGCAGACCTTACACTCACAAACAGAAGTAATGTAACCATTAAAGCTCTTTCCCTTAGGAGTTTCGATTTAACAATTTCAGGTGGAAGTTTCAACAATGTTTATGGTTGCTGGTTTAATCTTGACAATGCAGGAACTGGTCGTTCAGGAAACTCTGGAGCTTATCTTTCTGCTATGTTTACGGTGAGCGGAGGCTCTACTGACAATATTATTGGTGGCACAACTTGCAATACAAGAAACGTTTTTAATCATGGTACTTCTCCTTACGCATGGACAGGATTCGTTACATTAAATAATGCGGCCAGAACATCAATCGTTGGTAATTATTTCGGAACGGACAAAACTGGGAATGTTTCTTTGCGTCCTACAATTGCTACAGGTACTCCTAACATTACAGTAACAGCTACTGCTAATGCGACTATTGATCAAAATGTAATTACAAGTACTGACATGTCGGGAATCTATGTTACAGGTATTTCTCCAAATTTAACCATAAGCAACAACATGATTGGTGTAGGACAAAATGGAGCAGGTACCACTTTTAGTAATGTTGGAGGAGGCATTCTAATCGCTAGTACTTCTACAGTAAATAGTCTTTTAATTACAGGAAATACTATTTCTAATAATACCGGAACTGCTTCTACAAGAGGTATAAATTATTTAGGAATATCAAACAGTATTACGATTTCAAACAATAAAATAGGTTCAAACTCAACTGGACTTGACGATGGAAGCGATTATGGTAACGAAAACGGAGGAATTGTTATCAACGGTGGCGCCACAAGCAATCTAACCATCAGCAATAATGTTATTGTTAGAAATGGATGGGTAACGCTGGACAACAATGCTTGCGGTATATTCGTCGGTTCAGCAGTCAATACTATTACCATGAATAACAATACAATTGGGGTATATGCTAATTATGCTAAGACAAATAATTCAGGAAATGGATGGGCAGGAATTTGGATTTATTCTGCTTCTACTAATATAACTATTACAGACAATGTAATCGGTAACAATGGAAATGGTGGAGCACAAAAATCACATGGTATAGCGTTTGCCAGTGGGCCATCTAATATTGATATCTATGGAAACTACATTGGTGTAGACCCAAGTGGAAACGATATTGGAAACTATGCAAATGGAATTGAAATTAATCCCGCTTCCAACGTTAGAATAGGAGGTACTGGCGCAGGACAAAGAAATTATATTGGTTTTAATAAAGGATCGAATGCAGCTGGTTCTTTCCCAAGAGCTGGAGGGATAGCATTAATTGCTGCTACCAACATTACCATACGAAACAATTCTATAGGAGTAGGACCAACAGGGGCAACTGCAGGGCATACTAACTTCAGTGGCACATCTTCTGTCAACTACGGAATTTTCACCGAGGGTGTAAGTTCACATATTTACATCGGTGGCATTAATGCTAACGAAGGTAATATCATAGCAAACAGTGGAGGCAATGGCATACTTGTATTTGCAGGAACTTACGTTCAAATGAGAAAAAATAGTATTTATTGTAATGCTTTAAAAGGAATAGCAATAACAGCTGGACAAAACAACGGTATAGTTCCTCCAGTTATAAATACACTTACCACTGCTCCAACTGCAGGGTATTTAAATCAGGTAAACGGTACTGCAGACGCCAACTATATTGTGGAAATATTCATTACAGGTGCTTGTGCCGCAGCCTGCAATACAAATCCACAAGGTCAATCACTCCTCAATACAGTTACCGCAACGGGTGGTGGAACATTTAATTACACGCATGGTTCAACCATCTTTAATTATATTTCTGCAACACAAACTAATAGTGGCTGCTTAGCTTCAACACTTGCCAACGACAACTGTTATACTTCAGAATTTTCTACCTGTGTAACCAACGTATTGCCCGTTACATGGATGAGCTTTATTGCTAAGAAAAAAGGTAATGCGGTTGAACTAGAATGGATAACAGGCTCGGAGAAAGATGCAGGTGTATTCATAGTAGAGCGTTCATTAGATGGCAAAAATTTCCAAGACATCGGATTAGTAAATGCTTTAAACAATTCAAATGGCGGTCGCTATAGTTATACAGATCAAGATATTTTCTCTGGAAATATATATTACAGAATCCGACAAGTTGATACAGATGGCACAGTGGATTTTTCAATTGTACGTGTAGTAAACTCTTCGCTAGAAAAATCACTTATCATCGCTCCTAATCCTATCGATGAAATGATTTCGATAAAACTTTATGATGGAGAAATAAATGAAGTTGTTTCCGTTCAAATCTATAATGCTCTTGGGCAAGAAGTTTATTCTAATGAAAGCACTTCTTCATTACTTGGCAATACTCCTATAAACCTTTCACATCTTTCAACTGGAGCTTATGCAATAAAAATCACAACTCGTGATACAAAATGGTTTGAGCGTATTATAAAAAACTAATCACCTCTCTATTAAAAAAAAATCTTCCAATGACTCTAAAGTAATCATTGGAAGATTTTTTTTATAATCAGAACATAATAAGATTATTTCATTTGTATATAGTTAGAACATTATACACTTCACCCTAGCTAGTAAAAAACTTACGCAATATCAGGCTTAAATATTACTTCTATAGAATGAATTTCTTTATT
Source organism: Cytophagales bacterium (assembly GCA_031416415.1). Classification (GTDB taxonomy): domain Bacteria; phylum Bacteroidota; class Bacteroidia; order Cytophagales; family Cytophagaceae; genus JANYCO01. Next base: position 2,365 of record JANOTP010000151.1, on the reverse strand, counting down.
ATTTTTATAAACTATTTTATATCCCAAAAGCGTGCAGATTTTTTTCACTATAGCCAAACCAAGCCCTACAGATTGCTCTAAATCGGAATCTTTTTTAAATCGCTCAAACATATTTTCCGCTTCAACAGAAAGAGGTCTTCCAGAATTTTCGACAACAAAATGATACTGGTCTAATTCAATACATAGAGACCCATTTGACAGATTATGTTTGATAGAATTAGAAATAAGATTTGTTACTAATATTTCTGCAAGAATTTGATTTGTTTTGAATTTACAGTCTTCCTTTACAGAAGTTTTCAACTGAATATTTCTTTCTTCAATCTGATACATGAAATTTTTAATTGTATTATTCACAATTCTATCTAATCGTATGTCTTCAGTTTCAGAATACTGCCTATTATCAATCTGAGCTATTAGTATTAGACCCTTATTTAATAAGGTCAATCTCTTGACTGCATCAAAAACAGATTCTATAATCTCCATATCTTCTTCTTTCAAATTTTTAGATTGAATCAGAAGCTCAAGTTTATTTCGAATAATAGCAAGAGGTGTTTGTAACTCATGAGAAGAATTTTCATTAAATTCTTTTTGATTAAGAAAATCCTTGTAAATTTTAGCAGTCATTTTCTCAATACTTCTACTCAATTCTTGAAACTCTTTTATATCTGAATCGAAATAAGGAATCACTTTCGTTTTTTCAAAATCATATACTTTAATTTTTTCAAGTAACTCATAGAAGGGTTCCCATACATTTCTATTAACATAATTGTTCATCAAAAGTACTCCTAACAAAAACAGAATAAACAAACCTATTTCAGCGGGAAGTATTCCATTAAGTAGAGCTTCGGCTTCAGCCATAGATTGACGAATTTGAATCTCATAAAAATTATCATTGAATTTATAAATTGCAGTAAGCTGTCTAAAATCTATAAATTCATTTTGCGCACTATCAAAAACCAGTACTGTAGAATAAGTATCTTTCAACAGAATTTTAGTTGTTGAATGTTTGATAACAATATTTTCAGTAGGCTTTAACTCATCAATGATTTTTTCATAATTAAGATTGTCTATCAATTGAAGTTTTTCTTGATGCATTGCTTCGTCAATACCATCCATTAAAATTATTTTTATTACATAATAGAATAATATAGTACCCAAGCCAAAAATAAAAAGGGCATAAATAAGATAATAACGAGTCGTTTTATGGATCAATTTCATAACTAACAGCAAATATACATCTTATGAACCCAACAACGTTAAAAATTGTTTTTTCTGGCTTTATTATTGTACAAAAAGAATAAAATATTTTTCTTTTTGAATAAGAATGATAAATTTGTTTAAGGTATAAATAAAAAAATTATGAAGGCAAAACTCTTTATTATAACATTTCTCACAATTACGATTGCGATATTTACATCATTCATAAACGCTCCAACAGACTTTAAAGAAGTAGATAGCCATAAACATACTTACTTGGCATTGGGCGATTATTATGTACTTGGAGAAGCAGTAGACGAGCACGAACGTTGGCCAATACAATTAGAAACCGCTCTTCGTGGACATGAGTTACATATCAACTATCCCTATTTTGTAGCCAACAAAACTTGGACAATAGATCAACTAACCAAACGTCTTGAAGAAGAAGAGTTTGATAAACATTATGATCTCATTACAATTCAAATTGGCGTAAACGATGAGTTTAAGAAAAAAAGCTTATCCCAATTTACAGCAGATGTAAAAGCGTTAATTGCTAAAGTAATTGCATTAACAGGCGGCAAACACGGACGTGTAGTAGTTCTTTCTATTCCAGATTGGAGCGCAACACCCTATGCTAAAAGTCATAAGAGTGACGCATTAGACGCCATTGCTGAAAATATTAATAAATTTAATAACATATTGAAAAAAGAAACAATTGCAAATGGATGCCACTATGTAGACATTACAGATCTATCTAAAAAAGCAGCTAGCGACCCTACACTAACATCTGCTGATGGCCTACATCCTTCTGGAGCAATGTATAAACTATGGGTGCAAAAAATGTATCCTACTGTAATACAAGCGCTACAAATGCATACAAAATAACTCACTATCAATTATAAAAAAAGGTGCTTAAAACTGTAATTAACTTGTTTTAAGCACCTTTTTTTATTAGTTGATTATATTTTTAATTATTTTCTAATTGATATAAATTCATAAAACTTTTTTTACCCAAAATACCTTTCCTTCCCACTACGACTACTCTATCTTCCCACCAAACTGTATAACCCGTAAGCATACTTATTCCTTCATCATTAGTAGCTTTCATATCTTTTGTTTTATTACCTGTTAGTTCATCCCATTCTACATAATTAATAATATTATAGAC
>JANOTP010000150.1:0-13426 GCA_031416415.1 Cytophagales bacterium | reverse complement strand
CATGCTGCGCTTACAGGTTCTCGAAAAGTTGTGATTGCTACTGCCTTAAAACCAGAAGAATCTTGGAATGTGAACGCTAATTACGTAAAATTTATCAATCACAACTATGGCTATGTTGGACTAGATGGAAGTCTATTTTATACCTATTTCACCAATAAAATTGTTGGGGATTACCTTACTGATCCTACCAAAATTATTTATGACAATATAAAAGGTTATGCTATTTCTAGAGGAGCTACAATCAATTTAGATTTCACTTTTACTTCAGGCCTTAAATTAATAGCAGGAGTGACCCTAATGGATGTTTACCAAATACAAAAAGACACTTTAGAAATAAACAACAAAATCCCCCAATTATTTGCTCCCAAATTTTCTGGTACTTATCAGTTAAGCTATACTTTCAAACGTGCAGCAATTAGCATTGACTACACTGGAAGAATAAATGGCCCTATGCATTTACCAGTAGTTCAAAATGACTTTCGCCCTTCCTTATCGCCATGGTTTGACATTGCAAATATTCAAGTGACAAAAAAATTAAAAAATACAGAAGTATATTTTGGAATTAAAAACCTTTGGAATTTTTTACCTAAAAATCCAATACTTCGTCCAATGGATCCTTTTAATAAAAACATATCTGTTAATAATCCAAATGCATACAATTTTGATACAAGCTATAATTATGCTTCAATGCAGGGAATAAGAGCTTTTATTGGAATAAGATGGTTTTTAAATTAAAATAACAATAATTCTGAAAATTACATTTGAATGCTTATTCCCAAAAAACAATGATCCCTATGAAATGCCTCAAAAAACGATAATTATTTGGCTATCCGAATTATACTTTTGAGCACTTTGGTTATAAAACTACTAAATATTGTTTGGTGAATATAGCTTTTAATGCATGTTTAGAATCATATAATTTATATATTAGCATTATTAAATGCGTCAATTTGCTCTTATATTATCCTTTTTCATATTGGTACTTTCAACAGTACCATGTTCAGACGATATGGACTGTAAGGAAGAAAGCATTGAATTAAATGCCGACCATACTAACCATGAACATAACGATGACACGTGTACACCTTTCTGTGCCTGTTCTTGCTGTGGGATAGCGGGGATTGTATTAGCAGCACCTAAATTATTTGTAGCTTTTCAGGAAGGCAAAAAACATACTCCCACTGCTACTGTATACCATTCAGATTTTATATCCAGTTATTTTTATTCCTTCTGGCAACCCCCCAAATTGAGTTAATTACATTTTCTTATTATTATAAAACATCCTTACAATTTGCTAATCTCTTATTGTATGAGCATGTTTATACTAACTATTATTTTAGTTTATTAATATTAAATTCATATGCTGGATAAAATAATTCTATTCTCTATAAAGAATAAACTTATAATTGGCGTTTTTACAATAGCGTTAATTATATGGGGAAGTTGGTCAGCAACCAAGCTCCCTATTGATGCAGTGCCTGACATCACAAACAATCAGGTACAAGTCATTACTTCTAGCCCATCTTTGGCTGCACAAGAAGTAGAAAGACTTATCACTTTCCCTGTTGAAGTAAACATGGCTAACATACCAGGCCTTATTGAAGTAAGGTCTATGTCTCGTTTTGGTCTTTCGGTAGTTACTATAGTATTTACTGACGAAACCGATATATACTGGGCTAGGCAACAGGTGAACGAACGGCTTAAATTAGCGGTCGAACAAATACCTAAAGGTGTAGGAATACCCGACCTAGCACCCGTCACAACAGGGTTAGGTGAAATCTATCAATATGTAATCCATCCCAAAAAGGGGTATGAAAATAAATTTACCGCCATGGAATTACGCACTATTCAAGACTGGATAGTACGTAGACAATTATTAGGTACCAAAGGAGTAGCGGAGGTAAGCAGCTTTGGTGGATATTTAAAACAGTATGAAGTGGCTATCGACCCTGACAAACTCAGGAGTATGAACATTACTATTGGCGAAGTGTTTACAGCACTTGAAACGAACAATCAGAATACGGGAGGAGCCTATATTGACAAACAACCTAATGCCTGGTTTATTCGCACTGAAGGCCTGGCAACTAGTATAGACGACATTAAAAAAACAGTAGTCAAAAGTACCAGCAATGGCAGCCCCATACTCATAAGAGATGTAGCGAACGTACAGTATGGTCATGCCATCCGATATGGAGCCATGACAAGAAACAACGAAGGAGAAGTGGTAGGTGCTATTGTAATGATGCTAAAAGGAGCGAACTCAAATGAAGTGATAGAAAATGTAAAAGAACGCATTAAACAAATTGAAAAATCACTGCCTGAAGGAGTAGAAATAGAAGCATTTTTAGACCGCACAAAATTAGTAGATAGAGCGATTGGTACCGTTTCTAAAAATCTTATTGAAGGAGCGTTGATTGTTATTTTCGTATTAGTTTTATTTTTAGGTAATGTTCGTGCGGGATTGGTAGTAGCCTCCGTAATACCTCTTGCAATGTTATTTGCCTTATCCATGATGAATCTTTTTGGTGTATCCGGCAACTTAATGTCTTTAGGTGCTATAGACTTTGGATTGATTGTAGATGGTGCCGTAATTATCGTGGAAGCCACCCTACATCACATCGTAGGCAAAGGCTATAAATACAAGCTATCACAAAATGAAATGGATAACGAAGTATATGAATCCGCTTCTAAGATTAGAAACTCCGCCGCTTTTGGCGAAATTATTATTCTTATTGTATACTTGCCAATACTAGCATTGATAGGAGTAGAAGGTAAGATGTTTAAACCAATGGCACAAACGGTAGCTTTTGCTATTTTGGGAGCGTTCATTTTATCCCTCACTTATGTACCCATGGTGTCCGCTCTATTCCTAAATAAAAATTCAACACACAAGAGAACTATATCAGATCGTATGATGGAATTTTTTCAAAAAATATATACCCCAGCTATTCATTTTGCCATTAAAGAAAAAACAATAGTTATTGCAACTGCTTTACTATTGTTTGTGGTAAGTATATTTATTTTTTTAACTATGGGAGGCGAATTTATTCCTACACTTGACGAAGGTGATTTTGCTGTAGAAACGCGTATACTCACGGGAAGCTCTATGATGCAAACCGTAGACGCTGCTCTGAAGGGAGGCGATATTTTGACGAAGAAATTCCCAAATGAAGTTAAGCAAGTAATTGGAAAAATAGGGTCAAGTGAAATCCCTACCGATCCAATGCCCCTTGAAGCTTGCGATCTCATGGTGATCCTAAAAGACAAGGAAGAATGGACAACAGCTTCAGATCGCGAAGAACTTGCTAATAAAATGCAGAAGGCATTGGAAGAAATCCCGGGAGTAAGCTTTAGCTTCCAACAACCTATTCAAATGCGCTTTAACGAACTAATGACAGGAGCACGCCAAGATGTTGCTATAAAAATTTATGGAGAAGATTTAGAAATCCTTACTCAGCAGGCTAAAAAACTAGGTAAACTTATTCAACCTATTGATGGAGCAAAAGATCTTTATATTGAAGAAGTAACAGGTTTACCACAAATTGTAGTAAAATTTGACCGCGATAAAATAGCGGAGTATGGTTTAAATATAGGACAAATGAATCGAATAGTAAGTACCGCTTTTGCAGGAGAATCTGCAGGACTGATTTATGAGGGAGAAAAAAGATTTGACTTGGTAGTGCGCTTAAACAAAGAGAATCGCCAAGGATTAGAAGATGTGAAAAATTTATTCGTAACGACTTCTAAGGGAATTCAAATTCCGTTGAGTATGGTAGCAGATGTAGAATTTAAAATAGGCCCAAATCAAATTCAACGAGACGACACAAAACGAAGAATTACGGTAGCCTTTAATGTGCGTGGTAGAGATGTTGAAAGCATTGTGAAAGAGATACAACAAAAAGCAGATAGTCAGTTAAAATTACCTGCTGGTTATTACCTCACTTATGGTGGACAATTTAAAAACCTAGTAGAAGCTAAAGCTCGTTTATCAGTAGCCGTGCCTATTGCGATGGCACTTATATTTATCTTGTTATATTTTACATTCGGTTCAATCAAACAAAGTATACTTATATTTACGGCTATTCCACTATCTGCTATTGGGGGTATCTTTGCTTTATGGATTCGTGGTATGCCATTCAGTATTTCCGCAGGAGTAGGTTTTATAGCTTTATTTGGCGTAGCTGTATTAAACGGGATTGTATTAATTGGCGAATTTAATAGTCTAAAAAAAGAAGGTATTTCCGACCTTAAAGATATCATCCTGAAAGGTACAGCCACAAGACTTCGTCCAGTACTAATGACAGCATTGGTGGCCTCACTAGGATTTTTACCAATGGCGTTGTCAAACGGTTCAGGAGCAGAAGTACAAAAACCGTTAGCAACGGTAGTGATTGGAGGTCTCTTATCTGCCACTCTACTTACTTTGTTAGTATTACCAGTATTGTATATATTTTCGGAAACTGGATTTAAATTAAAAATATCGAAAATTGCTTTGCTGATTCTTCCCCTACTTTTGTTGTGCATACCAACGACTCCTTCAATGGCACAAACTCCACGAATAGTAACACTAGAGGAAGCAATGAACACAGCCTTACAAAATAACAATGGAGTGAAAGCTGCTAGCTATATTATAGACTATAATAAATCGCTCAGAATTTCTTCTGTGGATCTTGGCAAAACAAGCGCAACATTTATGTATGGACAATACAATAGCTATTACAATGACAATAGCATTACTCTTACACAATCCATTCCACTTATTTATAATATACATAAACAAACACAGTATTATAATGCTACTATAAAGGGTGCGGAGTATAATAAGCAAGTAACAGAAAACGAATTATTGTTCAGTGTAAAAACTGCTTATTACGAATTACAGTATGTCAAGGCAAAACAACTACTCCTCTTAAAACAGGATAGTATTTTCGTTTCATTCTTAAAGTCTGCTGAGCTTCGACTAAAAACTGGTGAAAGTACTACATTGGAAAGAGCAACTGCCGAAAGCCAATTATATGAAATTCGTATGCTCAAAACCCAAAATGATGCAGACATACTTATTTCCCAAAATCAGTTGCAAACATTATTGAACGCAAATGAAGAAGTTACTTCGCTAGGAAAAAATATGAGCAAAAGAGCATTAATCATTTCAAGTGATTCCGCAACGTTAAATAACAATCCCGCCTTACGGTACTTTAAGCAACAAATTGAAATAGCGGAGGCAGGAAAAAATATAGAAACATCAAAATTAATACCTGAATTTACACTTGGATACTTTAATCAATCGCTTCATGGTACTTCCAATTATCGTGATCCATCGGTTGTTGCTACTGGCTCAAGTCGTTTTCACGGTGTATCTGTAGGCATAGCTTTTCCTCTGTTTATTCAACCACACTTGGCTAAAATAAAAGCTAATCAAGCTATTAAAAATCAAGCTCAAGCCAATTTTGAACTTTATCAAAAAAACTTAGAAGGACAGTATATACAGGCTTTTCAAGAATATCAAAAATTTAAAAAAAGCATGGAATATTACGAAAAAAATGCTCTTCCTACTGCAGAAATTATAAGTTACAATGCCTTAAAAAATTACCAAAGTGGAAATATAGGATACAATGAATTTTCGCAAGGACTTAATAGAGCATTGACCATACAGACTAATTATCTAACCGTTCTTAGTAAGTACAATCAATCTATCATCAACATAGAATTCCTTTTAGGTAACAAATAAAAATCAACAACACTATGAAACATATATATATAATAATTACGCTGATAAACATTCTTGCTTTGTCCTCCTGTACTACTAAAGTAAATGAAACTAGTATAGAAGAACATGAGCACGAAGAAGGTATAGTAGAACTTACCGTCTCTCAATTCAAAAGAGTAGGTATTGAATTTGGAAAAGTAGAAATGAAAAATCTAAATTCTACAGTGGCTGTAAATGGAATGTTGGATGTACCCCCACAAAATCTTGTTTCAGTCTCGGCTCTAATGGGAGGCTTTATTAAATCTACCGACCTCTTACAGGGCATGCAAGTAAAAAAAGGACAAATTATAGCCACTATTCAAAATCCTGATTTTATAAAAATTCAAAGTCAGTATTTGGAAAATAAACAGAAATTAAAATTTCTTGAATTAGAATACAAAAGACAGGAAGAACTTTCAAAAGAAAATGTAACAGCAAGTAAAATTTTCCAACAAATTTCTTCTGAGTACAACAGTCTTTTAGCTACAATCGGAGGATCAGAAGAACAATTAAAAATTTTAAATATTAATCCTGTTACGTTGACCCAGTCTAATATTCGTAGCATTGTGAGTATTTATGCACCCATTAGTGGTTACGTAACTACTGTTAATGTGAATGTGGGAAAGTACGTTACTCCTCAAGATGTGATATGTGAAATCGTAGATACCGAACATATACACGCTGAACTTACCGTTTTTGAAAAGGATATTTCTAAATTAAAAAAAGGACAAAAAATTCGTTTTGTATTAGTAAATGAAAGTAACAAAGAAAGAACAGGAACTATTTTTCTTATCAATCACAAAATTTCTGACGATAGAACTATTCGTGTGCATGCGCATTTAGACAAAGTAGATCCTACTTTAATACCTAATATGTATCTCAAAGCATTGATTGAAATAAGCGACAATCAGACTACTGCAATATCCGAACAAGCTATTGTAACTGCGGGAGGTAAAGACTATATATTTATAAAAACTAAGGAAGAGGCACATGACAAGGAAGAAAAACACGAAGAAGGATACTCATTTAAAGCTGTAGAAATAAAAAAAGGCATCTCACAAAATGGGTATACTGAAATAATGTTACCCGAAGGATTTGAAACTGCTACTGCCGAAGTAGTAATAAAAGGAGCATACGATTTATTATCTAAAATGAATAATTCTGAGGAAGAAGGACATTCACATTAATAAGAAATTAGTATACTATACGTTCCTTAATTAATAAAATGACACAAGCATGATAAATACAGATCCTGACCACCTTCATACTTATGATGAGCAAGGCAAGATGACTTGCTGTAGTTTAGAAGAAAAAATTTATGCAAAAGCAGATGCTTTAAATATAGAAGAAGAAGAACACTCCTCGCACCATGGTCATGACCATACTCATCATGATCATGACCACGATCATAACGACGATCGACCATTTTGGAAGGAATATCTGCCTGTTGGAATAAGCTTGGGAGTTCTTCTTATTGGCATTTTACTAGACTCTATTTTAAAACTTGATTTCTTTAAGGGATATGTCAGGTTCATTTGGTATGCCGTTGCTTATATTCCAGTAGGCTTCCCTGTAATGAAAGAAGCCTTTGAGGCAATAAAGAAAAAGGAATTTTTCACAGAATTCACGTTGATGGTGCTGGCAACAGTGGGAGCATTTGTTCTTGGAGAATACCCAGAAGGAGTTACTGTAATGTTGTTTTATACTATTGGAGAACTCTTTCAAGGTGCAGCAGTACGCAAAGCAAAAGGTTCTATCAAAGCCTTGTTAGACCAACGTCCTGATGAAGTAACGGTTGTGGAAAATGGGAAGACCATTACCAAAAAAGCAGCAGAGGTAACTATTGGAGAAATTATCCAATTACGTTCAGGAGATAAGCTGGGGCTGGATGGAGAATTAATTTCCGAACAAGCTTCCTTTAATACTGCTGCACTTACAGGCGAAAGCAAACCAGATACTAAACGAAAAGGAGAAGTAGTATTAGCTGGAATGATCAATCAAAACCAACTTTGTGAAGTCAAGGTAACGAGTGGTTATGCAGATAGTAAACTTTCTAAAATACTTGACCTTGTACAAGATGCCACTACTAAAAAGGCTCCTACCGAATTATTTATTCGTAAATTTTCCCGACTCTATACTCCTATTGTTTTCTTTCTAGCAGTAACAATTATTGGAGTACCTTACTTCTTGGTTGAGTCTTACGTTTTTAAAGATTGGCTTTACCGATCATTAGTTTTTCTAGTCATCTCTTGTCCCTGTGCTTTGGTCATTTCTATTCCACTGGGTTACTTTGGTGGAATTGGAGCGGGTTCACGTAATGGAATATTATTCAAAGGCTCCTCCTTTCTTGATCTTATGGCTGATATTAAATGTATCGTAATGGACAAAACGGGTACACTGACGAAAGGAGTATTTAAAGTACAGGAAGTTAAAATAGCAGATGGTTTTGACCAAAAAGAAGTCCTTGCTCTGCTATCATTATTAGAAAGTAACTCTACACATCCCGTTGCCAAAGCTATTGCAGATTATGCAGGAAATGTACCAGACACTTTTAAGCTTGCGGACTCAGAAGAAATTGCAGGGCATGGGCTAAAAGGAACTGTTAATGGAAAAGAAATTTTAGCAGGGAATTTTCGTTTGATGGAAAAATTTCAGATCAATTATGATGCAAAATTAAAAGACATTCCTTTAACCATTGTGGCTATCGCAATTGATAAAAAATTTGCTGGCTATATTACTATTGCCGATGAAATCAAAGAAGATGCTAAACAAGCCATAGAGAGTTTAAATAAATTAGGTATAGAAACCATAATGCTTTCGGGAGATAAAACGGCTGTGGTAAATTATGTTGCCGCAAAATTAAAAATCAGCAAAGCCTATGGAGATTTACTTCCTGAAGACAAAGTAAAAAAGGTAGAGGAAATTAAAAACACAAAAAGTCCTGTTGCGTTTGTGGGTGATGGCGTAAACGATGCTCCTGTAATCGCACTCTCAGACGTAGGCATTGCCATGGGTGGACTTGGTTCTGATGCAACTATCGAGACCGCTGATATTGTCATTCAAAATGACATGCCGTCTAAAATTGTTACAGCTATTCAAATTGGCAGGGTCACTAAAAAAATTGTATGGCAAAATATTTCTCTTGCTTTCGGAGTCAAAGTACTTGTATTAATTCTTGGTGCTGGAGGAATAGCGACTATGTGGGAAGCGGTTTTTGCAGATGTAGGAGTAGCTTTACTAGCTATTCTGAATGCAATGAGAGTGCAAAAAATGAAATTTTAAAATTAGCCGAGAGTTGTCAATTTTTCAATACTAGCAAACATGCGTTATAAATAATAGATGTGGGATATTTGCAACTATTAACACAAATCACGTAAGGTTTAAGAATTCAAAGGTTGGCAATTTGCATATTAATAATTACTGTACTAAATAGTGACTACCTATTTAGCAATCAACTTAATCACACTCTTTAAAGAAAATAAATTATTATTATTTACTATAATATAAAATTATATGAAAACATATAAAAATATCGCCTTAGTACTGCTCGGAATAGTATTTGCCATGAATTTCGCCCTAGCGCAGAATTATAAAGCTTCAAACGTTGATGCTTTTGGTATCATACGCAACAAGCAAGGACAGTTTATAGGTAGCGTAACTAAAAAAGGTGAAATCATGGATACATCAAGTGTAAAAATTGCTTCTGTAAATGAAACAGGTATACTTATAGATATAAAAACTGGTAAAAAACTTGGAAAGGTAGAGAAAAACGGAAACTACCTTCCTCTCTTGTCTAAGACACCCGATAAAGGTTGGACAATAAGTGCACCAATGAATGGTATTTGCCTTGTAAAAGATAAAGACGGAACTATTAAAGGAGAAGTACACGAAAACTATAAACAATTCGGGGCATGTGCTATTCATTGTATGGAAAATAAGATGAAACATACTGAAACCCTTTATAAATCAACTCCTAAAACTATTTATGTGTGTCCTATGCACCCTGAACTAATTTCAAATAAACCAGGAACGTGTAGCAAATGTGGAATGGACTTAAAGAAATAAAATCATTATTGTAAAAAACAAGAAAGGCTACCTGATTGTGATGGGTAGCCTTTCTTGTTTACTCTATCTGTGCACGTTTATTGAACAATAAATTAAAAAAGCTAAACGGTGGATTTTGACTAGGCATTATTTTAATAAAGGAGTGATTTTTGAATATCTAAAAATATTGTTGTATAATCACATGTTTAAGAATACAATGTTTTAATAAATCATTTAAAAATGAATAGAAACAAGTACTTTATATTTTTCTCATTCTTACTTACCATTACAATTTCCTCTATTTCATCTTGTAAGTATAGAAACAAAGAAGAATTCCTCAATTTAAAAAAAGATTCTATTTGCGACACTTCAACTGTAACCTATATGGGTAGTATAATTCCAATATTAGAAAAAAGTTGTTATAGATGCCATGGAACCGCGAGCAACACAGGAAGTGGAGGAATCATCTTACAAGATTACAATGTACTAAAAACATTTGCTGCAGATGGAAGATTATACGGTAATGCTGCTCACCTCCCAGGTTATATACCCATGCCATACGATGGTGGAAAATTATCAGATTGCGAACTTCTTCAAATAAAAAACTGGGTTGACAACGGATATCCAAATAACTAACTATTATACTCTATGAAAAAGCACATTTTACTATTACTAATAGCTTCTGTTTTCCTATTGGCATCGTCTATACAAAAGGGAAAATATTTTACAAATACAGGTAGAGTATCTTTTTTTTCAACTACTCCTGTTGAAGATATTGATGCAATAAACAATAAAGTAACTAGTTTTCTTGATACAGATAATGGCTCTATCGTATTTTCTATGGCTATTACTGATTTTACTTTTCCAAAATCATTGATGCAGACCCATTTTAATGAAAATTATATGGAGTCGGACAAATACCCAAAATCAACATTCAAAGGAAAAATTTCCAACTCATCGGAAGTTAAATTTGAGGTGAATGGAAAATACAACGCTATTATTGATGGGGAACTTACCATTCACAACGTAACGAAAGCGGTAAAAGTAAACGGAACTATTGAAGTAAAAGATGGAAAAATTTTAGCCAAAGCAACTTTTCCTGTTAAGTTAGCAGACTATAAAATTGAAATTCCAAAAATAGTTTTTCAAAAAATTGCGGAAACGGTACAAGTCACAGTAGATTTATCTTACGATCCTTACACTAAATAAAAATCACTATTATATTTTATGAAATACTTCCTCCTTATTTTTATTTTTGGAATATCTACCACTATTTCAAAAGCTCAAGATGATCTAATGAATATGTTGGAAACAACTACAAAAGATTCTACTACTACAGAATATGCTACTGGAACATTTAAAGGAAATAGAGTTATAAATGGACAATCAGTGGAGACTGTGGGCAAAAAAGTTTTATCATTTGTAATTTCGCATAGATTTGGAAGATTCAGTGATGGCTTTAATGGTTTCTATGGTTTAGACCAAGCTACCATAAGACTTGGTTTTGAATATGGGATCACAGACCGACTTGAAATTGGGATAGGGAGAAATTCTTTAAATAAAGTATACGATGGTTACCTAAAATATAAATTGCTTAGACAAAGCAAAGGCGCCAAAACAATGCCTGTTTCTGTAGTACTTTTTTCAAGTGTTGCTTTAATTGGAGTTAAAGAAATTGAATACACGCAAGATTTTAACAATCGACTCAATTATACTTATCAAGTACTTATTGCAAGAAAATTCAGCAAAAACCTTTCTTTGCAACTTTCTCCAACCTTTATACATAGAAATCTTGTAGAATATAAAGAAATAAAAAATGATGTAATGGCAATTGGTTTATCCGGAAGATATAAACTAACAAAACGACTTTCGCTGAATGCTGAATATTTCTATATGCTGCCAGATCAAACATTTTTTAAAAATGGTACAGAAAAAATAAATTACAATAATTCTTTATCTATAGGTGTGGATATTGAAACTGGAGGGCACGTTTTTCAACTCCATTGCACCAACTCAATGGGTATGATTGATAAAGCTTTTATCGCTGAAACATCAGGCAGATGGGACAAAGGTGATATCATGTTTGGCTTTAACGTGACCAGACCCTTTAACCTTGGGAAAAATAAGAGGAAAGATAAATAACGAGGATTTTTTACTTTCTCCTTAATTCCTTTAAATTTGCTTTGCATTAAAGCAAATCATTAAACAATTTTACATAAATGTCTGCAAAATACGATGTTATAGTAGTAGGTAGTGGCCCAGGAGGTTATGTAGCTGCCATCAGAGCTTCTCAGCTTGGAAAAAAAGTGGCTGTAATAGAAAAAGCTGAACTTGGCGGTATTTGTCTCAACTGGGGCTGTATTCCTACTAAAGCTTTATTGAAAAGTGCGCAAGTTTTTGAATATATAAAACATGCCAAAGACTACGGAATTAATGTAACAGGTGCTGAAGCAGATTTTGGTTCAGTAATCAAAAGAAGTCGTGATGTAGCCGCTGGAATGAGCAAAGGCATTCAGTTTCTTTTTAAGAAAAATAAAATCGATACCATCAACGGTTTCGGAAAATTAAAAGCCAATAAACAAGTAGAAGTTACCGACGATAAAGGCACAAAAACTATCTACTCTGCCGATCATATTATTCTTGCTACAGGAGCTCGTTCAAGAGAGTTACCAAATCTAAAAATCGATAACGATAAAATAATTGGCTACCGTAAAGCTATGGTTCTTGAAAAAAGACCAGAAAGTATGGTAGTAGTGGGCTCAGGAGCTATAGGCGTTGAATTTGCTTATGTTTACAATTCAATGGGTACAAAAGTTACCATTGTAGAGTTTATGCCAAATATTGTTCCGGTAGAAGACGAAGACGTATCAAAACAATTAGAAAAAGAATTTAAAAAATCTGGTGTTACCATCATGACTAGCTCTTCTGTAGAGTCGGTAGATACAAAAGGTAGTAAATGCAAAGTATTGGTAAAGACTCAAACGGGTACTGAAACAATTGAATGTGATATTGTACTATCTGCTGCTGGAGTTACAACTAACCTAGAAGGTATTGGCTTGGAAGAAGTTGGAGTGATTACTGACAAAGGTAAAGTGGTAGTAGACGATTTCTACAAAACTAATATCCCTGGCGTATATGCTATTGGTGATATAGTAAAAGGTCCATCGCTTGCTCACGTTGCTTCTGCAGAAGGTATAATTTGCGTAGAGAAATTTTGTGGACACCACCCAGAGCCATTGAACTATGGAAATATCCCTGGTTGTACGTATTGTTCTCCCGAAATAGCTTCTGTTGGAATGACAGAAAAAGCAGCCAAAGAAAAAGGTCTTGAAATTAAGGTAGGTAAATTTCCTTTCTCTGCCTCTGGTAAAGCAAGTGCTGCAGGTGCAAAAGAAGGTTTCGTAAAATTAATATTCGATGCGAAATACGGCGAATTATTAGGAGCCCACATGATTGGCGCTAACGTTACGGAGATGATTGCAGAGATCGTAGTAGCTAGAAAACTAGAAATTACTGGACATGAATTAATAAAAACTGTTCACCCCCACCCTACTATGTCTGAAGCCATTATGGAAGCAGCCGCAGCAGCGTATGGTGAAGTAATACATTTATAATTTCAATTTATAGCCGTTGACT
>JANOTP010000149.1:0-5352 GCA_031416415.1 Cytophagales bacterium | reverse complement strand
GCTTCAATTTGATGTGTCACTGGATTCCAACGTGTAGTGGGGTCTCCATGCCAAACATAATTTAAAAGAGTACGCCATGCCGCTCTGAAATCTTCTCCCCCAGGACCACTGGGGTGCTGGCCAAAACTAGTAACCGAACCGTCGTTATTAACACTACAACTTCCAGAACTTGCGATATAACCTTTATTATACATCTGCCCTATAAGCCAATCAGAAGAAGCTTCGCCCCGTAAAAATTGATTAATCTGCCAAGGAGATCCTCCATTTATAGTAAGAAATTTTGCAAATTGATTAAAATAAGCAGGACCTATATAATCTGTATACAACCCATTTACATTATATGCTTCAGGATGTGGTTTTGCCCAAAGATAAATAGTATTAGCGGCGCCATATCTCCATGAAGTTGTTTCTTCCCACGTATTTCCATTTTTGCAATAACCATCTATACCTATATCTCCAGACATGTGACCCGTGTAAGCTCCACTTAAATTATTCAACCGAAAAGTATCGACAAGAGCTTTTATCATATTCAATGCTTCACCTTTATAACTAATAGGTACTCCACAACCATCGTTAATACCCATATTGTCGCCCCATTGAGAATAAGCCAATAATAAACCCATCGCAATATCATAATCCCCATCAGTGGCAGAATCATTGTCTCCATTATTATCTGGTGTCGTTTCTACATTCTTCCAGCCCGGTAAATTTGCTCCATATCTATAGGCGATACGTAAATTCGAACAATCATAATATTTTTTAACCTTACTCAAACGGTTGTCGTGAATCCATAACCATAAACCATCAAAAGCATCTTTGTCGCCAAAATAAGCAGCGGCAAGCAAGGCATATCCATCTCCTTCAGAAACAAAAGTATTGTTGTTGTAAGGAACACTTGAATGGTTATAAACAATATATTTTTTCCCATTTAAAACTTTACCAGGAACATAAAGACAACGATGCATCATTATCTTGTATGCTTCTCTCATCGACTTTTCCATATCGGCATGCGTTACTCCTTCAGAATTGTAAAGACCCAAGGTTTTACCTTGATTGTATTCTTTAAATTGAGGAAATGGAAATTTTGGATCTGCAGTATTTATTTTAGTATTAATAGTGTCTGCTGGCCATGTCTGTGCCTCCACTTTTAAAAAAAGCATACTATTCAGCAACAAAAAAAATACTGTACCGTAAATAAACTTGTGTAATTTAATTTTCATAGTTTAATACCAATTTTAAATCCTTATTTATTTTGCAGATAAATAAGGATTTTGTTTTTTATAATTATCTATTCATTTTTTACAATTCTGAACTGTTCTCTTTTCTGACCACATTCAACGTATAGGATATAAGTACCCGCTGTAAGTGAATTCCCAATTTCAATTTCTTTATTTGTTACGATACAAGCATTAAATAATTCAACACCTAAAATTGATAAAACTTTCACTATCACGTCAGACTCTTCACTTCTGATAAGAACTTTCATAGTTGTACTAAATGGATTTGGATAATAGGCTATTGAAAATTTATTATCTGATATTACTTTCAAAATTTGAGTAGTAGTAGTTTTACCATCAAAATCAACTTGTCTAATTCTATAATAATTGGTGGGCAAAATAAAACTATTGTCCAAATAACTATAATCACTTTTTCCGTTTAACGATCCTGAAGCAGGCATAGAAGAAAGACTTGTGAAAAGAATACCATCCTCTGAATGTTCGATAATAAAATGACTATTGTTGATTTCTAAAGTAGTTCCCCAAGTCAAATGATTTCCAACAGAAGAATTTTTTGCATTAAAATATAATAACATAATAGGCGCTACAACAGGAGAACAGGAAACATTTACTTGCGATCCAGGATCAGGTACTACTCCTAAAACTCTTATGAATCCAGTATTTGAAATGAATCCTCCGGAACACGCATTTACTGTTCCAGTCCACGTTCTAACAACTGTAGCTCCTGCTAGCAGAGGAGTTGCTGTTGTATTATTAGTTATAGGCCATGTAATAGTTCCTGCACTTAGAGCCCCGGAATTACTAGAACTAACATAGGTAAGGTTTGCAGGCAATGGATCGTATAGTTGAATATTAAAACCAGAATCCATATTTGTATTAATGGCTGAAACTTCATGACTCCCCCATGAATCCGCTCCTAGAGGATCTCCATTTATTATTCCTGTATATCCTGCTTGCACCGTCATACCGGCTTGTGCCACTAAGGGTGCACCCGCAAAACTATTTAACCAAACACTTATGGTTCCTGCATTTAAAACTATTTGATACGTAAATGGACCTCCTGCTAGCGCATAAGTTCCGGATGAAACTAATGTAGTTCCATTCCAGAATGATATTAAAACATTTCCTGCTCCAGAGTTAGGTTTGAAGGTAACATACACACCATTGCTCATAGCGCCTCCTGTATGACGAACTGCTATACCAACTGTTGCGCTACTTGTTGGTGTAATTGTTCCGGAAAGAGTTCCATTAGTTCCATGCGAGTAGCCATAAGTCATTACGGTATTCTGATTACTTACAACAGTTAGCTTGGCTGAACCAAAAGTGAAATTTCCTGGCCCAGATTGTACTATCCAATCCGTTGCATTATTCAAACTAGGAATAGCAATAGAGCCTGTGGTATTCGTATAGCTTAAACTATAACCGATTGCAGCCCCAGTTGCATAAGGACCTGCTCCAGTTGTGATTGTTTTTGTTAAAGAGGAAGGTGGAGGTGGTGGTGGTGGAACAGGATTACAGGTTACTGTTACGGTATCTCTTGCTATGGCTGCCGATTCATTTGTACCACTTATCGATGCTACGTTTATCAAATCCGTAGCAATGGGACATCCTCCAAATGAGGCAGCACTATTCACTGTTGCAGTATATTTTAATTGTCCAATATCATTTATTCTCATTAAAGGAATTGTCCATGTAATAGTTCTTGTTCCTGCATTATAAGTAGCAGTAACACCAAGGGTAGTAGCACTTGTAAACCCTCCCCATGTAAGTCCTACAGGAAGTACATCCGTCACTACAACATTTTGTACTTCTCTTCCTGATACAGGACCATTACCTAACGTTCGTCTCCAGGTATAGCCATCCCATTCTTCAACTAAAATTTTACTTACTGTTTTTGCAACTGTCGCACACGCATTTTTATGTAACTTGGTAACGGGAATATTAGGATTGTTTGGATCTGTCCAATCATTCGTAATAGGAAAATAGGGTGCACCGTCTCCAGCACTTGCAGCATTATCTGCAGACCAATCGTCTAACCAATTATGATTCGCGTATGCACCATCACGCATATCCCATACTGCCCGCAACATCATAGTTCCGCCTTCATGAATCCTTGCTGTTGACCCACTATAACGCAATAAATGTGGCGTGGTAGTAGCAAGCTGATTGGCAAATTGAAGTATCATTCGTTGGTTCCAATTTCCCAATCCACTAGTACCTGGATTTAAATTTTGTTGAGTAACAGTAACTCCTGACAACAATCCTCCCTCATATATGTAGTTTGGAAGCACCCAAGTGGAATTTGCATCTTGTAAAAAATAAGAGATCCGATAATTTTTATAATTAATATATGCCTCATCAGCACCGTGATATATTCTAAATTTTAAACCTAAGGAACTTGCACTCGCGGGAGTTCCATTATTGGCATAGGCAACAGTAACATTTGGTCTTCCTCCATTTAAAAAAGCCACCGATTGATTTCCAAAATCTAAGGTATAATCCACTACTTGCCCAGGATTAGCAAATCGAAGATTGGCATTTTTATTAATGTATAAAGGACGTTGAACAATATCCACACAATTGCGTTCCATCACATCTGTAATGTTGTTGGGATATTCGTTGCTTGTCCACCCTGAACCGTTAGAACAAATAATGTTGGCAACATTACAAATTCTACCTGTAGCTCCATTGGCCACTCTTACTATTAATGTTACCGAGCCTTGAGTTGCGGCAAGCCCCCCCGATACAAATCCATTTACCGTACCTAAATTCCAGGTAACAGTACTTCCCGTCAATGTTCCTCCATTGGAGGCGGAAACAAACGTTAATCCAGCAGGAAGCACATCACTAATTTGTGCTGCGCCTGCATTTACTGAACCATAATTTCTATAGGAAAGTGTATACGTAATTAAATCGTTTTCATAAGCAAAAGTCTTATCAGTTGCTTTGTATACTTTCATATTTGCGGTTGGTGTAAGTGAGCAAGGAGCTTCATGGTTTCCTGAAAGCACCATCATACCTAGTAGTCTAAAAAACCCATGAAAATATACGGGTGTAGAAGTCAGATAACCAGTTGTACCATCCCATTCTATTACACATTGACGAAACATTTCCCCCATTAAATCAAAATCTTGAGCAGCAATGGCAGAAGGCGCTCCTGTACCTTGAATAAAATTTAAATTAAAAGTTGTATTAGGCACTCCATTTGGCGAGTAATAATATACCATTGAGGCAGGGCCTCCAAAAGTAATCGCTGGAGCACCGTAACTATCGCATGACTGACCTCTCGATTGAGGATTCTTTAAAAAATTTGCAAAATTAATTCCCAAATCTCGTTCATAAGTATTACCAGCAGCAACCAATGCGTGAGTGATTGGATTCCATGAAATTGTTGAATTCCCGTTCCAAACATAATTTAATATAGTACGCCACCCCCCTCTAAAATCTTCTCCATCACTATAATTACTAAAAGTAGGAACCGCCCCTATAAGATTAACAGTTCCTGCGAGAGGGAGTAAACCTTGCGCATTTATTTGACCCATCAACCAATCTGAAGAAGCTTCTGCTCTTCTAAATTGGTTTATGTTCCAAGCTACATCACCTGCATTCCCTTCTATTTGTAAAAAATCTCCAAAACATTTATAATAAGACGGAGCAGCATAATCTATCCTCGTGGCATTAGGACCGACAGATTCAGGCCCTTGAGGACAAGCACCATTTGCCCAACTAGTCATTTCTCCAGGTCCAGTATTACCATTTTGAATATATCCATCAAATCCAATTATTCCAGAAGATCTCCTGCAATCACCTGCAGCAAATCGATTGTGTATTTCAACTAAGCCTCGAATTACATTAAGTGTTTCATTTTTATAACTAATTGGATTACCACATGCATCATTTATACCCATTAAATCACCCCATTGCTTCCAACCTATTAATAAACCCAAGGCAATGTCCTCACTACCATCCGAAGCTGCATCAGTATTGTCTTTCAAAGTATTATCACCATATAAATAGCCAGGGTCTGGAATAACACAATCTCTATATCTAGGATATTTAATCATCCTCTCATCATGTATACGCATCCATAACCCATCAAAAGTTGTTTTATCAC
>JANOTP010000148.1:0-5178 GCA_031416415.1 Cytophagales bacterium | reverse complement strand
AACTTAAAATGATTTGCTAAAATAGTTTTTTCAGGTTCTTGTTTTTCTAACGCTTCGGTGTGGTAAATAAAAAGTCGCACTATATAAAACAAGCCCGCAAACCAAGTAACAACAAAAATAATGTGTAGTGCTTTTATGTATAACAGATTCATAATTTAGGATTTTCTTTTAAAGCAAGTGCTTCAACTTTGTCCATATCAATAATGCCTGTTTCTTTTTCTACTCCGTAGAAAAAAGGCTTATAATATTTACCCGAAAGGTTTACAGGTGAACCGTGAGAAAGGTGACCTCCATGCGATAAGTCAAAACCTAATATTGTATCTCCTGGTTGTAGGCAACCTAAAAATACTGCTGCATTGGCTTGTGCTCCTGAATGTGGCTGTACGTTTGCCCATTCTGCACCAAACAATTTTTTTAAACGATCAATAGCAAGTTGCTCTCCAATATCTACTATTTCACAACCACCATAATATCTTTTGCCAGGAAGACCTTCGGCATATTTATTTGTGAATACACTTCCCATTGCTTCCATTACTTGTTTAGAAGTAAAATTTTCTGAAGCAATTAGTTCGATACCATGTTCTTGACGTTCACCTTCTTTTTTAATAAGGTCGAATATCGCAGAATCTCTGGTGATTTTTTTTGTCATCGTTTCCATTGTGAAATAGCATTTATTACAGAGTATAAAGTTACGGTAACTTCTGAATAGTCCCAAAATTACTTTGCCACAGAAATTTATCTATCTAATTAATAGTTTGATTGTCAATATATAACTAAATTTTCATTGGTTAAATAATATTTATATGTTACAACATATATGTTATAACTTTTAATTTACTATCTTTACACTATCAAACAAAAGAACACTACAAAAATGGAAAAAACAGCTACAATAGAACATGAAATTATAAACGAGATAAAATTGCGTAAAAGCGGAAGAGCTTATTCAGAAAGACATGTAGAGCTTGAAAAAATTCATAGTGTACTTGAAGCTGCAAGATGGGCACCATCAAGCATGAATGAGCAACCTTGGAGATATATACTTGCAACTAAAGACAATGTTGAACTTTATGCTAAAGTATTTGACTCCTTAGTAGATTCAAATAAAACTTGGGTAAAAAATGCTTCAGTATTACTTGTTAGTCTTGCAAGAAAAACATTTATAAGAAATGGAGTGACCAATAGACATGCGATGTACGATACAGGAGCAGCCAATAGCCTCTTGTGTGTTCAAACTTCTGCACTTGGATTAAATGCACATCAAATGGGTGGATTTGATTATGAGAAATTAAAAACATCTTTAAATCTAACGGATGAATATGAAATTGCTGCGGTTATTTCAATAGGATATCCTGGCAATTTAGATGAATTATCAGAACCCCTAAGAGCAAGAGAATTAGCACCAAGAGAACGATTCACACAAACAGAATTACTACTTCATGTATAATTTCTAAGAGTTATTACTAATACTCTATCTTGAAAAATAATAAAACATAAATTTTAAACCTATGAAAAAGGTCCTACACAAAGCCGATACAAGAGGTCATGCAGATCATGGCTGGTTGAAAAGTTTTCACACCTTTAGCTTTTCTAGTTATTACGATCCTCAACGAGTAAATTTTGGGTTGTTACGAGTACTCAACGACGATACAATAACAGGTGGAAAAGGATTTGGAAAACATCCACACGATAATATGGAAATTATTTCAATTCCTATTTATGGTGCGCTAGCTCATCATGATAGTACGGGAAGAGATAAGATTATCAAAACAAATGATGTTCAGATTATGAGTGCAGGAAAAGGTATTGCGCACTCTGAGTACAATGCATCAGAGAACGATTCAGCAAATTTCCTTCAAATTTGGATCCTCCCAAAACTTAAAAATATTGAGCCCCGATATGATCAAAAAACCTTTGAACCTAGTGGTCGAAAAAATAAATTTCAAGTAGTGGTATCTCCAGAGGATGAAGCAGCAGTATGGATTAATCAGGATGCTTACATTAGTATGGGAAATCTTGAAAAAGGGATTGTCTTGGATTATAAAATTAAAAAATCCAAAAATGGAATTTATGTTTTCGTAATTAAAGGAGATGTTAAAATAAATGGAGAGCTCCTTAAAACAAGAGATGCTATAGGCATCTCCGATATTGAAAAAATTGACATTGAAGCTATTGCTGATGCAGAATTGTTACTGTTAGATGTACCAATGAATTGATAAAATTGTAAAGTAAGTTTCTTACGGAACGAGACACTAAGATGTTCCGTGAGAAACTTATTAGAAGCCTGAAAATAAATTTAAATTTTTATTCTTTCTCCACCATAAATTTTTTAATAATTAAACCTTCCGTTGTAGTCAAACTGAGAAAATAAATTCCCGCTGCTAATTCATGTATATTAAGTAAAATAAAATTACCTTCATAAGAAAATCCAACCCCTGGCAAATAAATTATTTTCCCAGTAACTTCTGTTATAGAAATATTTTGAACGGATAAACTACCACTAATTATCACCTTCAACTGATCTTTTGCAGGGTTTGGGTATAGCGATACAAAGTCTTCCAGACCATCGTAATTCACTACCCTAACTTCTGAATAACTAAAAGCATTGTTCCTGTCAATCTGTTTCAATCGATAATAATTATTTCCCGCCAAAGGATTTTGATCAAAAAATTCATAAGAAGAATTACTACTAGTATTGCCATTCGCATTTATAAATCCTATGTCTTTAAAATCTCCATTTTCTCCTTTTCGTTGAATTATGAAAATTTTATTATTTTTTTCAGAAGCGGTTTCCCAAGTTAACTTCACTTTATCACTATTTTTTTCTGCAGTAAAATGTAACCACGTCACAGGCAAAGGAACAGTACAAAATTTAAACGTTATGGTAGTATCCAAAGGCATAACAAAACTTTTTCCATCCGAGAAAGTAACCGTTCTAACAGGAGATCCAGGAGGATTGTACAATACGTAATGCCTGCAATTATTTTTATCAAATACTCCATAAGAGGAGTAATTAGCGGTGACAGTTGGATTGACTAATCCCAAACTGTCGAGCGCATGAATCCATTGATAAAAATGTGGCGGCGGTTGTGAATTAAAAGTACTGAACGCACCATTCCATTCTAACTTATTCCACATGCTCATAAAATAGGGTGAAGGCCCGTACGATTCATATCGTGAAATTATAGTAGCCGGTTCATACATGGCGCGGTAAGCAAAGATTGCGTCTTCCCATACTGTTTCTTCTGTCAATGTAGGGTTTGCATTATAATCGCGTACATCGCTTATGAAATTGGTATAAAGTCTTCTACAATAAGCGGTATCGTGTGCCAGATAGAGCGAGTGTGCATCGATGGGAAGTAAATTTATTCCTACACCATATTCTGGACGATCGCCAAACCATGTCCATTTACCAGCACCATGCCCATCCATATTCCATACATGATTTCCTGCAAAACCTGCTGGAAAATTATCGCCGTCTACATTCCACCAATATTGTTTAGAAGTTTCTACTTCTGTTAAATATAAAAAAAGACCAAGGTCACGAAGTGTATTATCATGGGTATTTAATCCCCAAACATACACCCCTGCACCAAAGTTGATAGCTTCGGAAGACGACTCTTGACCGTTTCCATTGTTTCCTGTGGCGTGACCACCTGCAAAAGAATGACCAAAGTACGGACTGTGATAACGTAAAAAAGGAAATTTTGTATCTGCACGGTCCCATGAAGCAACATGACGAATAATATGTTTTACCATACCTCCCCAATTAGCATCTAATGCCCACACTGCATCAAACTTCGCAATTGTTCCTGCAGCACGCATCATATAACCATAGGAGAAATGATGATCATTTTGCATCTCTGCTCCAAGATAAGCGCCATAAGGTGTGAGCGTTTTCCAAGCTGGATTATAATACAGATATTTTCCTCCCGTTTCTCCCGTAGGGGAAGTCAACCAGTCTTCCATCTCCGATTTTAATTCTGCAAGAAATTTTGCTTTGGCTGCTGTATGACCAACAAAATCAGCTATCTCCACTAAGTCTGCAAGTTTTGCCATCTGACCTCCTCCAAGATAATTGTCGCCAGATTCTACTTGATCTGGAACTGCAAATTCATCGTTGATGTACTTATATAAATCAGGAAATTTTCCTGTAAGTGGTAATTGTGGAAGTACTCCAAAATGCGAGAGTACTGTTTGAAAAGAATTTGCTTCAATACATTTAAGTGTTCCTCTAGGAGAATCAAATGTAATACTGTTTGTTGTTGCAGTCGAATTTTTCCATTGGTGCGGCAACATGGTAGTCATGATCTGAGTTTCGGCACCTTCTTTAATCGCGGTTTGAAAATTAAAAGTAGAAGTCATAGTAGCAGCGGCTTCATTATAATTCCAACTAACCGTCGAACCTTGAATAAAAACAAAAGCATGTTGTGCAAACTTAGTAAGTGTAGCAAGGCTTATATCTGGCAGAACAGCTACCGACATATAATTTTTCCCATTGAGAGAAGACTTAAAACAAAAATCACCACTTCCTTCCCAGTTGCCAATAGTATTAGAAGTCCATGTAGCACCCGCTGGCGCAAATATTCCGAAGTGAGAACCTTCTACCGTAATTCCAATTATATTTGTTCCTATGTTATTGTCAATAGTAGGAATATTGTCAATCCAAACTTCTAAATCACCTCCTGTTTTTTCAAAATAAGTATAAGGAGAACCTGCAGATATAGTAGCATCCAATTGTTTTCCATTCAGGTTATTCCATCGCGTTTTTACGTTCCAGTCACCGTATGAAACTACTTTAGTTGTATCCACTTTCATTCCATCTACCCCAATATTAATGGCTTGACGGGGCCATACTTCAAAACCATATTCCTGTCTAGTAGTATTCGAAACCACATTTTGAATAGTCCACATTCTATTTTTAAAAACTCTTAATCCATATGGATTGGCGAGTACTACAGAAGGTATTGCCCAAGTATTGCTTGAAAATTTATTATTATCCCAAAGATCCCAAAGAAAAGAAGTCCACCATTCATTTGTAGTGATGTGCTGTGAAAAACCTGATATAACTTTCTCTGTCGCATTGGCTGGCTTCCACGTCCATGGCCCTGTGGATTGAGCGGGACCAGGCGCACAACCTGTGCATAGACTGGTATTGTAACTTCCATTACCTACAAA
>JANOTP010000147.1:0-2590 GCA_031416415.1 Cytophagales bacterium | reverse complement strand
ACTAAGGCCATTGATACGTTACATTTATCCCAATCGGCTTTGAGTCATCAGCTAAAAGAGGCAGAATATCAATTAGGAACTCCTGTTTTTGATCGAGTGAATAAAAAACTAGTACTTACAAAAGCTGGAGAAAAAGTCTATGCGTTGGCAGTTGAACTAATTGATAAACTTTCAGTAACAGAATCTGAGATAAAAGGGATGATTCTCGGAGAAAATGGGGAAATTAGAATCAGCACAGAATGTTATACAGGTTATCACTGGTTACCATCGTTAATGAAAAAATTTCAATTGATATTCCCTCATGTAGAATTAAAAATTGTTATGGAAGCAACTCATTACCCTTTGGATAAACTTCTTCTAGGAGAAATTGATATTGCGATTACAAGTGATCCTATAAAAGATGAGGCTATTTTGTATACTGAGCTTTTTCAAGATGAAATGGTAGCAGTGATCCCTGAGACACATGAATGGCTAGATAAAAAATATGTACTAGCAGAAGACTTTGCAGATCAAACTTTAATCATACATTCTCTTCCAATGGAAACAGTAACCATACATCAATTTGTATTAGCTCCCGCAAAAGTGTCTCCTAAAAAGTTAATTGTGTTGCCGCTCACAGAAGCCTCTATAGAAATGGTGAAGGCTGAGATGGGAATAATGGTAATGGCTAAGTGGGCGTTGAAGGCATACTTGCAAAATTCTAATTTAAAAATAATTCCCATAGGCAAAAATGGATTAACTCGTAAACATTATCTAGCAACGCTAAAGAATAAAATCCAACCTAATTATTTTAATCAATTCATAGATTTTTTACAAAAAGAAATTACGATAGAATGAATTACTTAATAAGAAAAATTGAAGTTTCCGATTTAGATAAGTTGGTTATACTTTGCGAACAGCATTCCTTGTATGAGAAATCTAGTTATAATAAAGAGAATAAAAAAGAATATTTAAACAAAGCTATTTTTGGTAGTACACCTAAATTATTCTGTTTGGTAATAGAGATTGACAAGCAAGTTATAGGTTATACATCGTATACTTTTGATTTTTCTACATGGGAAGCTAAGACTTTTCTTTATCTCGATTGTTTATTTATTGAACCTACTTATCGAAGTCAAGGGATAGGTAAGGCAATTTTTGATAAACTTAAAATTATTGGAATGGAAAATGACTGTGTAACTATTCAGTGGCAAACACCTTCTTTTAATGAGAAAGCTATAAAATTTTACAACAAAATTGGAGGTAAGTCAAAAGAAAAATTTCGCTATACTTTAGATTTTTGATTGTCTGATCTTGAAATAGAGAATATACTTTGCAGTACAATCACTAATTAAACCAACAAGGAAACCTTGTCTCCTACTCTTAGCCCCGAAGCTAATTGGTTTGTTAATGTTGTATTCATAGTGTTATTTTCAGATATTATTTTTATAACATATCTATTTCCAGTCGGTAGTATTTCAACAATTTCTCCTGTCAGCGAATCTTTATTGGTCTGTGTAGAATTAAAAAAATCAGAGGGTTTGCCTTGTCGTATAATTTTTCCAAAATCCAATTCTACAATCAAATCTGACAACTTAATTATTTCAGTGTGATCATGGCTTATCATGATAGTAGTAAGACCAAAATGTTTATGAATTCTTACTATTTCATCTTGTAGTCGAAGTCTTGTTTCATGATCAAGAGAAGAAAATGGTTCATCGAGTAATAATAATTCTGGTTCCCTTACCA
The DNA here is from genome assembly GCA_031416415.1 of Cytophagales bacterium. GTDB lineage: Bacteria > Bacteroidota > Bacteroidia > Cytophagales > Cytophagaceae > JANYCO01. The sequence continues at coordinate 862 of JANOTP010000147.1, read as the reverse complement.
AAGCTCTTGCTAATCCTACTCTTTGTTGCTGACCTCCTGATATTATAGAAGGGTAACGAGAAGAAAGTTCTGTAAGCTCCATAATATCTAGAATCTCAGTAATTCGTTTTTTGTTTTTTTTATTGGGTAAAACAAATTCAAGATTTTCTTGAATCGTCATATTCGGAAAAAGCGCGTAGTCCTGAAACACAAAACCTATCTTTCTTTTTTGTGGAACTAGATCAATATTTTTCTCTTTATTAAACCATATTTGATCAGAAGTGCTTATCAATCCGGCTTCGGGCTGTACAAGACCTGCAAGTATTTTCAAAAGAGTAGTTTTACCAGCTCCTGATTTTCCATAAAGAGAAATGAATTTCCCTCGCTCAATTTGAAGAGTAACATCAAGTAACATGCTACCTTGAGAAGAATGTAATTTCTTTTTTACTTCAATACTAAACATACTTACACCTTTCTGATAAATTTTTTGTTAATTCCAAAAAGTAAGAGTAAAATTATAAACGATAGTCCCACTAATATTATTGAATAAAAATTAGCAGCATCATAATTCATGCTTTCTACTTCATCGTATATAGCGATAGAAGCTACTTTGCTAACACCTGGGATGTTCCCTCCTATCATTAATACAACACCAAACTCCCCTACCGTATGGGCAAAGGTTAAGACAATTCCAGAGAGTAAGGCAGGTTTGATATTAGGAATCATAACTTTAAGAAACGTTCTAAATGGAGAAATCCCTAAGGTATAAGAGGCTTCTTTAAGAGAAAGTGGTAAGTTTTGAAAGCCTGCTTGTACAGGATGAATCATAAAAGGGAGACTATACACTATAGAAGCTATTACTAATCCTTCAAATGAAAATACT
>JANOTP010000146.1:0-7678 GCA_031416415.1 Cytophagales bacterium | reverse complement strand
GGCTTTCGAGGCACTGCAGATGCTGGCGAAAAAGTAAAAAGCGATATAGATCCAAAAACTGGATTAATGGTAACATCCCTCTATGGTGAAAATAAAAAGCCAACTAGAGAACAATTGAATGACATCGATATCATTATTTTTGATTTACAAGATGTAGGCACTCGATTTTTCACGTACATAAGTTCTATGCATTACCTTATGCAAGCCTGTGCGGACTACAACAAACAATTAATCATACTAGACAGACCTAATCCAAATGGATACTATATTGATGGGCCTGTATTAGATATGAAATACAAATCATTTATTGGAATGCACCCTATTCCAATTGTTCATGGGCTAACGGTTGGCGAACTTGCACAAATGATAAACGGCGAAAAATGGCTTGACAGTACTAAAACATGTCAACTTACGATAGTTCCAATGAAAAATTACGATCATACTATGTCTTATTCACTTCCAGTGAAACCCTCGCCTAACTTACCAAATGATATGGCAATTAAATTCTATCCTTCCCTTTGTCTATTTGAAGGAACGGTAATTAGTGTTGGACGTGGCACAGATGCACCTTTTCAAATCATCGGTGCACCTAAAAAAGAATATGGCAATTTTCAATTCACACCGAAAAGCACAGCGGGTGCTAAAAAACCATTATATGAAAATCAACTTTGTTATGGAGTGGATGTACGAAAAGCAACTCTAGAAAAAGGATTGAGTCTCAAATTTTTAATTGAACTATATCTCAAATCTCAAGAAAAAGATAAATTTTTCATTCCTTTTTTCAACAAACTGGCAGGCAATAATATCCTACAAGATCAGTTAAAAAAAGGAATGAAAGAAAGCGCCATCAAGAAAACTTGGCAGCCAGCGTTGAACAAATATAAACTTATGAGAAAGAAATATTTATTATACAGCGATTTTTAAAATAGACAACTCAATCAAAATATTGACTTAGTCTCTACTAAATATTACTATTTTTTCCTTAATTCCTCTAACGAGTTTTATTAAAATCCTATCAAACAAATTCCAAATACTTTAAAACAGATTAGACTATATTAGCCATAACGATACTTACAAACCTGAAACTTCTGCAGTAGAATGTATTTTTTTAACTAATCCTTGTAAAACTTTACCAGGACCACACTCCACAAAATTAACTGCTCCATTCGCCACCATATTTTGCACCGATTGGGTCCATTTTACAGGTGCTGTTAATTGGGCAATTAGATTTTTTTTAATCTCTTCAATATCAGAAGATGGTGATGCATTTACATTCTGGTAAACAGGACATGTGGGTTGTGAGAAATGTGTTGCAGAAATTGCTGCTGCCAACTCTGTTCTCGCAGGCTCCATAAGGGGCGAGTGGAAAGCTCCTCCAACAGGAAGAGGCAAAGCTCTTTTTGCTCCTGCTTCCTTCATCTTAAGGCAAGCGATTTCAATTCCTTTATTAGAACCTGAAATAACTAATTGCCCAGGACAATTATAATTAGCGGGTACTACAATTTCTTCTGTAATACTTTTACAAATTTCTTCTACTTTCGTATCGTCTAAACCAAGAATAGCAGCCATTGTAGAAGGGTTCATCTCACAAGCTTTTTGCATAGCAATGGCACGTTGAGAAACTAACTTTAAGCCGTCTTCAAATGATAAAGTACCGTTAGCAACAAGTGCTGAAAACTCGCCAAGTGAATGCCCAGCTACCATATCTGGTTTAAAATCTGGTGTAGTAAGTGCAAGGATAACAGAATGGAGGAAAATAGCAGGTTGAGTAACTTTTGTTTGCTTAAGTTCTTCTTCTGTTCCTTCAAACATAATTTTAGTAATGTCAAAACCTAATATCTGATTGGCTTTATCAAAAAGCTCTTTGGCTTTAGATGAAGATAAATACAACTCTTTTCCCATTCCAGGAAACTGTGCCCCTTGTCCGGGAAATACGTAAGCTTTCATAATAGATTTTCTGTTTGTTATAATTTTAAGTTTGTAAATATAAGAAAAAGTATTAGGAATGAACAATTCCACTTTTTTCATTTTCATTAAAAATATAACTCTTTAAAATAGTTGAAATTCTAACTCTAGATACGTTAAGAAATATTAATAAAAATAAAATCAGCTAACGAACAGCACTATATTTATGATAATTAATGCAATAGAAAAAACTATCTGAATTATTATTCAAAATTACGAGCATCTTCTTGATCGAGAACTTGGACCCATCCTTTGATTTGACGATTTTCATCCTCTTTATTTTTTCTGCGAAAATATTTTACATCTGCACTAAAATAATATACACCGTCTAAAAGTTTCTTATTGTCAAAACTAATAGCAGTCCAATTTATCTGAATACTATTATCAGTAGAATATACTAGTGCACCCCATCGATTGTATACTTTGAAAGTGACCACCTCTACGCCTCTTGGGATAGGGAACGGTCTAAATTTATCGTTTAATGAATCTCCATTTGGAGTAATTAGATTTGGTAGTTCATAATAGATACAATCGTCTACACAAATTTTCTCACTTTTATTTCCTTCTACTCCAGTTTCACTTACTGCTGCTACTGCAAAACATCCAGCAGTGCTTTTGAAATTAGTATACGTATAATTCGTAGTAGAAAAATCTGTCACCGCAATTAAGTTAAGTTCTGAATCTGAATAATTAGAAAAATAGACGTTGTAGTTTTTAATATTATTACAAAGCGGATCTGCAACACTATTCCAATCTAGTTGGTTATAAAAAATACTTAAATCACCTTCACACCCTTTTACAGAAAGCAAAGGAGCTTCAGGAATTTTTCCATCAGAAGGTGAGGCACATGATTGTTGAGATAAATTATTATAAACGAGGGAAGGCAAAAGAGGATCACAATAAGAAGAAAATATTTGAGTATAATAACATGCTGTATCACAATTTGTAAGCCCCGATTGATCTATATAAATTTTAGGATTTTCTTTCAAATTAGCTATTTGGATATAGGAAGCACCATTTAAACTTCTAAATAAAAAAACCGAATCTTCTCTCCAAGGCACATCGTTTTCCCATTCAATTTTTATTGAATTAATAGCTGAAAGTGTTTTCACAAATACAGAAGAGGCTGGATCGGAATTACCACCACCAATTAATTCTATTTTATATCGATAAGCTTTGTCGAAGGTATTTATACCAGAATCAATAAAGGAGAGTGTTGTAACTGTAGTGATCAAACTGAAATTGGTACCTGCTATTCCATCTGCTCTATGAATATTATAAGTATAAGGACTAGGCAAAGGAGAAGATACTGGAGCTAGCCAATTTAATTGAATACTTCCTGACACAACTGAAGAAACGATAACGGAAACATTTGTCAGTACAGGAACATCTAACAATGCATTTTCGCAACTTTCAGATGATGCATAACTTTCTCCACCTTTAGGATAAGGAAACTTTGCTACTATAATATAACAATATTCTACTCCTTTACTTAATCCTTTACCCAGATTAGTATCAAGAAAAGTGGTAGTAGTAATAGGCACCTCTCCTATTTTAACATAGCCTGGAAAACTTGTTATACCTGATTCACAAGGCAGTTGAACATATCCAGTAGAATCACAAGATTTACGATACACTTCCATTTCCTTGGCATTGGAACAGATATAGGCATCCCATGTCAATGTGATGCTATTGCCACTAGCAACAGCATTCAATCCTGTCGGAGCTGGTCCTTTTATCTTTACCAACCAAGTTTTATAATCGGTTAGAGTATCTCTTGTTACTACATCCTCTGCTTTGAATACAAAAGAATAAGGCTGTTCGCGTACATCCAAGCACTGCGTTTGCCAATTGAAAGTACCTGTTGCTATTGGTACTTGTGGATTGACTACAGTAAAATAGGTAGAAGGAAATGCTGTTAAATTAATTGAATTATTATCAGGATCAGTAGCACTTATTACTTTTATTAAATTTGTCCCTGCTACAACACAAGTATCTTGGGGAATCGTTACGACAGGAGGATTATTTAAAGAATTAATCACTTCTATTTGCATATCTCTAGTAACAAAACTGACTCTGCTAATACTACCATCTTCACTTTTTCGCCACTCTTCAATAATAAAGGCCACATTATATAATCCAGGAATAGTTGGTGCATCCCATCTTAAATCACCCGTCACAGGGTCTAATGTAAAAGAGGAAGAAAAATTTGGAGTAAAATAACCGTTTACAGCCACACCTGGAGCTTGTTTTGGCACAATCATTTTATAAGATAAACTGTCTCCATCTACATCAATTGCTCCAGGATTGTGAACAAAAAGTTCTCCTACAGCTGCTCTATCTATAGGTGGAACAGTTAGTTTCACAGTATTATTGGGACCAGTAAAAGAGGAAATAGATAAATAGGTCTCTATGTAAAATTCAGTATTATCAGAAAAAGCAATATTTTTAATATCTCCATTTCTATATTTTTCACTGTAAGAAACTCTGAACGTACCATTTCCACTATAGGTTTTGTTGTACTTGTAGGTTCTTATATATGTTTCAGCATTTAAATTTACTTCGCTATTAGCAAAAAAAACTAAAGCGGAAGTATTATCTCCGAATTCTAATAAAGCATAAGGATCTCTTACAGTTGAAAATCTATTTGCATATATTGTTAATGTTAGCGCATAGGTACTAGTTCCTATTTTGACAGCGGTAATTTCTCCCGCACGAATATGCGAAGCTTTTCCCATTGAACTAAAAAACAATAGGGTGAAAAATAACAGTGAATATTTTAAATAAAAAAACAGACGCATGTGACTAAAGTATTTTTGTACAACGCTAATTATAGCATATTAGTTGTCAAATTGAATAAATATTATACAAAAATTGCACAAAATTCATATTCCGATGTAATTAATAAGCTATCTGTAAAGTTAGTCAGTTTTTACCAGTTTAGAACGTATATAAATAAAAAAATAATATTGTTTTATAAAACATGCAAGTGTATTTTTGAAGCATAAACGTAATTATTCATACAAAATCTTTAAAAATAGGTAATAATGAGTTGGGTTATAACAACATTTACATCATCAATTGGGAAAAAGGTAATTATGGGCGTCACTGGCCTTTTTTTATGCTCTTTTCTGGTCGTTCACTGCGGAATTAACGCATTAGTATTTAATGATATTTTGAACGATGATAATGGGGCACTCTTCGAAAGCGCCGCTCATTTTATGGGTACAAACTGGATCATCAGAACGATGGAAATAGTTTTATTTGCAGGTATCTTATTGCATATCTTTCAAGCCCTTATCCTAACCCTTCAGAATAAAAAAGCACGTCCAGTTGGATATGCCGTTGTAAATGGAAACGCGAACAGTAAATGGTATTCCAGATCAATGGGTTTACTTGGAACGCTACTACTTATTTTCTTAATTATTCATCTTAAACATTTCTGGTTTGAAAGTCGCCTTACCGATCACATTGGGGAAGGTACAGGACAAGAAACTATGTTTGAAGAAATGAAAGAAATATTTGAGAATCCTATATGGGTTGCGCTTTATGTTTTATCTATGATTTCATTAGCGTATCATTTACTTCACGGTTTCAAATCTGGCTTCCAGTCTTTAGGAATTAATCATCCAAAATATACTCCTCTTATCAAATGCTTAGGAGTAGGGTTTTCGATTGTGATACCTTTTATATTCGCATTGATGCCTTTGGCATTTTACTTTAACTTTATAAAATAATTATATTCAGAATCTATGTCAAAATTAGATGCTAAAATACCTGAAGGGAATTTAGAACAAAAGTGGACGAAATATCGCTCTACAACAGCCCTTGTTAATCCAGCAAATAAAAGAAGTTTAGAAATCATAGTTGTTGGTTCTGGTCTTGCTGGTTCAGCTGCTGCAGCTTCGTTGGCAGAAATGGGCTACAAAGTTAAGGTATTCTGTTTTCAAGATTCACCAAGACGTGCGCACAGTATTGCTGCTCAAGGTGGGGTGAATGCTGCTAAAAATTATCAAAATGATGGTGATTCAACCTACCGTTTATTTTATGACACCATTAAGGGAGGCGATTATCGCGCTCGTGAAGCTAATGTACATCGTCTTGCAGAAGTAAGTGGAAGTATCATTGATCAATGCGTAGCACAAGGAGTTCCTTTTGCTCGTGAATACGGTGGATTACTAAGTAATCGTTCTTTTGGTGGCACTCAAGTACAACGTACTTTCTACGCAGCAGGCCAAACAGGTCAGCAACTTTTATTAGGTGCCTATAGTGCGCTTGAGCGTCAAATTGGAATGGGAACAGTTGAGATGTTATCAAGACATGAAATGCTGGAAGTAGTTACTATTGATGGTAAGGCTCGAGGTATAATTGCAAGAGATTTAGTAACTGGAAAATTAGAAAAACATTTTGGTCACGCTGTACTACTTTGTACTGGTGGATATGGTAACGTATTTTACCTTTCTACCAACGCAATGGGTAGTAACGTTACTGCAGCTTGGAAAGCACATAAAAAAGGAGCATTCTTCGGAAATCCATGTTATACTCAAATTCACCCAACCTGTATCCCTGTTTCTGGTGACCATCAATCGAAACTGACGCTTATGTCAGAATCGTTAAGAAACGATGGAAGAATTTGGGTTCCAAAAAAACAAGGAGATACAAGATTAGCTATTAATATACCCGAAGAGGAAAGAGATTATTATTTAGAAAGAAGGTACCCTGCTTTTGGTAACCTAGTGCCAAGAGATGTTGCATCACGTGCTGCAAAAGAAAGATGCGATGCAGGTTTCGGTGTAGGGTCTTCTAAAATGGCCGTTTACCTAGATTACTCTGCAGCATTCGAACGTTATGGTAAAACTGAAGCTACAAAACGAAATATGACCAATGCTACATTGGCTGAAATCATCGTAATGGGTAAGGAAGTAGTAAAAGAAAAATACGGTAATTTGTTTGATATGTACAAACAAATTACTGGAGAAGATCCTTACGAAATACCAATGAGAATATATCCAGCAGTGCACTATACAATGGGTGGACTTTGGGTAGATTATAATTTAATGACAAGTGTACCTGGAATGTATGCACTTGGCGAGGCCAATTTCTCTGACCATGGAGCCAATAGACTTGGGGCTTCGGCTCTTATGCAAGGTTTGGCAGATGGTTATTTTGTTATTCCATATACAATTGGCGCTTACCTTTCGAAAGAAATAAGTACAAAAGCGATCTCTACAGATCACCCTGCTTTTGTGGAAGCGGAGAAAAATGTACAAGCTCAAATTAATAAATTCTTTGAAATTAAAGGTACCCAATCGGTCGACTCCTTTCACAAGAAGTTAGGGAAAATCATGTGGGACAAATGTGGTATGGCCCGCAATGCGGAAGGATTAAAATGGGCTATCTCTGAAATTCAAAAATTAAAAGCTGAATTCTGGAAAGATGCAAGAGTGCCTGGTACTGCAAATGAATTCAATCCAGAATTAGAAAAAGCAGGTAGAGTAATTGATTTTATTGAGCTTGGAGAGTTGATGTGTATTGACGCACTAAACAGAAATGAATCTTGTGGAGGTCACTTCCGCGAAGAATATCAAACTGAAGAAGGTGAAGCACTTCGTGACGATGAGAACTTCGCTTATGTAGCAGCTTGGGAGTACAAGGGTGACAGCCAATTTGAGTTGAATAAAGAAGAGTTGAAATTTGAAAACATTAAAATAGC
>JANOTP010000145.1:0-2251 GCA_031416415.1 Cytophagales bacterium | reverse complement strand
TTCGGGTTATCAGAAATGGAAAATTCAATTGCCAGCCAAAGGAAAATTATTAAAGAAGATCAATATCAACTTGTTAGCGAACAATTCCAGGCATTTTCAATTGAATTAGAAAAAATGTTTGATAAAGTTCTGGAAGAAGTCGGCATACAAATTACTTATATAAAGAAAGCACACGGTATCATTAGCTAATGCACAAACACAAAACTTTTTTACAATTTTTATACAAATAATTACATTTAAAGATATCAAACCTTGACAAAGCCAAATTATTGATTAATTTTGAATATAATCTTAGCTTTTTAACTTTAATATTATGGAAACGACTCCTAAATCTAACAACAAAAAATCACTGATTATTTTACTTTTTGCTTTATTGGCGATCGTAATTGGCGTACTTGTTTATTTAAACATTCAAAAAAGTGGCGACCTGGATACTGCTAAAGAAACGATTGTACTGAAAGACAAAGAACTCAATGAGAAACTTATTGAAATGAATAAGTTGAAAGATGACCTTACTGGTCTTCAGGCTCAAAACGAACAAATGGGTGTGCAAAATGACTCATTGAATGCGCAGATCGAGCAATTAAATACAATGATCAAAAGCATCAAGTCAAATCAGGCTGCTTCTACTGCACAACGTAAACAGCTTGATGTAGCCATTGCGAGATTAAAAGTGGAAAGAGACAACTACGTTGCTGAAATCCAGGTTTTAAAAGCAAAAAATGACTCCCTAAACACAGATGTACAAACTTTACAGTCTGAAAAAACTAAAATGGGAGAATCAATCAATGAACTTGGTACTACAAACAAAGATCTTGCTGATAAAGTAGCGATCGCTTCGATTCTTAAAGTAGATGGAATTGGTGTATCAGTTTTAACTTCAAAAGGAAAAGTAATAGAAGGCGATGAATTTAAAGCTAGCAAAATCGACAAATTGAAAATTACTTTCAAGCTTGCTGATAATAAAGTTGCTAAGCAAAATGAAAAAACAATTTATCTAAGAATCATCGATCCATCAAACGCAGCATTGTATGATCTTGCAACTGGTGGCGGTATGTTTGATTTCGAAGAAAAATCTATTTCTTATACTGCTAAGAAAGAAATTACTTTCCAAAACAATGGTGCTGATGAAAGCTTTATTTACTCTAAAGGCAGCGAATTTGCAAAAGGTCGTCACAATGTTGAATTGTATTGCGAAGGACATAAAATTGGTGGTGCTTTTTTCGTAGTAAAATAAAACTGAAGCAATCCCAGATAAAAATAAAATACCCTTTGAATCATATGATTCAAAGGGTATTTTATTTTTAAAGAATCATACTTTTCTTAAATACAAGAAGCATTTCCTATTTAAAGCAGGAATGGCTATTTTTGTATAAAATAGCTCCCATTGAAACTACACCGCAATCTCATAGAAGCATCCATCATTACACTTGATAATATCTTCAACCAAGGTAAATATGCAGACAAAGCCATAGAAAAAACCCTGATGCTCAATCCGAAATGGGGCGCACGCGACAGAGGTTTTATTGCCGAATCTACTTACGAAATTGTTCGCTACTGGAGATTATATCTTAGTGGGGTAAACAAAACAGAAGCTCCTACCCTTTCAGATCTTTGGGCTGTATTTGCAAGTCATTTAATACACAAAGGAATTGAATTACCTAACTGGACAGAATTTGCCGACATTAAAACGGAAGAAGTTCAGCAAAACCTGCATAAAGCAAGCAGTAATAGGTCTATCGCAGAATCCGTACCTGACTGGATAAATGACCTCGGTCTTTCTGAATTACAAGAAAAATGGAATACAGAACTCAATGCCATGAATACACCGGCTCAGGTGGTATTACGTGTTAACTTATTAAAAACAGATGTAGAAACGCTTGCCAAAGCATTGGCGGCACAGGATATTGAAACCATCAAACGTAAAGAATACCCTGATGCACTGATCCTCAAAAAACGCCAGAATGTTTTTAAAACAGACATGTTTAAAAATGGCCTTTTTGAAGTACAGGATGCGGGTTCTCAACTTATTGCTCCCTATCTTGATGTTCAGCCAGGTATGCGCGTTGTGGATGCATGTGCCGGCGCTGGCGGCAAAAGCTTACACTTAGCCTCGTTGATGGAAAATAAAGGCAAGATCATTGCTATGGATGTAGAAGAGTGGAAACTCGAAAACCTGAAAAAGCGTGCAAGAAGAGCTGGCATCTCTAATATCGAACCTAAAGTAATTGAATCTACTAAAACGATAACA
>JANOTP010000144.1:0-8397 GCA_031416415.1 Cytophagales bacterium | reverse complement strand
GAACCCCCCACAAGCGCTTTTTAATAGTTAGAAAACACTACTACACTCATCTTCCATCTTCATTAATTAGTTTTATTTTTTTATATGTTTTTATTTTTTACGATTAAATAATGAAAAAATCATGGGAGTTCAAGGAATGATAATGACAACTGTTAGATTATTAGCGGACTGTTTGACTGGCAAGGGATTGCCTCGTCATCCTTCCGCCTGAGGCGGATTGGATTCCTCGCAATGACTCTTGATTAATATGTAAGTTGGAATTGTTTTGATGCTATAATAAGGATAAATGAATACACTGTCATTGCGAGGAATCCAAGCGAAAGCGCCGGATGCCGAAGCAATCCGTTGGCCAGTTACTGAGTGAGTAATTAGTAAGCCACTCTGTTTGCATTCTCATTAATATTTTTTTTATTTTTACATACTTTTAATTTTTACTTATGGGAAATTCAGGATACATATATATTATTACCAATCAAAATAATACTACCTTATACGTAGGAGTGACGTCAGATCTTATTACTCGAATATCTCAGCACAAAAATAAAATTCATCCTGAAAGTTTTTCTTATAAATACAACTTAGAAAAGTTAGTCTATTATGAAATATTTGATGAAATCGAGGAGGCTATTTTTAGGGAAAAGCAACTAAAGGCTGGATCCAGAAAGAAAAAGATAGACTTAATAGAAAGTATAAATTGCGATTGGGATGATTTGTATGATGATATAATAAAAGATTTATGGATTAACGAATAACGATGATATTTCATTAGATTAAAGAGGGCTGTTTGACTGGCAAGGGATTGCTTCACAAAGTTCCGCTTGCGCTGCACATTGTTCGCAATGACTCGAGATTGGCTTAAAAAGAAAGACCTTCCTGAATATAAATTTAGGAAGGTTAGTTAGAATACCGAAACACACTTTGTTGTGCTTAAACTATAATCAATGACACCAGATTTTTAATCGTAAATTTGACCCTTAACAAGTTGGTTTATATAATAGTTGTATATTCAGTTGTTGTCGGTATATCAAAGATCGTTTAATTGAAAGCAAATCACAACACTCGCTAGAAATATTGTGATTCGTAATGGCAAATGTCTAGAGAGGTCGCAAGAGATAGAGTAGCAATTATATGTAAAAAAAAGAATTCTAATTATAAAAAAATAGAATTCAAAAGTCTAAAAAAATAATGATGGTCATAATTTATACTACAACCATCATTATTTTAGTTAAATCCCTAATTCAATTTTATTAATTTCTTCATTGATACTCCTTGTGAAGAATAAACGTAGGCTACGTATACTCCAGCAGACAATTCTTTACCCAATTCGAAATTTATTGTATTTAATTTAGTTGATTTAAATACCTCTATGCCATTTAAATCAATCACTACGACCATATCAATGATTGTCTCATTTTCTAAGGATAGTGTTGTCGTTTCATAAAAAGGAAATGGACTTGCATCAACACGCAGCACTGCTGGAGCGGAGGCAGCACAACCTCCAACTTTTACAAGCAAGGAATAAGTTTTATACCATGGATTAGCTGTGAAATTTACTCCTGCATTTATTATAGCACTTCCATTAGCATAACTGGGAATTACAACCGTCATTATTTTTTCATTGCCAGTTGCTTCTGTTATAGTTGCGCCATTCGAAGACCACCAACCTACAGAACTTACAGGAATATTATCAGAAGTCAAACTATAAGAATAAGTCTTTCCCACTTCTACACATGCAGGCCCTTTTATTCCTATGGTTCCACCATTACATAAGTATGCATCTGTAATTGGCGTTATTCCTGTAGTACCACCAGCACATATAGAACAAGCATCTTTTTTTGCTGTACCATTTGCTACACCTGCGCAATCCAAACAACTTGCTTCTGTTTTATTACAACCGCAATTACCTGCAGATACTTTCAAAGGATCCGATGGACAACCATCGCCAGCGACAGAAACATAGCCTAATGGCTGAGTACAAGCAATCATACTAACTGCTGCGTCACCTTTGCCATCTCCATCATTATCTGCATACCAGGTTGAACCGCTTGTCAATGATATAACCTTAGCAGCCGAAGTCGCTTTGCAACCATTTGAATTGGTTACTTCAACTTTATAAGAGCCTGCAACTGTAGCCAAATGCGTTCCTGTGGAAGTAGATAAAACAGATGTTCCATTAAACCATTTATAAGAAGAACCTACACTAGAAGTCAAAACAACAGAACCTCCTGTACAGAAACTTGTAACTGGTGATACAATCGTAGCTACAGGTAATGGATTTACTACAACTATTGTTGCAGTTGAAGTAGCTTTGCAACCATTTGCATTAGTAACTTCCACTTTATATGAGCCAGAAGTAATTGCCGTGTGAGTAGCAGTAGTTGATGGAAGTACTGTATTTCCATTAAACCATTTGAAGGATACTCCTGCATTGGAAGTCAATACTACATTTCCTCCTTGACAAAATGTAGTACTGCCACTAGCCTTTATTGAAGCGCTGCAAGTAATCGGAGTACAATTTGAGCTTAGCACATTTGCTATAGCAGTGTAGGCTGGCTTTTTTGTATAATCGTTATAGAATAGTAGCGCAGCTCCCTTAGTATAATTTGTAAAATTTGGTATCCAAGAATATTTGTCTGTAAATCCCCAAAGCAAAAAAGTTTTAACAATAGATGAATTGGCAAGTACTACTTTCATAATGTTTGCATAAGAAGCAGCTTGAATTTGATACTTATTACTATCGAAAGGTACAGGAATACTTAAATCAACTTCCGTCAGGGATACTAGAAGCCCCAAAGCACCTATACGTTTAATATTCTGATCGAACTGGCCTAAAAAAGCTGCACTAGAAGTAGTGGCAATGTCGTAACTAAAATGACATTGTAACCCAACCCCATTTATTGGTGCTCCACGTTGCTTTAAACGTTTTACGAGTTCGTATACAGCATTCGATTTTCCACCCATATTTTCCGCACCATAATCGTTATAATATAACTTTGCAGTTGGATCGATCTGATGCATCCATTTGAAAGCGGAGTCCAATACCTCTTCTCCTATAACACGCATCCAAACCGACTCATCCGTTCTAAGTGCATTGCCATTTCCATTTTGTACAAACTCATTGGCAACATCCCATTCTGTTATTTTACCTTTATACCTTCCTGCAACAGTGGTGATATAACCTTTTAGAAATTGCAATAAAGAGGCCTTCGTCCATGCTTTATTTTTTACCCAATCAGGCAGGCCTTCATGCCAAAGGATTGTATGTCCTCTCATCTTCATTCCATTTGCTTGTGCGAAAGCCAACAAACGATCAGGACCATCAAAATTATATGAGCCCGTTTCAGAAGGCTTGATTGAAAACATTTTCATTGCATTCTCATTTACAACAATATTGAATTCTTGTTTAAGAATAGTTCCATACATAGGATCATTCCTCAAAGCGTCATCGCTAATGGCTGCTCCAATATTAAGATTACAAGTAGTTGCTAAAGACCTCAATGTTTGAGCCTTTGTATTTATCGATAAAACTATCGATAATAAAAAAAAGAGTACTATTTTTATATTTTTCATTTGAAGAGTGTTGTTTAAGTAAGTATAATTTATTTAGATAGAATAGTGTAATTGTGTTATCTTATAATTACCAATTTTTTAATAACGTTATTATTTTCTAAACTAATTCGTACCGTATATGTACCTGCAGATAGATCTGCTATAGGTATTCCAGAGGAAGAGACACTACTATTTATTATTTTAACTGTTACACCTATTTCATCTTTTATTTCAATTTTTTTCACCAACTCATTAGACTCTATAAATAAAAAATCTGAACTCGCTGGATTTGGGAATAGTGTAGCTATTTCTGTCGATAAATTTTCTTCTTCGGATAAATCATTTGATCCTACTCGTGCACCACAAACACCTATTACTTTACAATAGTTAACATAGTAGGGTGCTACACTAAGATTCACTCCTACGCAAACACTACCACCTGTATAATTATTTGTAAGTACTACAGAGGTTTTATAAGCTGTGCCTTCTTGTGGAGTAATTGTAGCTTGAGCACCACTGAACCACCATGAATAGTTCGTAGCATTTGCTCTATATGCTGCTCCTAATTCGAACGATAAAGTTGCATTTTTACTTGCACACGTTACGCCTAAAATTGGTTCAGTATTTACAACTACTTTTTTTATAGTGAATGTAACAGGAGCAGCTGTTTTAGTTGCATTACAGTTGTCTTTAGCTATAGCAGTTATAGTCAATGAACCGGCTGCTAAAGAAGACAATGAAATAGAATATGGACTCGTATTATCTGTTCCTAAAGAAATGTTTCCGTTGAAAAATTCTACTTGAGCAATAGAGCCGTTATCACTAGCATTTGCAGTTAACGTAACAGGAGTACCTTCGTTAAAACTTGCATTTGTCATTGGAGAAGTTATAGAAATAATTGGTAAACTATTTCCTACACATGGATTAGTTACTATTACTGGACTTATGGTGATGACAACAGACGATTCAGCAGTTTTACCTATGTTGTCGGTAGCAATTGCTTTTAATGTATAGGTGCCTGCTGCAAGGTTTGAAATTAGTAAATCGTTTACAGTATAATTCCACTCGTAAGGAGCAGCTTTTTCTTGGCGTACGAATGTATTGTTAATATATAGGTCCACAGAAGCAATTGAGCCATCCGCATCTGAAGCGTTTACTATTGCTTGTACTTTTGCCGGAGCAGTATATGAAGTAGTAGAAGAAGGGCTTGCAAAACTTACTACTGGAGCTTGATTTATTATGACGGGAGAAACGGTAATAATAGTTGATGCTGTTTTGTTTCCATCGTTTGTCTTTACTGTTATAGAAGCAGAGCCGGGTGTGATTGCAGTAACAAATCCTGAAGCATTAACAGTTGCTACGCTAGTATTGGAACTTGAATAGGTGACCGCTTTATTGGTAGCATTTGTAGGTAATATAGTGTTAGATAATTGACTTGTTTGACCTGAAACTAACGTTAAAGAGTTTGGTGTTATACTCACACTTGTCACCGCAACAGAAGGGTTAGTTAGGTTAAACGGTAAATTTCCATGTGTTAACGTTTCTGGTTTAAAAACCCATTGACCAATTCCTGCTGGACGATGTTTTGAGATCATTTGAGAAGTATAGGGTAGGCTTCTGTTTAGTCTTTTATTTAAATGATTATAGGCAATTTCAAAGGCGGCACCACCACCCCCGCTTGGAGGTTTAATGCCGTTTGCATCAGACTGTCCTGCCTTTACGATTCCTCCGTTGACGTTAGAAGGAACTGCTACTGATCCTGTCATCCAACTTCCATGAAGCTCAAGAAAATCACCTATTCTTTTTTGCTCAAGTGAAAATAAATCTACTCCTTGTTCATGTGCCGTTTGTGCAGCATAAATCATTGAGTTAACGCCTAATTTTGTATGCCCTAAATCACGAGCCGTTTCCATGCAAATACCATTGATAGGAGCACTTTTAAAAGAAGCAGGAATAGGCCCGTCTGTAGTTTGATAGATATAAGTTTTGACACGTACTTTCCAACGCGAAACTGCATTGTTAAATTCAGCTCTATTGCTAGTGAATACAGCCATGGCAAAATGAGCTTCAATGGCAGATTGGATCCAGTTGTTTCCTGGCATTGTTTCATCTTTTACGTAAGGTAAAAATTTAGCTAACATTCCTTCAAATTTAGATATGTCAGAAGAAGACCAACCTGCAGCTCCACCTGCATTGCAATGACGAATTATTTCACCTGCATTACAATACCATGGTGCAGCCCAAGAAACGTTTAATCTAGCATTGGATCCTTCATTTTTGTTGTAGGTACTTGCCCAAGCATTCATTATTTGTATAGATTTATTTGCATAACGTTTGTCTTCAGAAATAAACCATATTAACGCTTGAGTATAAGCGGCCATTCCGTCCTCTACAAATGTTTTACATTGGGGAACAGTATTTCCATATTTATCTTTATTGTAAGAACCACAGTCCATAGAACTGCTCGGATTAGCGTTATAAGTTAAGGAAGCATATTTAGAAGCTATAAGGCCATCATAGGCTTGTTTCCAGGGTTGCTCTCCTTTTTTAACTTTATCTTTAATAAATTCTAATTCTGATTTATTATTAAGAATTCCAGGATGAACAAAATCTTGGCCAAAAATGGGCGATCGTCCTATAATTAAGGCTAGCATAATACTGAAAATTATTTTCGTAGTGCTATTCATTAAGTCTCTTTGTCTCTTCATAATTAGATTTAGTTATATTTTTTATAGGTTAAACACCATACTTGTGTTTATCGTAAACAAAAAGAAAAAGTATTTTAAAAAATAATAAAATTTTTTTATTGAGATATAGTATTTAATCAGGACAAATTGAAAAAATATGGATGTAGCAGTGCAATCGTTTTTTTTTGTTGTTGTATAGAGGGTTTTAGCGCAGTACAGTAACTTTTCGTACTTCATTTTTGTGGTCTGAAAAAGTAATAGCATAAATACCAATTTCTACTGGATTTCCGTTTTGATCGTTTCCATCCCAGTAGGCAGGTACAGCTAATTCTCTTACAATAATTCCTTGTTTATTTCTTATGGTTGCACTTCCAATTAATTCTATAAAAAAATCATCTGTAATACCGTCTCCATTAGGACTAAAAATATCGTTACACTTTTTTGCGAGAGAAATATTTTTAAAATTTGGATAGTTATAGGCACATCCATTCGTATTTTTAATATAGAGATCATAACTACCTACTGGTATTTCTTTTGAATTTTGTAGCGAAAAGTAAAATATTTTATTTCTGATTTTATCTTTCAAAGATATAGTATCGGCTTGATAGCTAGAAGTAGAATTAATACTAGTGAATTTTACAGGAACTAAATCGCACGCTTCACTTACTTCAACATCTACAGAAGATAGGGTAGGACAAGCAGCGGTGGTTAAGGTATACTTCCCAGTTTGTAAGTAGTTACCAGCAAAAAAAGGATGCGTTGACTTAATCTTAATATGATAAATACCAGAATCTGAAGTGGTAACATTCGTAAATGTAAATGAGTTTGATGTAGAGGAATCAATTAGCGTCGTACCTTTATAAAGTTCATAATATATACCCGATAACCCATTATCAATAGGAGTTGTAAGAGTGAAACTTGTATTTCTAAAGATCTGAATTGAGGTATCATTTGTTAAAATATTTTGTGGCATTACATCCAAAATAGTAGCATAGCTTGGAAGTGTGGTTAGTGGTATTAGATCCGTAAATGTAAGTTTGTTATTGTTGATTTTTATTTGAGTAAGTCCTGAAAATAAACTAAAATCAGGTAATATTTCGGCGTTGAAATTTGTAAATTGAATACTTTTTAAATTTGGAAAAGAAGACGTTAGAAATGAGAAATCTTTAATTTCATTACCAGAAGGGATTCTTCTAAGTAAGATCATATTAAGTTGATTTTTTATAGGATCTAGTTGTGTGAAATCACTCCATGGATTTCCTCTAAGGTCTATAAATTTCAGGTTTGTAAATCCAGTAAAATTAGGTAAGGTAGAAATATTATTATCCACTGTTTGAAAAAAATTAATATTTTTAAAATATTTCAGTTCGGTAACAGTTGTGAAACCATAATATTGTAATTGT
The DNA here is from genome assembly GCA_031416415.1 of Cytophagales bacterium. GTDB lineage: Bacteria > Bacteroidota > Bacteroidia > Cytophagales > Cytophagaceae > JANYCO01. The sequence continues at coordinate 758 of JANOTP010000144.1, read as the reverse complement.
AGTGTTCCCGTTTTAGTTGCTGCTGCAATTGTATCCAAGGAAGAACTATCCGTAGACATTAAAGGACGCTCTCTATCGTTTAGCGCGTATTTAAGTAGAGGATCATTAATTGTGATAAATTGGCCCTTTGTTTGGGTACAATTTATTACAATTGAAATCGACCAAACGATTAATAATAGTGCGCATTTTGTATACATATTAATTGAATACTGTTAAATTAAATAAACAACGTTCCCCATTAGAGTGACGTATTTCTATTTTATATAGACCAGTTTCTACTGGTTGTCCATTCATATTTCTACCATCCCATTCTGTATTATCTCCATTTTTAAACACTCGAATTTCTTGCATTTTTTTATCGTATATTCTTATTTCAGTAAACTCTTTCTGATCTTCAAGCAATAGAAAACTATTTTCAGTCGTAGGATTAAAGGTTTCTTTCTCTAAAACTAAACAAAAAGTCTTTCCTACTACTATGTTTTCATATAAACTTGTACATCCTATTTTATTTTCGATAACCATGGTGTATTTCCCTGATTCAAGATTTTCAAAAGTATTTCCAAATGAGGAACGGTTGTCGTTCAATGAAAAACGTAAGGTATTATCATTTGTAGTAATTATTATTTTTCCAGTTATTTCGTGAACACTACTTGGTATTATTTTTATAGAATAGTTTGGTTTAAATTTTGAACAAGGATTTTCTTCTGTAGTTGTATGCAACGGCTCATCAATAGGAGTAGTAGTTTCTTTTATGCGTT
>JANOTP010000143.1:0-38533 GCA_031416415.1 Cytophagales bacterium | reverse complement strand
AAAATTCATAACTGTTATACCCATGCACGATCACCCAAGAAACTATTACATTCGCATGATTTATGGAGGTGATTATTGCAGTGATTGAACCTATGATAAAGGTATTCTTGGTAGCGGGAATAACATCTCCAAGACTACCATCCAGTGTCATGTCTATTTCCGAAAATCTCAATCCGTTCGGGCCACCAAAAGCGTCGAGCGTAAAAAGGTAAAAGCGGTTTGGGTTTGCAGGATTTTGTACGGTGGCCATTTGAGTAGCCGAAGAATGTCCCAGCAGTCCCGAACCATTGGGCATCCGCACGAGGTTTTTATTAAACACATATTGTGAATTGGCAAAAAACATAAAATTGCCGCTGGCATCCGACATAGTAATACATCCTTCCTCTGCGATCATATACATGGTATTGGCATTGATAGGAAGCATTGATCCGGTCGCTTTCCCATCGGCGAATTTTACATTCGCCCAGACTCCAAAGTACCAGTTGTCGCCATGATTTCCGGGGTTACAGGCATTGGCCTCCACAAGTTTACTTAGCGTATCATAACACGTTCCATTAAAGGCGACAAGGCTCACTACAAAACCACCAACCGCAGGAAAGGTATGTACAAAATGCTGAGCGGTAGAGACTGGAGTATTATCCAGTAGCCACTGATAGGAAAAGGCACCAGTAGTGGTGTTGGTAAACGTAATAGTTTCCCCCGGTTTTACTTTCTGAGGTCCGGCGAAAGCCACCTGCACACCACACCTCACTTCTACCACAATCGAATCGCGGACAGTACAAACACTATTGCCGTTAGAAGCGATCAACGTTACGGTAGATTTTCCCTGTTGGGTAAATAAGTAGGACAGATTCATAACGTTGGAAACCAGAACACCATTGATTCTCCATTGATAATCCGTAGCGCCAGTAGTGGTATTGGTAAATTGAACGTTAGCACCCATTACCACCGAAGTATCAGGTGGAGTAAACGCAAGTTGGATCGGTGAAGGACAAAGGTCTTCACACCCTTTCGATTCCAACAAACTATTCCGAAGCAAGGTGAGCGCCGAAATCATTCTGTCTTTTTGGCCTTCGGTAAAAGCTATTCTGCAAACATCCAATCCATAATCCATATAATTGATGATCATATCGGGTTGGTCACCACTCCCTCCCAGGGAAACAGCGCGAAAAGGATTGTGTGTAGAAGGATCATTCGAATCGGTTGTACAGGTGTTGACTGGTGTATTGCAAAGCGCCTGGGCTACAGAAGCATCCGGAGGAGTATCACATACTCTATCCCCATCGGTCAAGCAGTTGTTGTTGGTGCAGGCCCCTTCAAAGGTATGGTAGAGGCCAAGGTAATGTCCCAGCTCATGAATATGTATTTTTGAATTGTCTACAGTACTTCCAAAATAACGGGCTTCGTTTACGACTCCGTCCTGTATGGATCCGTGGGAAGATGGGAAACAGGCGTAGCCGGCCACCCCTGCACCTGCCGATTCGGAAGTGATCTCATTTACCAGCCAGATGTTCACATATTTTGTTGGATTCCAACGAATAAGATTTTTCAGCGCAAGGTCTTGCGAAGGGGAAAGCATATTGGTAAGCGAAGATACTGTTCTGGTGATCCCGGAGGTGGTATTGCCAAGGTCATCCTGCTTTGCAAGGCAAAACTTTATTCCGGTCATACTACCCTTTCCTGTGTTAAAAGCGCCCGAGTTGCTGAACGCTTCGTTCAGATGCTGAATTCCTAACAATACTTGTGCATCCGAAATACTTTCGGCGCCATTCTGATGAATAATATGGACCACCACCGGGATCATATAAGGATCCGTTCCAGTGATCTTTGCCTGACGGTCGGATAGTCGCTGGCTAAGGATCCTGGATTCTGTTTCTAAATGTTTGTATTTTAACGCAGGACTTGCATTCCACATTTTTTTAGAATGTTCGTCTGCACCACAGCTAAAGGGTTGATCCTGTGCCATGGTAGCGAATGAACAAAGAATCAGTTGAAAACTCAACCACACCTTCAAGTTGCGCATAATTAGATAAAATAGTTTGTGGTTTTCCGATAACCAACTGGTTACACTACTAAATACAAATATAAAAGTAATAGTAACCCCGTTGTCTGTAGCTAAAAGCTAAGAAGAACGATCCATTAATCGCGTTTTTTTTCGTAGTGAAGAGCAATTACTCCGCAAGAAAATGTTTTCATTTCTATAAGTTTCAGATTAGTCGTTTCGGTCACACCTTCAAATAACGGCATGCCTTGTCTACTCCGTGCTGTGTCCCCTGACACAGCACTTGCTTCTATGCAACACTGCTTTCAAAATGACAATAGTTTATAAAAAATAATGTTTACGAAAGCAGTGTTCTTTTTGTAAATTTAATATTAAAAATGACACGGATGAAGGTGTTTCATAGTGACAGGTGCTGTGTAAGGGGACACAGAATGGAATAAGGAAAAGTATGTGTTTATTGTACATCGCAATGCTACTGACCCTTGGCTGGTCCCACGAATAAAGTGTTCTTTTTGTAAATTTAATATTAGAAGTGACAGTCTCGCGAGTGACAAATATTCTATAGGCGTCACGCCGGACTACGAAGAACTAGTTTGAAAATTCTCAATCCCTTGGGGAAAATAATGATGGATCTAAAATAAGATAGTGCAAATGGACCGCCCAGAGGGCTACAAAATATTTGTCACTCGCGAGACGCGAGCGACTGCGGGAAATATCTATGCCTATTACTGAATTTAAAATATTAGTTTTGTATTATTGACTTGTCATAGGACGCCTTTACGGGAAACTTCACAACAGTAGGTGTTCAAGAAAACGATTTATACTAAACAGAAATTGAATGAGATATCTTTATCGTGGAAATAATTCAGAAGATCCCAATCACATGCACGAACAGCATTTTGATGATGAATGCGATGCCCGGGATTTTGCAAATCAAAACCTTTCCACCTACAATAAGTTTGAAGTCGTTGATACTGAAAATGAAAATGTAGTGTATGCAAACGAAATATCAGAGGAAGAATATGAGGCGACTGATGGTGTGCTGTTTCCAGATGAAGACTCTAAAGAAGGTTTTGATCTAGATGATATTTTTGGTGGGAAGAAGGAGGATTAATCTTCCAACCATTGAACATTGTGTTTAAACAATTCATGTCAGCACCGACGTCGGTCGGTGCTTTTTTATACAAGGCGTCCGCCTGGGCCCAGCAGTCGCTCGCGTCTCGCGAGTGACAAATATTATATAGGCGGCACGGCGGACTACAAGAACTAGTTTGAAAATTTGAAAATTCTCAATCCCTTGGGGAAAATAATGATGGATCTAAAACACTCGCGAGACGCGAGCGACTGCGGGGATTAACAACAATAGAGGTGAATTAAAACCCACGTTGTCCATAGTCTTCAGGACTACTGACAAAAGGTGGCATTATTTTATCGGATACATTAGTAATTCAAATGTTTTTCCACCATCAGTTGTTTTTTGAATAATACCTGAGGATGCGGTAACTAACCCTACATTTTCATTTAAAAAATAAAGCCGACCTCCATAAATATATTGAGAACTTACTTTCGCCCAACTGTCGCCTCCATCAATTGATTTATATAAATAACCAAATGAGTATTTATTTGGAGCTTGGACTTCTGAGGTGGTTGCTGCATAACAAATATCTTCATTTAGAAATTGCAAATCCACAACTTGTCCTTTAAAATTTAGTTCATACATATCGATAAACTTCCAGGTTTGTCCAGAGTTATTAGAAATATAAATACTGTTATTGTTTTTACTTACCAATACATGATCGTTGAGCGCTCTTATATTTTTATTAAGACTAATATATACATTACTGCTTAAGCCACCGGAGGCAGACCATGTTAATCCTCCATCAATTGTTTTCCGAATACTATAAGATCCATTGGCATTATTTTCCTGCATTATAATCCATCCTATATTTTCATTAAAAAAATGAACTGTTTTTACTCTAAAATTAGGATCGATAATAATTGGAGTGGTAGAAACAATCACATCCTGTTGGTTTTCAATTTTGTGAAGTTCTATAGCATTATGGGAACAACTACTGCAATACACATTCATTGCATAAAATCCTATGTTTGAATTTATAAAACTGGGAGCACAAGCATCATCACTATAAGGTTGGGTTATTGTAACATAATTTGAAAACTCAAATCCATGGTCATTACTTTTATAAACATAGGATAGCGATGTATGATTATTAATAAATAAAAACGAAGTATTTCCATCATCGTATATATTTGTATAATTTATGATTGAGGAATTCGATAGTACTTCTTTGTTGATTAATGTAGTAGAAAAATTATCAGAAGTATAAAATCTTTCTCCAATCTGATTTACATCCGTATTTCCAAAAATAGCATTTTCGTAATTTATTTTAGCTATATAATAGCCAGAAGATAACTGATAAGGCGTCTTAACAACCGATAGTTTATCAAACTTTATATAATCATTAAAGCTCTTAGGATCTTTTTTGCAAGAGAGAAATAGAACACAAACAGAAAAGTAAATAAAGATTTTTTTCATACTTAAAATATTATTCCCATTGAAAGTTTAAATGTACTTAAGTCAAATTTTGTTGATTTATTTGTAACAATCGTGATTGGATAAAGAGCATTATTTTGTTGCATCTTATCGACTAGTTCTGTTGAATAACTCGATTTAGGATTGTAGTTCAGATAACTTATTCCCAGAATATATTTTTTGAAAATAATATTGGCTTTCAATTCTAGTGCTGCTCCTTTTCCTCTTAGGATAGGATCTTCCATCTTCAGTAAATCTGCTCTGTCTTTGTAAGAGGCATAATAAAGGGAGATTCCCGGATACAGGTAAGTTGTTTTTCTATCATTTAACTTTAGCAAATATCCTACTGAGGCGCCCGCCATAATCTGTGTCAATTTTTCATAATTATCATTACTGAAATAATCAAGCCCAAATGCTGGTCCAACTTTAATTGTATTCTTAAAAAGTCCAATATTAAATCCTGTATTCAGAGACAGTCCTGAACCAAACACAGATGAGAATTTATTTTTTAAAGGTATCGCACTTCCAATAGTAAGATGCCATAATTTATTAGTAGGTTTAATACTATTATCTTCTTGTGGAATAACATTTCCATTTGCGTCTATTTTCATTTGCTTTGCGCCTTTATTCCATTTTACTATTCCGGGAATGAGAAATCCCAAACTTCCTGGAATTGCTATTATTCCTAAAGCTCCCTTTAAATCACCACTAGACGAAGAACCATATGGACCTGTACTGTATTGATAAGAGTAAGAATCAGCACTAGCTACCAAACCTATACCTGTTGCAAGAAGGCCGCAGCCTATGGCAGTAAATATTATACCGGTAATTTTCTTTTGTTTTCCTCTTGAATGGTTTGATACCAGTACCAGATAATTATTATTACTTTGTGGTTCTTTTGTAAATGACAAGGAGTTTTTATGTGATAAATTATTTTGATAAACATAGTTCAAGCCATAAGAAAGCTTAAACTGTTTGTTGTGCTGAGAAAAAGCGTCAGTTAATTTTACACAAAGTAAAAGTAAAATTACTATTGTATACTTAATAAATTTCATCTTTAACATTTACAAATAGAGAACTTAGAGAGAGGTATTAGCTTATGCTGGAGCTTAATTGAAAGCAAATATAGGTAAAAAAAATAAAGGGTAAGATGTTTAATAATATTTTTTATTCTGTTGGCGCGGACACCTTGTCAGTGTCTACTATTTATAAAACATCTATGTTTGAATATAATATGAAGCAGAACTAGAAACTTCAGGACAGTATGGAGTGTGAGCGCGTCCCAATAGCTATCTGGAGGAGAATAAAAAAGGCGCCGTTGGCGCGGACATCCTGTCCGTGTCTACTAATTACTAAAACATCCATGTTTGAAACCGTAGCAAGAAACCACACTCACCTCCCACTCACGCTGACAAGTCATAAAAGTTATGGGCAAAGTCTGGAGTGAGAGTGTGAGTCTTGAGTAAAAAACGAAAGGCTCCGATAAATCGGAGCCTTTGTAGCGGGGGCAGGACTCGAACCTACGTCCGCCTGCTGGCGGATAAGAGCCCAATGAGCTACCAACTGCTCTAAACAAAAAAAGCTCCTGAATTTCTTCGGAAGCCTTTCTCTTTGTAGCGGGGGCAGGACTCGAACCTACGACCTTTGGGTTATGAGCCCAACGAGCTACCAACTGCTCCACCCCGCGATATACCTTGTTGACCCTGCAAGATCCGGACCATTTATTTCCAGTTTTTAAGCATTTTCAACTATCGAGGGTGCAAAGGTAATAGATTATTCCACTAAAAACAACTACCTTTGTCTTTCTTTTTAAAAGAATGTCAGAAACTAATACACATAAAGCTGGTTTCGTCAGCATCGTAGGCAAACCAAACGTTGGCAAGTCTACCCTGATGAACGCCATGGTAGGGGAGAAACTCTCTATCATCACCTCCAAGGCCCAAACAACCCGTCACCGGATTATGGGCATACTTAACGGCGATGATTTTCAGATCGTTTACTCCGATACTCCTGGTATCATCGAACCAAAATACGAACTCCACAAATCTATGATGCGTTTTGTAAACGTATCATTAGAAGATGCCGATATCATTCTTTTCGTTACCGATATCTACGAAAAGTACGATGAAGACGATGTGCTCAAAAAACTTAGTCGCATCGACCATATCCCTATTTATTTGCTTATCAATAAAGTAGACCTTGCAAAACAAGGAGAAGTAGATGAAAAAATTCTTTATTGGAAAGAAAAGCTTACAAACATAGTTGAGGTAATTCCTGTTTCTGCTAAAGAAAACTTTAATACCGACAAAGTCTTTAATCTAATTAAAGAAACTATCCCAGTACATCCTCCTTATTATGATAAGGAAAATATCACCGACAAATCTGAACGTTTCTTCGCTTCAGAAATAATCCGCGAAAAAATCTTTTTAAATTATAAAAAAGAAATTCCATACAGTGCCGAAGTGGTGATCACTTCTTTTAAAGACGAACCAAAAATCATTCGCATCGGTGCCGAGATATACGTAGAGCGTGATAGCCAAAAAGGCATTATCATCGGACCAAAAGGAATGCTTCTTAAAAAAGTAGCTACCGAGGCACGTTTAGATATGGAATTGTTTTTTGGAAAAAAAGTTTTTCTAGAGGTATTCGTAAAAGTAGAACCCGACTGGCGCAGCAAAGAAAAGAAGCTGGATCGATTTGGTTATAATAATATTTAAAGTTTAAGTTAAAAGTTTAAGGTTTAGTGTTTAAAGTAAAAAAGTTTTTAGGTAAGTTTATTATAGAACAAACCTTGAACTTTAAACTTTAAACCATTAACCTCCCAAGGAAATGGCAAACATAGTAGCAATAGTAGGAAGACCAAATGTAGGAAAGTCTACACTCTTTAACCGTTTGGTGGGTCAACGCGACGCCATCATGGACGATCAAAGTGGGGTAACGCGTGACAGACATTATGGTCATGCAGAGTGGTGTGGGAAATTCTTTACCGTAATTGATACGGGTGGATATGTGCACGGTTCAGACGATATTTTCGAACAACAAATTCGCGAGCAAGTAGAACTAGCTTTGGACGAAGCAAGTGTAATCTTCTTTGTGGTAGATGCTCATACAGGTGTTCATTACTTAGATCAGGAGTTTGCAAATAAACTACGGAAAGCTAAAAAACCTGTTTTCCTTATTCTCAATAAGGCTGATAATTTTGACCGTGCTCAAATGGCAGGAGAGTTTTATTCTCTTGGTATGGGCGAAGTTTATCCTCTCTCTGCTCAGAATGGTTCTGGTAGCGGCGAGCTGTTGGACGAAACCATAAAATGTTTTCCTTCTGAAGGCATTGAAGATCCAGATGCTGGCATCCCTCGTATAGCCATACTAGGAAGACCCAACTCAGGGAAATCTTCTTTTGTAAATATTCTTTTAGGTAAGTCTCGAAGCATCGTTACCGACATTGCGGGTACTACAAGAGATGCGGTAGATGCGCGTTACAATTCTTATGGTCAGGAATTTATTCTTACCGATACAGCAGGACTACGCAAAAAACCAAAAGTTACGGAAGACATAGAATTCTATTCTACTATGCGTTCAATAAAAGCGTTGGAAAATTCTGACGTTTGTGTAATCATGATTGATGCCGAACGAGGTTTCGAAGCCCAAGACATGACCATCATTGGCATGGCGGAAGAGAAAAGAAAAGGTATTGTAATTTTAGTAAACAAATGGGACCTTATAGAAAAGGACACTCAAACGGCCAAGAAGTTTGAAGACGAGATAAAAGATAAAATCAAACCACTTACTTATATTCCTATCATGTTTATTTCTGTACTTAATAAGCAACGTGTCTTTCAGGCCATCGAGCTTATTATTAAAGTATATGAGAATATGAATAAGAAAGTGGCTACTTCGGTGATAAACGATAAAATGCTTCCTGAAATTGCCAAATATCCACCACCAGCAATGAAAGGTAAATACTTAAAAATTAAATATATTACACAACTTCCAACGAATAGTGTGACCTTTGCTTTCTTTTGTAATCTTCCCCAATACATCAAAGATCCATACAAAGGCTATCTTGAAAACAGAATACGCCATCATTTCGATTTTGAAGGTGTGCCTATAAATATTATCTGTAAAGCCAAATAATGCTTTTGTCCTGTTTTGTAAAATGTAGTCCTGTTTTCAATAGAATTACACTTTTAAAAGATAAGGTGTATGAATTTACGTTAGAAACAACAAATATTTATACAAATAAAGTTTTACATGTCAGATTTATAGCTACCTTTGCAGTGCTAAAATCTAAAAAAATATCTATTATGAAAAAATTATTCGTTCTTGCATTCGTTGCAACTTCTTTCGCTCTAGTTTCTTGTGGTTCTTCTGAGACTGCTACTTCAACTGCTGATACTGCTGTTGTTGTTGCTGATACAACTCCAGTTGTTGCTCCTGCTGACACAACTCCAGTTGTTGTTGCTGATACTCTAGTTAAAACTGAAGTTAAAAAATAATTTCTACTCATTAGAAATTAAAAAGAGTCTTGCTGCAAAGTGAGACTCTTTTTCTATTTATGGGATTTTACATTTGAAATCTCACTATTATTCCTGAAATTAGCTTATAGCAATGAAAACCTCCAATAAAATACTTACTAAAGAACAACTTAACGAAATTTTGCCCGATTGGAAAAAAGAGGGGAAAGTCGTTTTTACCAATGGTTGTTTTGATATTCTACATTTAGGACATGTCGATTATTTAGAAAAAGCCAGAAATCTTGGTCAAAAAATGATTGTTGGTCTCAACACTGATGCTTCGGTACAAAGGCTTAAAGGTCCTGCCAGACCAATTTGTGATGAGCTCTCTAGGGCTAGGGTTATGGCTTCGCTAGAATTTGTAGATGCTGTCATTTTGTTCGACGAAGAAACGCCTTTTGAACTTATTAATTTCCTAAAACCTGACATTTTGGTAAAAGGTAACGACTATACCGTAGAAAATATCGTTGGCGCAGATGTTGTATTAAAAAATGGCGGATCGGTAGAAACTGTTCCTCTTGTGAACGGATATTCTACCACCAATGTTATAGAAAAAATAAAACAATTAACGTAACACTATTATGATATTCTTAATTATTTCGTTTGCCATGATGTTTGTTGGAATGTTTATTTCCTATAGACTAAAAAATAAGTTTAAACAATATTCTCTCACACCATTGGTTTCAAATCTTAGTGGGGCGGAGATTGCCCAAAAAATGCTGCGGGATTATAACATTTTTGATGTAAAAGTAATTTGTACAGAAGGAATGTTAACCGATCATTATAATCCTACAAATAAAACCGTAAACTTAAGTAACGAAGTTTACTATGGAAGAAACGCTGCTGCTGCTGCTATATCAGCTCACGAATGTGGTCATGCGGTGCAACATGCTACTGCTTACAGTATGCTTTCTCTTCGTTCTAAAATGGTGCCTGCACAAATTACAAGTGCTAAGGTTTTAAATATCCTTAATATGGTTTTCCTTTTCGGTGGATTTCTATTGTTTTCAAGAGGCGGTGGAGGTATAATGGTTCCTTTACTTATTGTTATGGTTGCTTGTAATTTGGTCATTACTTTATTTGCCTTAGTAACACTCCCTGTAGAGTTTGACGCAAGTAAAAGAGCGTTGGCTTGGATAAGCGAAAAACATATTGTTACGCCAAGCGAATATGATATGTCTAAAGATGCTTTAAAATGGGCTGCTCTGACTTATCTCGTAGCCGCTATTGGTGCAATAGCCAACTTACTTTATTATGTTTCTTTGTTAATGGGCAGACGTGACTAAAGATCAATCCGAAAATCTGGGGGGACTTCTCAATACTCTTGCTGTTGCTCTTGCTAATTCATCATTGGAAAAAAGAAAAAGACTACCTTAATGAGTAGTCTTTTTCTTTTTTATACTCTTACCTTTTTATTTTAAGGGGATTTTTAATCCAACATTCATATAAAACATATTAGACTTTGCATTACTTTCTCCTGTAAATATATATGTTAAGCCTTTTTGGTAACCGAGGTCAACAAAAAACCTCCCTATATCAAGACCAGAACCCAACTGCCAAGCCCATTCGACATCGTGGTACTCTTTGTCCGTTAAAATAAAAGCGGAGTCATTCTGGTTTTTATGTTTCACATTTGTTACTACAAGAACAGATGGGCCTGTGTAAAAACGTATATTGACCAACTTGCCTATAGCTGGCTTCAACAAACGAAATCCCACCAGAATGGGTATTTTTATTCCCGAAACAACTAACTCACTTTTCGTATCTGAATAAACAGACAATCCAATTGTTGTTACAGAATACTTTACCCCTGGTTGAAAATAAATATGCCCTTTGCCAAGCTGAACATCTGCACCGAATTGATAACCGAGCTTGGCATTTGTAGAAAACCCCAATGGATCTTCAGTTGGCTTACTTCGATTTAAACCAATTGCTAAACGAAGTATTTGTGCATTTAATACACCTATCTGAACGGCGCAAAAAACTAAAATTAATAATCCCTTTTTCATGTCCTAAAATGTATTATTTAAACAAAGATACTTCAATCTTTCTTAAAATGAGTTAATTACCAACCTCTTTTAATAGTATAATTTTTAGAAACAGATACGAGTATATAAGGATCTAAAAATGTATTTATACTTATTTTATACTATAGCAGTATCGTAAATTTTTTAGGTTTATTACCCCTTCCGAATGCTTTATAAATAAGGGGCGTTAGGGTTTTTATAGTGAATTGTATTTTAACATAATGTAGGCTCTTGTAAACGCCAATTATCAAACCAGTAAGAATAGTTAGCGTATTGAGTACTATAAAACAAATTAAAAGTATCACTCTTAACGTTACCACTATGATCAACACATCGTCTCAAATTCAAAATACCTTAATGACCGTTATGGCTCTTTGTTTTGGTTCTGCAACATTACAAGCACAATCAGTAGATGAAAGTGAAATCCAATCTAGTACTAATTCAAGTTCACAAGAATAGTTCGCTTATTAAATATTATAAAAAAGAAAAAAAGTATACTCCTTAATTTTACTACAACTATGATCAATACATCCTCTCTAATTCAAACTACCTTAATAACTGTTATGGCTCTTTGTTTTAGTACTGCAACACTACAAGCGCAATCAGTAGATGAAAGTGAAAAAAATAATCAATCTAGTACTAACGAAATAGAACTTGAAACAACGGTTGTCAATATTAGTTCAACCTACGCTAGCGAAGTAATAATGGATCGTGGTAAAAAATATCTTTCCTTAACTCTTACTAAAAGTCCTACTTCTCAACTAGCCATAAATGAAGAGTCCGAAGAAAATAATGCTACACCAGAAGACATTATGCCATTAGTTATCAAAGCTATTGAAAATGGCGAAAATCTTATCTTAGAAAATTCAGCTTTACGAATAAAATAATAATAAATTTTATGACTCATAAATAGGTAGCTAAATAAAAGTCATTTTTTTAAGTTTTTCCCATTGGCGTGGTTTCCAATGGGAAGCTTTTTGTTACCACTCTTTTAATTCTTTTGTGTAACTTTAGATTAAATTTTTACAACCATGATAAAGATATACGGCATCAAAAATTGCGACACCATGAAAAAAGCCTTTACATGGCTTGACAAAAATCATATTGAATATTCTTTTCACGATTATAAAAAAGCAAGCATTGATAGTACTACCATTCAGAATTGGATGAAGAAACTTTCCCTTGACCTTCTTATCAATACAAAAGGAATAACCTTTAAGAAACTTACCGATGAAGAAAAAGCATCTGCAAAAAAACCTGAAAATGCTATTGCTTTAATGATCGATAAAACTTCAATGATTAAAAGGCCCTTAGTGGTATTGGACAAAGAAGAATATCTTTTGGGTTTTGACGAAGAGCAATGGAAAAAGGTATTTAAAAAATAAATAATTATGTCTACCATTTCAGGAACAGGAACAAGATTTTATGGGCATACGCAATTTCATAAAACAGATTCTAGTTATTTTGTTACAAAGTGGATCTCATTTTTCTATTTGCCAATTTTTCCTCTTAGTCGATACAAAATTAGTTTTTCCGAAGCCGAACCTGGTTTTTCGGGAACACAACAAAAATATTATGTCCACGAAAAATCAACAATTATTAAACGCGAAATTATTCAAACTCTTCTATGGAGCTGGCTAGTAATGCCAATACTTCTTGGAGGGCCTTTTATACTTTTGCTTCCTTTTATTCAAGGCGATGATCACGCTACTTCTGTTAAAGTATTTATTGCAAGCATTGCCTGGTTTGTTGTGATGCTTTGGCTTTTAGCAGATTGGTATGAAGAAAGAGGAACAGAACCAAAGAAAAGACTTTTGTCAAAAATTGTAAAATAGTAGCTGTCTTTTTTTTGTTTTTTAATCTTATTTGCTAACTCCCTTCCAGAAAATCTCAAACGATTGTTCTATAATTTTTTGTTTATTTTTTGTACCTCTTAACGTACTAAGGTGGTTTACCGTAGAGGTCCACAAACCATCAAAAATAGAAAAAAACAATGGGATACTTATTCTAGCAATTACACCTTCCTTTATAGATGCGAGTACAAATTTTTCTGCAAAGTCTACTGTAGAAGCTACTTTTTTTCTTGATACATTAGAAATATAGGGAGACGCAGAAAACATATGAATAAACCTGAATGCATATTGATTTTCCAACGCCCATTCATTTGCTCGCATCCAGACATGTTTGATTTTTAATTTAAAAGATTTTTGTTTAGATAATCCTTCTTTTAAATAGGTAGACAATTCTTTTTTTGATTCTATGTACAACGTATTTATTAACTCTTCTTTGCTCGGAAAATATAAAAACAACGTACCCGTGGCTACTCCAGCCTCTTTAGAAATCAACGCTGTAGAAGTATTTTGAAACCCGTTTTCACAAAATAATTTTAACGCTGCTTCTATAATTAATTCTCTTTTATCAGACATGTTTTTTTAAGAATTTAAAAGTTCCACCATTGTTTATTTTCTTTAATTGTAGAGATCTCAATAGGTTCACCAATTTTAGGCGTTTGTACGACAAGACCTTTTTCTGCAGCCGATTTAATTACTCTATTTATGGGTTCATTCCATTCGTGCATAGCGAGTGCAAATTTGCTCCAATGAACAGGTATAAGTACTTTGGCTTTCAAATCCTGAGCTGCCGTTACTGTTTCTTCTGGTAACATATGAATACTTGGCCAGTCTATGCCGTATTGTCCTGCTTCCAATAAAGCAAGATCAAAAGGACCATATTTCTCACCGATCAATTTAAACTGGTCGTCGTAGCCAGAATCACCTCCTATAAAAATTGAGTGTCCATGTATTTTTAAAACAAATGAAGCCCACAATGATTTAGCTCTTTGAAAACCTCTTCCCGAAAAATGTCTTGCTGGTGTAGCAATAAATTTAACTTCTTTACTTATCTCTTTCTCTTCCCACCAATCCAGTTCTACAATTTTATCTGCATTTACTCCCCAGTGTTCTAAATGTTCCCCTACTCCAAGAGCAGTAATAAATAGACCAACTGTTGCTTTAATTTCTATAATCGTGGCATAATCTAAGTGATCATAATGATCGTGGGTAAGGACAACTACGTCAATTTTAGGAAAATCCTTCACAGAATAGGCATCTGAACCCTTAAAGGCCTTACCAAAAAAAGAAACTGGCGATGTATTTCCGCTAAAGACAGGATCTACTAATATTGTAAGCTCCTTTGAACGTATAAGATAGGAAGAATGACCAAACCAAACAATAATTGGTTTTTCTCCTCTTACTGTTTTCAAATCTGTTATAATTGTAGGAATTTTTTCTGAAGGATTTACAGCTTTCGGCTTATTAAAAAACTCTTTTAGCATCTTTAGATAAGATGCTTCTTTTCGCATTACTTCTGTTGGGTAAATGTTCTGAAAAGCTCCATCCTTGTAGTTTGTAGAGCGTTCTATTTTTTGTAGACGTTTACTGGATGGCTTTTTTCCAAACACTTTTTGTTGCATAAAAAAGTAGCCTACTAAAGTTAGTATAAGCAAAAAAATTATCGTTGGTATCATAATTTTGTATCTATTTTAGTACTAGCATGACTAATCAGTCATAAAGATAGATGAAAAAACTTTAGTTTCAAATTTTATGTTCCGATTTTACAAAATGCCTCAAAAAACGATTTTTTCATTTTTTGAAGCTCCGTTTTAGGTAGGTGATTTTTGTATTTTATATCTAAATTTTTGAGTCGGAAACTATGTTCAAATCCGATTCCGTATTTAATTTTTAAGTGTATAGGATTTCGAATAAAAAATTTGACTCTTATAAAAATTGCTAAAATCGTAAGCTTTAGCTCTACTAATCGTGCTTCTTTATTGTGCGATTTTAAGGTCTAGGCAGTTCTTATTCCAAGGAGCTGTTCTGCTGTATGGTGTGCCAACATTGTTCCTTCTCAAAAAATTAGCGTATAATTGATCTGTTAGAACATAGTTTGGAAATTTCTTCTGGATTTTCTTATACTGAGAAAAAGCATCCAAGAACAATTTTTCATCCTCATATATAATTGCTTCAAGAAGTGCTTGCCAATAATCATATTGATTTAGTTGACTAAGTTTAGTCTTTAAGTTTATTCTATTTTCCTCTTCCATTAGAGTAACTGTTGTCTCGTCAGAATCTGCACAACAACTACAAGGCAGTCTTACCCTAAATAAAAATCGTTTTTCTGTTCCTAAATCAAAAGAAACCCAAGCTCCCCTTTCTCCTAATGACTTAATATATAGCTCGTCACCAAAATAATTGCTTATAGATATAGTAAAAGGACAAGGTTTTGGTGTTTCTTCTATCCATTGGATAAAAAGCTTTTTGTTATATATTTCAAAATAGCTTTTGTCATTGGGTATTAAAATCCTTGTATGTGGTGCACATCGAGTAGAGTGGCTTGTTATGACTAAGCAGGAATCTTGTTTATGCCCGTCATAAGCTATGCATTTGTCTAATAAATAAGCACTTAATACTTTATACTCTGATGAAAGAATAACTGCTTTAGTATTCCATTGTTTGAGTAAATCCTCTACATAAATTTCTGTAGTAGCCTGAGTAGCATTACTTATCTCCATATAACTAGACATGTCTGTTTTTAAAAGCAAACAAACTGATTCTGGAGAAACTATCAATCTTAAACCCTCGGTAACGCGAAGTCCATTCCAGACAGGAAATATCTTTTTCTTATTCGCTTTATTGACCCAATTAGCTTTTCCCTTTATTATCAATACTTTGTACAAATTATCGTCAATTGCTTTTAAACAGGAAAGATTTCCCATATAAAGCAAGAATACCAACAAAACGAATTTGCCACTTAGGCTATTTTTAAAGATTTTCATAGCTGAGAAATTCTTATGAATAAAAAACTTTATTGCTTTCCTTCCTTTGCCTTCACTATTTTTTTTAAATTAAACTCATACATAATTTCTACTTTCCGCCTTGCCCAAGGTGTTTTTCGCAAAAATGCCAAGCTTGATTTAATACTTGGTTCACTGATAAAACAATTGATATGGATTTTTTCACCCATCTTTTCCCACCCTACATATTCCACTAAATCAATAAGTATGGCTTCAAGTGTTAAACCATGCAAAGGATTATTGGATTGGGGTGTTTTGTCTTTTTCCATACTTATTAAATCCTTGCTTGATAAGTATGTAGCTCATAATAACGACCTTTTTTCTCAATCAACTCTTCATGATTTCCCTGTTCAGCAATTCGCCCATTTTCAATCACCAAAATCTGACTTGCTTGGCGAATAGTACTCAAACGATGCGCTATTACAAATGTAGTACGTCCTTTCATCAACTCTGCAAGACTTTGCTGAATCATAGACTCACTCTGAGTATCCAAGTTTGAGGTGGCTTCATCCAGAATAATAATTTTTGGATCAGCCAAAATAGCTCTGGCAATTGCAATTCGTTGTCGTTGGCCTCCGGAAAGTTTTACTCCTCTCTCGCCAATTAATGTATCCAAACCTGTTTCAAAACGATCTGTAAACTCATTAACATAAGCCGCTTTTACCGCTAATTGCAATTGTTCTTCTGTAGCGTTTGGTCTTGGAAAAAGAATGTTTTCACGAATTGTTCCTTCAAAAAGAAAGTCATCTTGAAGTACAACTCCCAAATGTTTTCGAAAACTACTCAACGTAACCTTCGACAAATCTACTCCGTCAATGGTTATTTTTCCTGATTCAGGATTCAAAAATGTGGCTACAAGTCCCGCAATAGTAGTTTTCCCCGAACCTGAGGTTCCTACCAAAGCTGTTACAGAACCCGATGGTGCCTGAAAACTTATATTATTTACAACCTCTTTTCCTTCCTGATAAGCAAAAGAAACTTGGTCAAAGCTAATATCTCCTTTTATTTCCTTGAGAACAATTTTTCGTTCTTCTACATTTTCCTCTGGAGCCATATTCATGATTTCCTCGGTACGATCAAGTCCAGCAAAAGCCTCCGTCAATTGACTTCCAATATTGCTCATTTGAACAATTGGGAAAATCATAAACCCTAAATACAACGTAAACGCAATAAAATCACCTGGTGACAAGCTTTTCTCAATCATTAAAAAACCACCAATTCCCATAATTCCTAAAGAAGCCATCCCTAAAAGAAAGGTAGCAGAGCTCGAAATAATGGCAGTAGAAGTAAGTGTTTTTTTAATATTCTGAAACAACCGTTCCACACCTTTTTCAAACGTTATACTTTCTTGTTCTTCAGCATTGAAGGCTTTTATAATTCTAACTCCATTCAAGGTTTCGGTCAATCTTCCTGTTACTTCAGCATTTATAACGCCTCTATTTTTGAAAATGGGACGAATATATGAAAATGCTTTCATTGCAATAACTGCAAAAATACTTACTGGGACCAAAACATATAAGGTCATCCAAGGACTAATTTTTATTAATAAAATCATGGCAATTACTGCCGTAATACTACCGCCAATAAGTTGGACCAAACCTGTACCGATAAGATTTCTAACACCTTCTACATCAGACATTATTCTGGAAACCAATGCTCCAGATTTATTATTGTCAAAATAACTTATGGGGAGAGAAAGTACTTTTTTCTGGACTTGTACTCTTAATTTTGAAATCAACAATTGTGCTTCTACACTCAATATTTTCGTAAGCACATAAGAGGTAACTGCATTTACAACAATAGAACCTCCTACCAGCCAAAGTAGTTGAATAAGCTTTACATTGTCCTTATTAGGAATTACTTCATCGAGCAAAATTTTAGTTTGCCAAGGCAAAACCAAACTAGCAAGACGACTTATGATTATAAGAATTAGCCCAACAAAAAGTAGTTTTCTTCTAGGCCAAATGATTGTTTTAAAAACCTGACCGATAGAAATTTTATTCTTTTTCATTTTCTTTGTTTAAACTTTCGCCTTCTCTTTTTCCTCTCATGTGAATGACCAATCCGTTCAAAAAATTTCTAAGAAACTGATCTCCGCAAAGCATATAATTAGGATGGTCGTCTTTTCTAAATAATGCTCCTAATTCGGCTTTCGATATTTTGAAATCGACTAGTTTTAAAATTGCAATTATATCATCGTCTCTAAGATGCAAAGCTACCCGAAGCTTTTTAAGTATATCGTTGTTTGACATGTATTTATAAATTATTTTACTTTTCTATTCTTTTTAATATTACCTTCAAATAGGAAACTCGAGTAAAACTCTACCCTCTTTTTTTCCCTCGAGCACTTTTTGGTTTATTGTACTTCGCTTTCAAAACCTCTGCACGCCTTACTTTGTTATTTGTCTTTTTGTTTTTCTCACTCTTCTCATGAAAGGCAAGGCCAAAAACCTCTGGCTTAGGGATTTTTACCTTTACAATTTTCATCTTAATTTTCGGTTTTTCAGCCTCAATTAATATGTCAGATACTTCAAGATTTTCTGGCAAAGAAGAAATTTTGATCTTTTTCTTCATCAACGTTTCGATATTCTTATGCTGAATTTTTTCCTTTTCAGTAATAAAAGTGATTGCATTTCCTTTACTATCCGCACGACCTGTTCTACCAATACGGTGCATATAATTTTCGGGCACTTCTGGAGTATCAAAGTTTATTACATGCGAAACCTCAGAAATATCGAGTCCACGAGCCACAAGATCGGTAGCAATAAGAATACGATGTGTCCCATTTTGAAATTGTTTTACAGCGTTAAACCTATGATTTTGAGCTTTATTGGAATGTATAATACCTGTTTGACCAGGAAATCTAGCTTCTGTTCGGTCAAACAACATATCTGCCAATTCTTTGCTGGAAGCAAATACCAATACTTTTTTCATTTCGACATTATTGTCCAAAAGCAATTGAAGTAAATTGATCTTTGTGTTAAAATTAGGAACCTTGTAACCCGTCTGAACAATATTTTCCAAAGGAGTTCCAGTTGGAGCGGCCTCAATTTTTAAGGGATCGTTAAAATAGTCTTTGATAAAAACCTCTACTTCTTCTGTTATCGTTGCCGAAAACATTAAATTCTGTCTTTTGGGAGGCAACAAATCAATAATTCTAGTCAACTGCGGACGAAATCCTAAGCTGAGCATTTCATCTACTTCGTCAATAACAAGTCTTTTTACTGCTTTCAATTTCAAAACTCCTGTTAGCGCAAGATCTAATAATCGTCCTGGAGTGGCGACCAAAACATCTACCCCTTTATGAAGAAGCTCTTTTTGGATAGATATATTTGCTCCGCCATAAACGCCAGCAACGGATACATCCATGTAAACGGTAAGTCTCTTTACTTCTTCCACCACTTGAACAACCAGTTCTCTGGTTGGTACCAAAATCAATAGTTGAGGATGTTTTTCCTTTGAAAACGTATATTGGCGAAGACATGGAAGCAAATAGGCCACCGTTTTACCCGTTCCTGTTTGTGCTATTCCAACTACATCCCTTCCCGACATCATTACCGAAAATCCTTTTTCTTGAATGGTGGTAGGATTTTTATACCCAAGATCACTCAGGGCATTATGCAATGCTTTGCTTAGGTTTAATTCTTCAAAAGTCATACGTATGCTATCTTCAGTTTTTAAAACTGATTATCACAAAATTAAGCGATATAAAATCAAAATGATATAATTAGGTGAATATATTAGAAAACAGTAAATATGTACTTTCAATAGTTCGTATATCATTCCATGAAAACCATAGTTTTAGTATCTCTTATATTCTGTTGTGCTTGTAGTAGTTATCTGAAAACTAAGCGTTCAAAAAATATTATCTATAACCAAAACGCCAACAAGATAGTAGCAAAAAAGGATTTACTTAAACTCAATATTTTTGTTCCACGAAAAAATAAAGCTCCTAAAGATGTACTAGTATTTATACATGGAGGAAATTGGACCTCAGGGAATAAATCATTGTATAGTTTTTTTGGAAATAGAATGGCGGCAAAAGGAATTGTCACAGTGGTCATCGATTATACTCTAAGCCCAAAAGCAAATTACGAGCGCATGGCATTTGAGTCTGCTCAGTCTATAAAATGGATAAAGGAAAATATAAAAAATTACGGAGGCAATCCAGACAAAATAATTGTTTCCGGTCATTCTGCTGGTGGTCATTTGGGAGCATTAATTGCCTTTGACAATCGCTATTTTGATTCTTTACAAATAGATAATCCCATAAAAGGAGTTGTATTGATAGACGCTGCAGGACTTGATATGTATACTTATTTAAAAGAAAATCCTTTTGGTAAAAAAGATAGTTATAGAGAAACGTTTTCATCTGACCCAAAAAGATGGAAAGCTGCTTCAGCCATTACTCATCTTAAAAAAGGCATCCCTCCTGTTCTCCAATATTTAGGAGAAAAAACCTATCCTTCCCTAATTTCCAGCAACAACGATTTTCACAAAGCAATTATAAAAATCTATCCTGAAACGAAATTGATTATTCAAAAAAACAAAAAACATATTCCCATGATTACACAATTTTTAGCTGTTAGGAATAAAAGGTATGGGGAGATTATTGGGTTTATAAAAGGAGTTGGAAGAGAGTAGTAGTATATAAGAAATAAAAGTTTTTCTATTAAGACACAATTACAAAACCGCGAACCTTTCAAACATTTAAATAGCTAAATCGAGACATTAATCTTATTTAGGTCTACTGCATGAACTATTACAGCAATTATGCGTTTAAACAAACAACTGTACTTGTTTTAAAGAAGAAAAATATATGGAGGATGTGAAAGCTGTTGTTGAGTTGAATGTTACAGCACCAACTTTTATTCTCAAAGATATCTATGGACGAATGATTGATTTGTCTTCTTATAAAGGCAAAAAAGTTTTTCTAGGGTTTTTTCGTCATGCAGGTTGTCCGTTCTGCAATTTACGTGTACATGCACTTTCTAAAGTAAGAGAGGAATATAGAGCTAAAAATTTAGAAATGATTTTCTTTTTTGAATCTAAAGAAGAGGTAATGTTAAGAAGTGTCTTTCATAGAGAAGTTTCACCTATTCCTGTAATTTCAGACCCTGAAAAAATAATGTATGCTACGTATGGAATTGAAAACTCTCCCTCCAAATCTACGAAGAGCCATCTAACAAGTTTTATTCAAACAGCAATAAAAGCTAAACTTGCAAAAGTTCCTATGCATATGATGGTTGGCAATGAATCGATCAGCACTATGCCTGCAGAATTTTTATTGGACGAAAACTTAATTATTAGAAAAATGCACTACGCACAACATTTAAACGATCGTTTAGGTTTTGATGTGATAAATGCATTTGTAGAACCCAAATAATTTTAGGAAAAAAACATAGTGGTTAATTCTTTAAAAAAATTCAACTTTAAAATTTGTTAACGAATGTAAATAACAAAAGCAAAAAACACTCTATCATAAATAATTTATGATAGAGTGTTTTTTGCTAGCCTCATAGATTTTATTATCTTTTTTCTATTCTTCTACTGTTTCTTCTCCTTTATCTTTTCTGTTTTTTCTTTTAGGAAATTTCATCGGTAGCTTATGGTCTCCTTTACTAAACGTTAGTAAAAGAGCTGGTAAAATTGTAAGGTTTGTAAACATTGCAAAGAACAAGGTTAACGAGGTAAGCAATCCAAGTGCAATTGTTCCGCCAAATGTTGAAAACACAAATATTATAAATCCACAAAACAGAACGATTGAAGTATAGATCATACTTACTCCCGCTTCCTGAATAGTTCTTGTTACGGCCAACAACACATTACCTTTTGCAAAGCCAATTTCTTGTTTGTATTTACTCAAAAAGTGAATTGTGCTGTCAATAGATATTCCAAAAGAAATTCCAAAGATAAGTGCTGTACTTGGTTTTAGTGGAATGTTAAACAATCCCATAATTCCCGCTGTCATCACCATCGGTATTACATTTGGAATCATCGAGATAATTATCATTTTTGGACTTGTAAAAATAAAGGCCATCATAAGTGATATTAAAATGAACGAATAAAATAAACTTTCTGAAAGATCATCTATCAAATATCTATTGCCTTTTAAAAACAATAACGTCGTACCCGTTATTTTTACACTATAGCCATCTTTCTCTTTAAACAATTCGTTTGCTTTTTGTTGAATATTTTCTTGGACCAGCTCATTCATTTTTATTGTTCCAAGATCTGCAACTTTACAAGTAAAACGCACATAACGTCCAGTGCTATCTACAAAGGCTCGTAATAGAGTATTTTGTTCTCCTTTATTTCCAAAATATTTAATTATAAAAGAGCTTTCGTTGTTTGTAGGAAGACGATAAAATTCAGGATCGCCTCCATAAAAAGCTTGTGTAGCACCTTTCACCACATTTAAAATAGAAAGCGGGGGTGAAATATTATTGAAGTTTAACAAGTACGTTTCTAGTTTTTCCAATTTTTTAAGATTAGAAAGTTTTAACACTGCTTTTTTCTTTCCAAGGTCTACAACTATTTCCAACGGCATAACACCATTAAAATGTTGTTCAAAAAAAGCTAAATCTGTACGAAGCGTGCTGCGTTCAGGCAAATCATCCACCATGTACGAAACGGGTTTTAATTTTGTAATACCGTAAACAGAAATAGACAATAAAATTGCAGTTATCGCATAGATCCAAGGACGGTGGCGAATGGTGGCAGTTTCAAGTATTTGATTTACTTTTCTTAAAAAACCAAGATCAAGATGTTTAAGTTGTTTAGCCGTAGGTGGTGGAAGAAATAATAAAAACGTAGGAATAATAATAAGGGTAATTAAAAATGTAGCAACACTTAATATACCTGCTACTAATCCAAATTGTTTTATTGTTACAATATTCGTAAAGTATAATACAAAGAAACCAACAGCAGTATTGATGTTTGTCATGAACGTTAAAAAACCAATTTTTTCAATTATTCTGCTAACCGCTTTAATTTTATTTTGATGTCTTTTATATTCCTGATGATATTTATTATACATATAAATACAATTCGGAATACTTATAATAATAATAAGTGCAGGAAGTACACCAGTAAGAATTGTAATTCTATAATCTAATAAAACAATTGTTCCACCTGTACAAATAAGTGTGGTAAGTATTACTAGAAACGTAAATACAACAGAGGAAAGTGATCGGAAAAATAAAAACAATATCCCCGAAGTTACTAACACAGATAATCCTAATAATGTAATTAATTCCCATTTCATTTCCTTTACCATTATGGCGCGGATATAAGGAAGCCCAGCATAGTGAAGTTCTATATTAGCATCGGCAGAAAAACTTTTAGCAAGGACCATTATGTTTTCCATAACTAATCCTCGTTTTGAAGAATTTAAATAATTTGCATCAAGCGATACTGCTACTAGAAGTGCGTTAGTATTGTTATTAACTAAAAGTTTATCATAAATTTTTACATTCGAAGCTTCTTTTAATAAACTATCTAATTGTTTTTGATCTCGAATTTTATCTGGAAAAATTATTTTTTGATCGAACTTTTTATTTGTAGTATCCTTTACTAGATTTTTTAATGTTGGAAGAGAAATAACATCTTTTACTCCTTCAATGTTTTTTACATCTGAACAAAACTTTTGGAGTTTAGAAAATTTTTCTAATGAGTATACAGATTTGTCTTGCATACCGATAGCAAAAATATTTCCATCTTCACCGAACGTTTTTTTAAAATTTTTATAATAAATTAATTCAGGATCGTTTGCAGGAACGATTTGTATGTAGTCATAAGAAATTTCAATTTTCCTACATTGCCAAGCCATGAAAATTGATATCAACAAAGTGATAAACAAAAAAATCAACCGGTGCTTTATTATTATACTCGAAATTTTATACCACATAATTTTATTAAAGAACCAAAGTTAGTAAAAATTTAACCGGTTTAAAAAACGATTTTAAAACCGACGAAGTCGGAAAATATATTTTCTAACATTCTATTTAATAATATAAAATTTTAAAAATTTATTATTCTATATTATTAAGGCTGTGGATTGGTTGAAAAGTTTAGTTTTACACTGTTGTATAATCAAAACATGGATAAGTGAATTTATCTTCTAGAGTAATTAACAGTTTATCAATATTCTATTCGTTTAATAAATAGAGATTTAATAAGTTATTTAACATTCTATTTTAGATATACCCAAGTAATTTTGGATTGTTAACATTGTTGATCTTGTATTAATAAGCCAGTAGTTATGCCAACTTATTATTTCAAAAATGTGGACTATTTTGTTCTACACATAATTATGATTTAGATTAACGATTATAATTAATTAATCAACAGTAAATGTGGAGTTTTAAAACAGGTGATAATTGATAATGTGGGAAATGCTTTATTTAACTTCAAATTTGAGGTCTAATAGTTCCCAATTAGCTCTCAAAGTGATTTTTTCTTTATAATAATGAATTGGTTCGGGAGGTGTATTCTTATAAATATCTGTGGGATCCCATCTTCCGTTATTATTTATATCTACGATGATTTTTAAAATATAGTTGCTAGGTTCAAGATAATTGTAATAAAACTTTGTTGCATTATGTTTTGCATCAAGTACTTGACCTTTTGAATCTATTAATTGAAAAATGTAATTAGAGTCTTTACATATAATAGTACCGCCAATAATTCCAAATAGCTCTTCTTTTTTATAGCTAATTTTAAACTTTGTAGCATAACTGCTATCACCATCTATTGAAATAAAGGCCCCTTTTCCAAAATTAAGTAGTAAGGAATCTTTAAAGCGATAAGTATTAATAAGTTTTAACCTTAATAGAGTAGTACTGTCTAGCACTATTTTATTTTCATCTATAGTTTGTTGGGTTGTATCTTTTTTTATCTTAATCTGTGTATAGTTTATTTGAGAAATAGGTTTGTTAAATTTTATGTTAATATCTTCATTTTTAATTATTTGTAATTTATTTACGGGAATTAGAAAGCTAAAATTATTTTTAACTTTTTTATTTTTCAATTCCTCAAATAGTATTTTAGTACTATCTACATTGATATTTCCACTAGAGTCAGTTAGTTCATAATAAATTTGAATACTATCTTTTGAGTTAAATGTATTGAATATTTTTATAGTTTTTTTGTCTTCTGACAGATCAGTGAGAACCTTTAAAGTTTTAGTTTTTAAAGTATAGTTTTCAAGTCCCTCACTCACATTAAATAGATAATGTTCATTTTCACTTTTTTTGCTAATTATTATAGGAGGTTTAGTATCTGATTTTGTAATACCTAATTTTATATCATTGATTTTTTTATTAATTAATAAATCATATAGGTAGGCAATGCTTTCCTTTTCATTATCATATTTAAAATTTGCGTTATTATCTTGCAAAGCATAAACATCATAAGTGCCTTCTTTAATATTATTGATGATAAAATTACCAGCCTCATCTGTTTTTGTATAGTATAGAGGTTTGTTGTTTTTAATGTTATTAGTATCCGCTGTGGTATATAGTTGCACGGAAATATCTTTCATACCACCACCCTTTACAAAATTGTATACATTTCCTTTTATGGATAAAGAATCAATGAAAGGTCCTGTGCTAAAGGCTAAGGTTAGATTTTTAGATATGTTGCTTCTTGTTACATCTTTTATAGACTCACCGAAGTTTATATTGTAAGTAGTATTGTCTTTAAAGCTTTCACGGAATTTTATAAATACGGTTTTTTTTCTGGCTACTACATCAAATTGACCTTCTATAAGAGGAGAGATGATAATATTTTCCCTTAGTTTTTGTGCATCTACATACTCGTCAAACTCTAATACGATAGTTTTTTCTTTGAAATTAACACTGTTATTTTCTGGAGTTGATTTTTTTAATACTGGTGGGTTATAATCTTCAGGACCACCAGTAGGTGGTTTTTGATTAGCACAAGCAGAAATTAGTACTAGAATGAAAAAGGAAAGGTAATTAAGTAGTGTCTTGTTAATCATTCTTTTTAAAAATATAGATTAGACTAGAGTAGTTTTTGTTTTTTGAAGCGTTGAAATTTGAAACCAAACCATTCAAAAACGAACGTAAATAATTAGTTTTTCCGTATTTATATTTGTCACTTAACATGCTCACATAAAAGGAATCAAATAGCATAGGTTTCGTATCCGTAAGTGTAAATTTATGTTTTTCTAACAACTTATGCATATCCGGTTGAGTAAAATGATAGAGGTGCCTTGGCACATCATAAGCAGCCCAAAACTTATTATAAGTTACTGAATCATAGGATAGACAGTTAGGTACAGCGATTATAAGAATGCCATTCGATTTTAGAAGTTTGTGTATATGTTGAATACTTTCATTGAGCTTATGCACATGTTCTAAAACATGCCAGAGTGTTATTGCATCGTATTTGCCTTCTTCTTTAATAGAAAATAGGTTGTCGTAAATAGTTTGTTTTGTATTATTTTCTGCTTGTTTTCTGGCTATGGAATCAGGTTCCATGCCTTCAATTTTCCACCCATCTTCCTTACAAGTTTGTAAGAAATATCCAGTTCCACATCCAATATCAAGTAGGGTTCCTTTTTTATTATTGGTGCTTTTGTTGACAAGATTGATCTTTGTTTTCAGAGATTGTTTTCTTACTAGGTGG
This sequence comes from Cytophagales bacterium, assembly GCA_031416415.1. Lineage (GTDB taxonomy): Bacteria > Bacteroidota > Bacteroidia > Cytophagales > Cytophagaceae > JANYCO01. The sequence continues at coordinate 11,931 of JANOTP010000143.1, read as the reverse complement.
TAAAGCTTGTTGACTATGCCTTTATTTGTATCAGTATGTGATATATAGTTTTCTGATTGATAATATTTACCTATAGTTTCCTCGGAAGGAAAAGGATTAGTAAATTTAAATCCACAGCTTTTACACATTGAAATGTTGAAAGTTTCACCAGATATACTGTGGTCTTTAACGGTGAAATGTTTATCAAATTCTGTTCCTGAGCATACAGGACAAGTTTTATGTTCTATTAGCACTGTTTTAATTTTCTATTAGTTATCTTAATTAACAAATCAACATTTGAGCTCCCTTACTTATCTACCTTCCTAAGTAGACCATTAGTACGGAAATATCTGAAGCACTAACACCACTTATTCTGGAGGCCTGACCAAGTGTAAAGGGTTTCATTTTCTTAAGTTTTTCTCTACCTTCTGTAGATAGAGCTGAAAGTACATCATAATCTAAGTTATCGTAGAGTTTGTATTCTTCTAACGTTTGTAGTTTTTCAGCCATTTGTTCCTCTTTCTCTATGTATTCAAAATACTTAGTTTCTATTGTAGCTTGTTCTACCTCTTCTAGGGTATATTTCTTGAGACTTTCGTATACAGTACTATTTGCTTTTATGATGTCTGTTAATTCTATACCAGGTCTTTTAATAAGATTAAACAGTGTTGCCTTCTCTCTTATGCCAGCAGATTCTTTTGTTTCTAAAAAATCATTTATTTCTTCTGGTGCTACCTTTATTTGTTTTAGTAATTTTTGAAGCTCTTTTGAGTTATTCAGTTTCTGGGTCATATTATATAACCGTTCTTTTGAAGCTAAGCCAAGATTGTATCCTTTTTCAGTAAGCCTTATATCGGCATTATCTTGTCTTAGGAGCAGTCTAAATTCAGCTCTTGAGGTAAACATTCTGTAGGGTTCGTCTGTTCCTTTGTTAACTAAATCATCAATCAAAACGCCAATATATGCTTCAGATCTTTTCAGTATGAAAGGTTCGAGTCCTTGTACTTTATTATGTGCGTTGATACCTGCCATCAATCCTTGGCAAGCAGCTTCTTCGTATCCAGTAGTTCCATTAATCTGGCCGGCAAAATAAAGGTTTTTTACTAGCTTAGTTTCTAGTGTCAGGTCTAATTGTGTAGGTGGAAAGAAATCATATTCTATCGCATAACCAGGTCTGAACATTTTTACGTTTTCAAATCCTGGAATTAGGCGCATTGCTTTTTGTTGTACTTCTTCAGGTAAAGAAGTAGAAAAACCATTTACATATATTTCAATAGTGTCCCATCCTTCTGGTTCAACAAATATTTGGTGTCTTTCTTTGTCTGCAAATCTGTTTATTTTGTCTTCTACAGAAGGACAGTATCTAGGTCCTCTTCCTTGTATTCTTCCAGAGTACATAGGAGATCTATCAAAACCTTTTTTTAGTTCTTCGTGTACGTCTTTGTTAGTATAAGTTACCCAACAGCTTTTTTGAATTTCTGGAGTTTTCGTATCCGTATAGGAGAATTTGCCACATTTTTCATCTCCTTTTTGTTCCTCCATTTTTGAGTAGTCCAAGCTTCTTCCATCTACTCGTGGAGGAGTTCCGGTCTTCATTCTTCCTGATTCAAAGCCAAGTTCTATCAGTTGTTCAGTTATTCCAGTAGCTGCTTTTTCTGCTGATCTACCACCTGAGAATTGTTTTTCACCAATATGGATTACTCCATTTAAGAAGGTGCCATTAGTTAGGACGACCGCTTTTGCACCTATTTCTATTCCCATTCCTGTTCTTATACCACAGACTCTTCCATCTTTTATTATCAGACCGCTGACCATTTCTTGCCACATGTCTACATTGGGATTTCTTTCTAGTGTAAGTCTCCATTCTTCAGCAAACTTCCAACGGTCACTTTGAGCACGAGGACTCCACATTGCAGGTCCTTTTGATAAATTAAGCATCCTGAATTGGATCATTGTCTTGTCTGTAACAATACCCGACATCCCTCCTAGTGCATCTACTTCTCGTACTATTTGCCCTTTTGCTACACCTCCCATAGCAGGATTACAAGACATTTGCCCTATTCTGCTCATGTCCATTGTAATCATAAGGACTTTTGAACCCATAGCGGCAGCTGCATGTGCTGCTTCACAGCCAGCATGTCCAGCACCAACTACTATTACATCGTATTCTTTAAACATTATTGTGTTATGTTATTGTTTCACGTGGAACACTCGTTCTTCGCTTATTTAGACATTCTATATAGGCTAAATGTTTCACGTGAAACAGTATTATTTTGAAATGCAAAGATAAAGAAGAATCTTGTATTCTGTTATTAATATGTTTATAAACTGTTGATTAATGGCAAAGAAAGAATGTATTGTTTGTTAGATGTGAGTATACTGTTATCAAGCATGTTTGCAAAGCTTATTTTGTGTTGGTTAATTGTTTTTAGTGATACATATGTTTGTAACATGTTAGCTATTTAAATGAAACCAATATTAAGAGCATTACTATTTTAAGTACTCTGTAGTAAAAACGGGTCTATCGAGTTGTATTAATCATGTATTCAAAAAGTTTATTGTAGCCATATTTAGAGATATATAAACCCCATAGTTTAGATGCATCTTTTTATTAATAGGTTTCACGTGGAACGTTGTAATACTATAAAAACTTATTAATAGTTAAATGCAGGATAGTAGTAGAGGCCCAGCAACTATCCTGCATGTAATGTGTATAGGATGTTCTAAACTTGTTACAAAGATTGTTATTATCTATAAATGTATGTGCATATATTGTTCAGACGTTTTTGTAACAATTTAATTCTATAAAAACTATTGCTTTAGTGTCACCTTATCTAATGTATTACAATTCTAAGCCTCTATCATTTTATGAATTATTAAAGTGTTCGCTAGTTGTTGATAGCTTGTTACTATAGTGTTTAATGTGCATAGCATGTTCTAAACTTGTTATATAGAGTGTTATCATCTTATACAGGCTGTGTATATATCTGTTGAGATCTTTTTTTATCAAGCTATTGCACATGCTCTGTTCTTATCTTGTTAATAGGTTTCACGTGGAACAGTAAGCTGTTATTTAGCTATTAGACTGTCAGTATACCTTCTTGTTTTTTTATTTGTACTTTAATCACATATATCTTAACATACCAATACTATTAATAAGATGTTTGTTATGTGTTGACAAGCTAAAAACTGTTAGTTATATGTGCTTATCTTGTTGGATTATCGTTCATATCTCAAAAATTACGTGAGTAACTTGTGGATCCTTTCTATTATTGTGTATCAATTTCTTTTACATGAAACGATAGTTAAAAATGATGATTCTTCATAGTGCTTAAATACCTACACTTGTTATTTTATATAATCTATTCCCTTTAATAGCATTCAAGTTATAATCTAAAAATTGCAGATAATACTGTGAATAATTGCTCACACCTCTTGGCAAATTGTTAATAAGGATTTTAAATGTTCACTATATGTTTTTATCTTGTTAGTATGGCTGTTAGTATTGTTTTAAATAGTTTATAACTAACTGTTTTTTGTGGAAAGTCATTATTTGTTCCACGTGAAACATGTTAGTATTTAATAGCACTTTTTTTAAATAAACTGTTTCACGTGGAACGTTAAGCATTAGCTAGAGAATTTATTATAGGCTAATCCATAGTTAAGAGTTGTATTTTCAAGGGGAATAAAAACTGTTTCCTTTAAGTAGGCCTTATTAATTCCCAAATGTTTTTCATCAAATTAATAGGCAATAGTTAGTTTAAAAACCTCCTATAGTTGAAGTAGCATTGCATTAAAAGTTGTTGCTTGTTTAATAAAAGGTAAGCAATAAAATAGAGCGTTATTAAATTTTAATTATTTGTTAGGAAGATATAGGACATCTTAGTGGCTTAAACCATATCAAAAGCGTTATTGTCTAGTAAAATTAGTACAAATGAAAACGGAGCTATACTAAGATATTTGAACAGTTAACATCTTATAAACAGTTTATAAACCAGCTATGAACATAAAAACAAAACTATTATGAGATTATACACAAAGAAGTAACAATCTATGTTATTATTTGCAGAATGGACTGTAATGAAATGATGGAGTGCTGAAATACAATGCTAGTCAATAGATGGCGTATTCGGTATTTTGTTAATGGGTTATCCTATTAGACCACACAAGTAGATAAGACCTAAAGACAATTAAAACCAATAGTAAAATAAACTACTACTTGAGTAATTTGAAATAGATTAAATCAACTAAAAATTATTATTTTGAATCTGTATCGTCCTTTTTTTCAGGAATGACAATTTTTGCAAATATTTCATTCATTCTGTTGGCATAGTCTACTGTGTCGTCAATAAAAAAGAGTAGAGCTGGTATGATACGAGCTTGTTTGCTTATACGGTTTCCTAATGCCTTGCGTATTGGTTTCGTCTGTACAATAATTGAGTCAAGCATTGCTTTTTTATCTTCTACCATCATGAAGCTTAGGTATACTTTGGCAATACCAAGATCAGGACTCATACGCACTGTAGTAACAGTTATAAAAGAATTTCCAAAAAGACCTTTTGTATCGTGAAGAAAAATATCACTAAGTTCTTTTTGAATTAATTTTGCGTATTTCTGTTGTCTCGTAGTTTCCATAATAAACCATCAAATATTTTTGCAAAATTACGAATAATTATCCTGCATTCCTTATTTTTGTTTTAATCTATAATAACGTATTGTGATACAACTATTTTTAAAATATAATCCTTTAAAATTCCTTTTGATAATCATTATCCTAGGCCTTATTCGTGGGTTTGCCTATAAATGGTCAATCCCCATAATAGATCCTGAGATAACTTGGCTTTTAGTCGGCGAGCGTATGGCAAATGGATTTACACTTTATAAAGATATTTGGACAGATCTCGAACCCCTTTCGGCGGCGTTTTATTATCTATTGGATCTTTTATTTGGCAAATCGGCTTTTGTCTATTTTTTATTATCTTCAATTTTAGTGTTTATTCAAGCAATTCTCTTTACAACAGGTTTAAATTATAACAAAGTTTTTAAAGAAGATACAATGCTTCCTGCATTGTTTTATGTTTTGTTCTCTTCTTTGTTTTTCGACTTTTATACACTTTCTCCCCTACTGCTAGGAATGACTTTTATTATTTGGGCTTTCAATATGATTTGTTATCAGTCTCGAGTAATGACAGGTGAAGACAGATTCTTTTATATAGGATTGTTAACAGGGATAGCTTCTCTTTTCTATTTTCCATTTGCCTTATTTATATTGTTTTCATTAGTTGCACTTGGCTTTTATTCTACTACAAATTTGAAAAAGCAAATGGTGATGACGTTAGCATTTTTTTTCCCTCACATAATTGTACTTATATACTATTTCTGGATTGATAATCTGGGTAATTATTATTCGTATGTACTGCTTCCTATCTTAAATTCTTCGCCCAAATTTTTAGTAGATTTTCCTACACTAATTAAGATATGCATTTTGCCGTTTATCTTTTTGTTAGTGGCAACTGGCGCAATTGCTTCACGTGGAAAATACATTCACTTTCAATATAAAATTATTAAGATAGCAGGAATCGCTTTATTGACAGGCTTGCTGGCGATTTTTATTGATAAAACAATTACACCAAATAATATATTTATTTTTGTGCCACCACTTGTTTTTTTTACTACTCACTTATTCTTAATTTTTTACAAAAGAAAAATTATAAGTGAAGCATTCTTCTTAGTTATGTTTGGAGGAATTTTAACAATATCTTTTTATGCACTAAAGAAACCAGATAATTATACGACAACACATCTTATAAAAAAAGCGCCTACTTTATTGGAAAAGTTTTTTATCAATAATAAAGATATTATGGTTTTAGGGGACAAAAAAGAACTATACATAAACAACTCTATGTCAGGCCCTTATGAGAAATGGAGTTTGTCCTCTTGGCAATTTTCAGATTTAAAGAAATACGAAAATGTATCGGCTATTTACGAAGTAATAGAAACCGAAAAACCAGAATATATTTTTGATCAAGAGAAGAGAATGAATGAGCTTTCAAATGTAATTCCAATATTGAAAAAACAATATGAATTAATTGACACTTCAGGTATTTACCATCGAAAGAATTAACAGCTAATTTTATTAACTCTTGTTTGATGGCGACCACCTTCGAAGGGCGTTTTCAAAAAAACATCAACGCATTCTATAGCAAGTTCAATTGTTATAAATCGAGCTGGCAATGCAATTATATTTGCATTGTTGTGTTGGCGAATTAGAGAAGCAACTTCCGCATTCCAGGCAAGCCCAGAGCGAATTCCCTGATGTTTATTTGCTGTGATGTTGACACCATTACCACTACCACAAATCAAAATTCCAAAATCAACTTCTTTTTTTTCTACAGCTAATGATAGAGGATGTGCAAAGTCTGGATAGTCTACAGATGCATCACTAAAAGGACCAAAGTCTTTTACTTCGTATCCTTTATTTTGCAAAAACACTAGTAATTCTTTTTTATATGTAAATCCGGCATGATCTCCGCCGATGGCTATTTTTAAAGACATAGATTTAAGTTGTTTGAGTGAGTTTAATTCTTCTTTGGCGATCTACTGCTGCAGAAATAAATATACTTAATTCATATAAGATAATCATTGGTGTACCTACCAGCATTTGACTTAAAATATCAGGTGATGGAGTAAGTACAGCTGCTACAATTAGTATGACAACAATAGCATGTCTTCTGTATTTTCTCATAAAACCAGGAGTTACAATGCCGATTTTTGAAAGAATATAAACTACTACAGGTAATTGAAAAATTAGTCCACTACCCAATACCATCATCAATAAAATAGAGATGTAAGAAGTAATATCAAATTGATTGGTAATGCTTTCGTCTAAATGAAAATTTGCTAAGAAATTAATAGACAAGGGCGAAACGATGTAATAGCCAAATAAAATACCAGAAAAGAATAAAACACAAACAAAGAAAATTCCACCTCTTGCATTATTTTTTTCTTTTGGGTTAAGTGCTGGTTCTATAAATTTCCAAAGTTGCCAGAAAAGGAAAGGGAACGCCATAATTAGTCCACAAACAAAACCAGAAGTCATATACATTGTAAACTGTCCTGTCAATGTTCTGCTTTGAAGTATAAAATCAATTTTTTCAACACAAATCATATCGCCAAGTTCAATATAGGCATCCATTTTATGCCCTATTTTACAAAGCATTCTATAGGTCCAAAATTCAGGTTTTGCAGGAGCTAAGATGATATTTTTAAAGATCTTATCCATATAGATAAAGGCTATTATGGTAAAGAAAACTACTGGAATTGCACCCCAAAATAATCTTTTTCTAAGTTCTTCTAAATGGTCCAAAAAGGACATTTCTTTTTTTTCAGTATCGAACACAACTATATGTTTTTTGTAAAATTAGCAATTAAAAATTCCAATAGTTAAAAAATAGATAAAATATAAATATAATACTTAATTTCGCAGTTGTTATTGTTTAAGAGGATTATGGAAATTAAAGAAACATTTATAGAAGGTCTTTTAGAATTACAACCTAGAATTTTTAAAGATGAGCGTGGTTTTTTTCTTGAAACTTTTAATAAAGAAACATTTGAGAAAGTAGGAATTAAAACACAGTTTGTACAGGATAACCAATCCTTTTCTACAAAGGGCGTTTTGCGTGGGTTGCATTTTCAAAAAGCGCCTTTTGCTCAAGCCAAATTGGTAAGTGTTATTTCTGGGAAAGTACTTGATGTAGCAGTAGACCTTAGAAAAAACTCTCCTACTTTTGGAAAACACCTTGTGGTGCTGTTAGAGGCAGACAAAAGGAATATGCTTTTAGTCCCTGAAGGTTTTGCACATGGATTCGTTGCTTTGGAAGACAGTGTCTTTTCTTATAAATGTTCAAATATATACAACAAAGAATCAGAAGGTGGTATTATTTGGAACGATAAAGATCTAAATATTGACTGGGGCTATACCAATCCACTGGTTTCGGAAAAGGATATGATTTTACCAACGTTTAAAGACTTGGTTTAAAAAAAAGGAAGCATATAAATGCCTCCCGTTTTTAATATGTCAATTAAAGGAACTTATTTTTCCTTTAACAATTCCAACAAATATTGTCCATAACCACTTTTTAACAGTGGTTGTGCAATTTTTTCTAATTGTGTTTTATCTATAAAACCCATACGATAAGCTACCTCTTCTATGCAACCAACTTTCAACCCTTGTCTTTCTTCAATTACTTGAACGAATTGACCCGCTTGTGTAAGGGAAGCAAATGTTCCAGTATCTAGCCAAGCCGTGCCCCGGTTTAAAACGCGTACTTGTAGATTATCTTTTTCAAGATAATAGCGATTGATATCCGTTATTTCGTATTCTCCTCTTGGGCTCGGCTTTACATTCTTAGCTATTTGTACCACTTCTTTGTCGTAGAAATATATGCCTGGTACCGCGTAGTTTGATTTAGGGTTTGAAGGTTTTTCTTCTATGGAAATAGCTTTCATATTATCATCAAACTCCACAACACCATAACGCTCTGGATCATGCACATGGTAGGCAAAAACAATACCTCCTTTAGGATTGAAACAACTTTGGAATACTTCGCTAAGTCCAGCTCCATAGAAAATATTGTCGCCAAGAATAAGTGCTGCAGAATCGTCTCCAATGAATTTTTCACCGATTACAAAAGCTTGAGCAAGTCCATTTGGTAGTTCTTGTACAGCATATTGAAAATTACAACCTAGGTTTTTTCCGTCTCCCAATAATTTTTCAAAATTAGGAAGATCATGAGGTGTAGAGATGATTAAAATATCTTTAATTCCCGCCAGCATCAAACACGATAATGGATAGTAAATCATCGGTTTATCGTAGATAGGCATTAACTGTTTGCTTACAGCCAATGTCAAAGGGTGTAATCTGGTGCCAGAACCGCCAGCGAGTATAATTCCTTTCATGTAGGTTTGAAAAGTTAAGTTATAAAATTGACTAACTAAGTGTTGAACGATAAGTTATACCCAACACATTTCCGATACAATTCGGATTATAATTTTTATTGTTGATACTGTTTTGAGTAATATTTTTGATAATCACCAGAAGTCACATTGTCTAACCATAGTTGATTTTCTAAATACCAATCAATAGTTTTAGAAATACCTTCTTCAAATTGAAGAGAAGGTTTCCAACCCAATTCTTCATTTATTTTTGTAGCATCTATTGCATAGCGCATGTCATGCCCAGCTCTATCGGTTACATAGGTAATTAGCTTTTCTGATTCTCCCAGAGCTCTCCCAAGCTTTTGGTCCATTACCTTGCAGACTACTTTTATAAGATCAATGTTTTTCCATTCGTTAAAACCACCAATGTTATATGTTTCGCCGTTTTTTCCTTTGTGAAAAACATCGTCAATCGCACGGGCGTGGTCTACTACATATAGCCAATCACGAATATTATCGCCTTTTCCATATACAGGAAGTGGCTTGTTGTTACGAATATTATTAAGGAACAAAGGGATTAGTTTTTCTGGAAACTGATTTGGACCATAATTGTTTGAACAATTGGATATTACAACAGGTATTTTGTAAGTATTATGATAAGCTCTTACAAAATGATCGGAAGAAGCTTTTGAGGCTGAATAAGGAGATTGTGGTTCATAAGAGGTAGATTCTGTAAAAAAACCACCGTTGTCTAGAGAACCATAAACCTCGTCTGTGGATACATGATAAAACATATTTCCAATCCCCGATTTTCCTTCAGAAAGCCAAAGAGCTTTTGCAGCATTTAATAAGTTTACGGTACCTACTACATTTGTCATCACAAAATCCATAGGATTAGTGATTGAACGGTCTACATGGGATTCGGCAGCAAGATGAATAACGGAGTCAAATTTATATTCAGCAAATATTTTTTGAATAAAAGCAGCGTCTACTATATCACCTTTAAGAAATTGATAATTGGCAGCACTCTCTATATCAGTTAGATTCTGTAGATTACCTGCATAGGTTAGATTGTCTAAATTAAAGATTTTATAATCAGGATAATTGTTTACAAACAAGCGCACCACGTGAGAGCCAATAAAACCAGCACCCCCAGTAATAAGAATATTTTTTGTATAATTTTTCATTTATAAAATTGTAATAATAATTGTATTGCACGTTTAAATCCAGTCCAAATATAGCACATTTGGTTAAAATGGTCGAGATTATTTTATTGTTTGTTAAACAGTTATTTTGTTATATTTAACTTAGAATATACTTAACTTTATATTTTTAAAACTAGAGTACAGAATGATAGGAATAATAATGGGCAGCCAGTCTGACCTAAAAATAATGAAAGCAGCAGCGGATTTTCTAGAGCAAATGGAAATAAAATTCGAGCTTACTATCGTTTCTGCTCATCGTACTCCAGAAAGAATGTTTGACTACGCAAAAACAGCAAGAGAAAGAGGATTAAAAGTAATCATTGCCGGGGCAGGAGGTGCAGCTCATTTACCAGGAATGGTAGCTTCTCTTACTACATTACCTGTAATTGGAGTGCCAATAAAATCAAGTAATTCAATTGACGGTTGGGATTCCATATTGTCTATACTTCAAATGCCAGGCGGAGTGCCAGTAGCTACAGTAGCATTAGATGGTGCATTAAATGCTGCTATTGTTGCTGTACAAATACTTGGTACTGCAGATTCAGCAATTGAAAAAAAAATATTTTTGTATAAAGAATCATTAAAAAATAAAGTGTTGGAATCAGTGAAAGAGATAGATATAAAAGGATATAAAAACAGCTAATCCCGCCTCCGTTATTTTATAGTACAAAATTACAATTAACATATAAATCAATTAAAAAGGAATACTAATGCAAGACAGCATTTTAAATTTAATAATGAGTTTCTTTACGCTTACAGTAATGGAAATTGTTTTGGGGATAGATAATATTATATTTATTTCAATCCTTACTGATAGAATAGAAGCAGAACACAGAAAAAAAGTAAGACTATTGGGCCTTGGACTTGCGCTCTTTGTTAGGTTAGTATTATTGGCATTTTTAAATCAAATCTCTCACGCAGAATCAACCTTATTTACAATAGGAGAACATCACTTTGCCATTAAACACCTAATCTTTTTTGCAGGAGGATTATTCCTGCTATATAAAAGCACGTCTGAAATACATGCGAGTATACATGGTGAAGAAGAAGAAAATGGAGGAAAAAAGAAAAAGAAACTTTCCGTGGGTAATGCAATCTTTCAAATTATATTACTTGATCTTGTTTTTTCTTTTGATTCTATTTTAACAGCGGTGGGTTTATCAGGAGAAATAATAATTATGTCTTTGGCTGTATTTATTTCGATGATCATAATGCTATTTGCTTCTAAGAGTATAAGTAATTTTATAAACCAAAACCCTTCAGTAAAAGTGTTGGCACTCTCGTTCTTAATGACGATTGGCGTAATGTTGGTAGCAGAGGCATTTCATCAAGAGATACCTAAGGGTTATATATATTACTCTCTAGCATTCTCCTTGGTTGTTGAATTTATAAACTTAAGAGCTAAAAAGAAAAAGGAAGAGGCTAATGGGTCAGAAGATGTTTAAGGCTTCTTAAAAAAGAAAATACTTAGAATTTAAGAATAAATAAAAAGAGGTGGAATTTAATTCCATCTCTTTTTATTTTAACTACAGAATCTACACAACTTTGCTACAAAAAAGAAACGGAATCCTAGTGCATATTTGTATTAATAAATGAAGCAAAAATAATTACAAGTATGAAAAAGAAAATAATATTTTCCGCATTAGTAATAAGTTTAATAATTCAAAGCGTGACGCTTATGGCTGGAAATCCACATGGTCATAAACAGTATTTGAAACATAATAAGCATCATAAAGCACATAAAGTGCATCACCTTCATGGATTGATAGATGCTACTTATAACTAAAAAAGAGGCTCCCTTTACTAAAAG
>JANOTP010000142.1:0-8373 GCA_031416415.1 Cytophagales bacterium | reverse complement strand
AAAAACATCTTTATCAATACCAATATTAAAATCACTACAAAAACAATAATGAATATTTTTAGTTTTTTCATGTTTATTTTTTATTTACTTTCTTAAAATTAATCTTCATTTCGTCAAACGGCAAAGACATTAAATTAGTCTTCATCACAGCTATAACTTTAAAATACAAATCTTGTTCTTCTTTTTTTAAACCCTTAAATGCAGCGTCGTTGGTTTCATTAAAAGCTTGCGCTATAGTCGGAATTAACTTTTCTCCTTTTTTAGTAAGGCTTATGAAATGTTCTCTCCTATCTTTCTCGTTTACTTGACGTTTTATAATTCCTTTTTGCGAGAAATAATCAATGATTTTTACAATAAAAACTTTGTCCGAACAAATTTTCGCGGATAATTCCTTCTGAGTAATTTTCCCTTCCCCTTCTTTTATAAGAATAAGTGTATAAAAATATCTTTCAATTTCTAATCCTGACAATTTGTTAGTTACTACACCATAATATAACCGAGACAGGTGAGCCCACTCCTTACCCAACGATTCATATTTGCATAATATTTTTTTATCCATCATGAGTACTTTAACTAATTTAAACAAATATAGTTAATTTAATTAATAGTTAATTATATTAACTATTAATTAAATTAACTAAACGATCTAGAATATACTTAACATATAAATTCCTAGGAGCAGTTGATTCAGCAGAATTAAAAAAAACAGCCTATAAATTCAATTTAAAAAGGTCATAATACAATTTTACAATAACTTAATCATTGATAATAATAACATAACTTAGATTATTTTTTAAGGTGTCCCCAATTGACGTAATTAATATTATAACTTATAAAATTTGATTATGGAGATTTTCGTAACTGTATTAAAAAAAGAAATAATAGACAAAGCGGTCTCTCGTATAAATCAAAAATTTTCGCTTAGCCTTGAGGTAGTTGACTTCAAAAAAGATTCCAAATATGGCAAAGCCACAATAAAGGGTGAAGGGCTTAGTGATGATCTAGCATTTACGTTGTCTAGACAAATCAATGAAACAATCCTGATGATTACAAATCACCGCTGGGGCAAAGGGATATAATAATTAATCCCTTTAAAAAAAGAATTTACTTATAAAAAACTCAGACTCCTTTTAGCCAACCTGTAATACTCAATCGCCTTTCTTTTGTCACTAACACTTCATGAACTAACTCATTACTTTTAAAAAAAACAGTTTTTCGATTGGTAGGTGAAATTTTTTGATCGTTATCGAGTTGATGAATCAACAATTGACCACCGTCAATTTCTTGCCAATCCTCATTGAGGTAACTAATCAAAGAAAATTTTCTGCCTGAATTATTCTGAAATTGATCTAAGTGTTTTTTATAGAAGCCTTCTTTTTCGTACAAAGAATAATGAAATTCATATCCTGTAATGCCTGCATAGCAACTTATGTTTAAATATTTTATGAACTCTTCAATTAAATCAAAAAACTCATTTTCATATTTATCCTCATGTTTTCTATCTAACCAATATATGGAATCACTTCTTACCATCTTATTATGAATAAGTTTTTCTCCATTGCCAGTCCCTGCTAATAGAAGTAGGTTTTGCTTATGGTTGGCGAGTAAATTTAATTTAAGATGGCTTGCGAGATTAGCATTTAAAAAATGGTCGGATATCCCTACATTATTCTCAATAAAACTAGCAATGAGCGTTTCAAAGTCATTTTCCAACTAACGTTTACCCAGAATTGACGGGGTTTGCTCAATGTAGTTTAAATAAAGGACAATGTAAGCTTTTATAAATAACCCTTGCCGGGCTACAGTCGATAAACCTTTATAGTTATTTAAGTAAGGGTTGAAAGATCACAAGAGATTTATTACTAAACGTTTCCTTTTAGCATTATGAAGGAGACATATTAGTCTTCCATCAATATTTTTTCAATCATCAGGTGCTTTTTAAACTTACCTATTATTTCATCCATTTCTTTGTCGCGATTTACTAATTCCGCTAAGTCGAGATCAGACGCTTCCACTACAGGTTTTAGTTGACTAAGATTTGATTTAAATTGTTCTATCGCTAACAGGTTGTATTCTTTTGTTTCTTCGTCTATATCTTCTAGTTGAAGTTTCAGTTCTAGATTAGCTACAAATTGTTCTACATAAGGCACCATGTCCCAAGGGTTATTAGGCGCTTTCCATACAAACTCTATGTTGCACTTTTTACATCTGTATTTATTACTTTTCCAACCTTCACTACTTTTGTCTGTTCCGATAAGTTTTAAATTTATATTTTTTTCACATTTAGGACAGCTTGCATTTTCTTTTATCAGGCCTTTAAGTTGTTCGCGTTCTTTTAAAACGGTGTCACGATTTCGAGCATGAATATTTATTTGTTCAACCAACTTATCACATGTTTCAAGCATAGGCCCATAGTCTTGAATAGTCTTATTTTCGGCTACAAGTCTTTTTATCCTTCTTTTAAAAAAGTTTATTAATCTTATCACTTCGCGTTCTGATGCTTTAAAATTTGGGTCCATAAATCATATGTAATAGGTAACGTAATTTAAAAAAAAGATAAAATAGAAACAAAAAAAATCATATTATTCATTCCTTCACCTCATTTACCTCTCTCACAATTCCTCTAATCAAAATAGGCTTACCTTCTTCGGAGAGAACAAAACCCTTAGACCATATTCGCTTTTCATTTCCACCTTTCTTATAACGATACTCCACTTCATAATTTCCACCATCTTTATAGGCAGTATTAATTTTAGACATCAATACTATTCTATCGTCTAGATGAACATTTTCCATAAACTCTTCAAAAGGAATAGAGCCTTCAAATTCAAATATCTTTTTATATTCAGGAGTATATACACTTTTAGAAGGATCTTTTACATTCAACAAAAAAGATCCAATACCTCCCAGTTCTTGGGCTTCTAAAAGTAATTCTTTATGAAAATTTAGATCATTATTTATAAGTGTTAATTTCTCTTGTTGCATTTTAATGTAAACATTATAAGAGAAAAGCTCTTCCTGAGTAGTAAATACATCGAGTTCTGCGATGATAAATTTTTGTTCTACTACATTTTTAGTATAAGAATCCAAAAAATACGCAAATGTTTTTCTTCTTATAAAAAAACCTACGGTAAGATCTTCTGCAATCACTTCGTCTTTGTCTATACCTTCAATTGTATTAGCTTGCCACTCCTTTATATTTTTATCGACATACTCGCTTGTTTTATTTTTGGATAATGCCTCTAACATTTTTTTATTTGATTCCAAACTCAGCTCTATTAATTCTTGTTCTGAAAATCTACTCAGCGGTTTCAAAAGAGGAAGATCCACTTCTCTACAAAATCTAATGCCAACTGTTATGAATTCCGTAAGCTTATATTTTAGAATATAATCCGCATACTCCGGCAAATAGTTAAAATTAAAAATGCTTTGGTCTAATTCCTTTGTCATACTTCCTATAAAAATAATGGTATATAAAGTTATGTAAAATTAGTTAAAATTAGTGTCAAGTAATTAAAACTATCGTTAAGGATTTTTATACCTACACAATAAAAATATATAATTTCACGATAATTTCGATAATCATTTTATACTAAATAGAAACTATTTAGTATAAAAATCAATAGTTTCTATTTTTTTAAAAAAAACAGCTATCTGCTTCGAAAAAACTATAAAGTATTATATAATAAATAATATATGTGAATAATATAAGTTTTCCGTAAGGTTTTGTAAGTACAATATCAAAAATACTTTGCATTTTTAACTTATATTGGATACTTACGTGGCAATCACAAATCCTTGCAAAAAAATATTAATGGGACGATATGACTAATGGCTCTATATTCAGTACTTTCTAGAATGACACCTTTGAAAAAAAACTATATTATTTAACCAATATATCATAAACGGCGTATTCATGATTGATGAATTAAGATGGAGTTATATAATTATGAGCTATTAGCTATTAGCTATTATTAACGAATAGCTCTAAAATTAAGAATGAAAAGGCCAGAAAAATTATTTTTAACACTGTGTATGCTACTTACCTTTCTAGTACAGGTGAATTTTTTGAGTGCTCAAACTAAACCGCAACGAAAAGATAGGGACAGGGACACTTCCGATATTTACAAAAAAATAAAAAAATATTCTGACAAACATAAATTTACAAAATTTATATACAAGGGCATATTTAGAAACCCTCCAAACCCAGTTGCTCCATCAAAAAGTAATGATAAATCTTTATCCAATAAGCAAAAAAAGATTGATCCAAATGCAAGATACGTAGGTAAAATTATCAGAAGTATAGAAGTAATCGTATACGATCCTTTTGGGCATACGGTAAACGACACCCTTATTCGTGAGATAGACTCATGGCAAAAAGCAGGGAATAAGCTTCATCTTACTACAAGGAATATAATCATACGAAACCTTTTATTATTTAGAAAAAACGACAAAGTAGATATCCTAAAAATAACAGAGTCGGAAAGGATAATGAGACAAGCTGCCTATGTAAATGATGCAAGAATTTTTCTAAAAGGAGGGAACAAAGAGCAAGATAGCGTCGACATTAGAGTGGTAGTGCAAGACAGATGGTCATGGGAAGTAGAGGCTCTAGTTAACTCCCCGACAGATCTTAGTCTTTCTTTTATAGACCAAAACTTAATAGGCCTGGGACAACAATTTCAACAATCCTACTCTCATGATTTTAAAAATAACTTATCTAATTATTCTAGCCGACATAACATCACAAACATTCGCAATACCTTTATCTCCTCTTCTCTTTCGTATATCTCTAGACTAGACTATCAACAAGTCGGCATATCGATTGACAGGCCATTTTATTCACCTTTAGCCAAATGGGCGGGTGGTATATCGGGGGTAAAAATATGGACTAGATATAATTATCTAAATAGTGACAGCCTACTACAAAAAATCCCTCTGGAATTTTTCAATTCTGATTATTGGGTAGCTAGAAGTTTTAATCCACAAAAAAATAACACTATCGACAATAGAAGTCGAAATATAGCAGTGGCAGTGAGGTATGCCAACACACATTATCAGAAACGACCTTCATTTGAGATTGATAGCAATGAAGCCAATGTTCATTCTTCATTATACATAGGCAGTCTAGGCTATTCAGTACGAAAATTCTACAAGGATAAATACATTTATCGTTTCGGCGCAAACGAAGATATACCTGAAGGCATGCTTATCCAAGGACTGTATGGAGTTATAGATAAAGAACAAAATAAATTTCGTTATTATATAGGCTTTGAAGCTTCTTATGGCAAACATTATGAGAAGTTTGGGTATATCTCTACTTCTTATGCATATGGAAATTTTTTCAATAAGTCTGTAAAAAACAATGCAACGATAAATCTAGGATTGACTTATTTCACGAATCTATTAAAGATAGGCAGATGGAATTTTCGACAATTTCTTTATTATAAAATTATTTATGGAATAAATAAAACCCCACAAGAAAGAATTCTTATTGGCTCTTCCGAAATGTACGGATTTCGTAGTAAAGGTCTTGAAGGAACACGTAAGATGATAATGCGTTTTGAAACAGTAATGTATGCACCCTATAACATAATAGGATTTCGATTTGCACCTGTATTACTTATCAGCTTAGGGATGATAGACACGGAACAGCCTCGCTTTTTTTACACTCAAATTTATCAATCGTATGCAGCAGGATTTTTAATACGAAATGAAAATATAATTGCGAGTAGTCTTCAAATTACGGTTGGTATATACCCTTATACTGTACCAGGTAACAGCACCCATTTTCGCATAAATCCAATAGCAAACCTTACGCTTAGGGTTTTTGGATTTGCAACGCAAAAACCAAACACTATCGCCTACCAGTAAAAACAGCCCTTACAGAAGTTTATTGAAACGTAAATTATGTAACTTAATTATAAACTTGTGTAATAACTTTTAAGCAAGCCATAACCATATTTACATTCAATTATTTCTTACTAAAAATTCTATCGTTATGAAAAAAAATAAAATCATCTTCCTCCTCATGTCTATTTTAACAAGTTACTTTGGACTAACACTTAACAGTGCATTCGCTCAATGCCCTAACGTATTTGCCTCTAACGGTTCTAATGTAATCACTTCAGACGGCGCCTATGTTACACTTTCCTATCCTACTTCAGCCTGCACACAAATCTCTGCAACTGCAATAAAAATTGTAGAAGTAGACGTTTTTGTAATGTTTGAAAATGCTTTATCAGATGTACGCTTTGCTACGAATAGCGATTCATTAACTTCAACTTCTTACACTGCTCTCAAAAAAATAGTAACGCTAATGAATAGTGACGATTACATTCTAAAGATAAGTGGATATGCCGATAGCATTGGTACTGACAGTTACAATAAAAAACTATCTGCGGACCGAGCTCGTGCAGTTAAAACATACCTTATAGACCAAGGCGTAAATAAAAACAGAATTAAAGTAGCCGCTTACGGCGAAAAAATGCCTAAAGCTCCTAACGCTACTTCCATTGGTCGTGCTTACAATAGAAGGGTTGAGTTTGATCTTTATTATTAATTCATTTAACAACAAAAAATACTAGTAAATTCCAGCATCCTTATTGACTAAAAAGGATGCTGGAATTTACTAGTATTTTTTACTACTCTATTATCATTCAAACTTTATGTCCACTCAAAATTATTTTCATTACAAAAGATATTACTTACCCCATCACTTTATTTTTCTTCCCATGATGGCTACGTTAATAAGTATAGGGATTGTAAAAGCTTGCAATGATATAGCACATCGCCTTGAATGGAGCATACTGAGTATTTTGTCTTTTTGCATCTTGTATTTAGCTATAATGTTACGTCAGCATTACGCTTTGGGAAATCAAGACAGAATTGTACGCCTTGAGTTTAGACTACGTTATTTCGAACTTCTAGGAGAGCATTCTACCATAACAGAAAAAAAGCTTTCCTTTGACCAAATAGCAGCACTTCGTTTTGCAGATGATACAGAATTTTTACTTCTGCTGAAACGAGCTTTAAACGAAAACTTAAGCAGTGATAAAATAAAAAAATCTATCCGAAACTGGCAAGCGGACACTATGCGCCGTTAATCTGACTGCAATCTTCTGAAATGTAAATGCAAGGCGATTCACTTCTTCAAGCTTACAATATACCATGCGCCATAGCCTTCTTGAGTGCTTCACCTATTGTCTTCACCTCTAATCTCTTTAATATATTTTTACGATGATTAAAAACAGTATGTTCACTTATATATAATATTGCAGCGATTTGCTTACTTGAATTCCCTTCTCCTATAAGTGCTAATACTTCTACTTCTCTTATAGATATTGGCAAGACCTTCTTTTGTGTTACAAATGTACATGAATACACTTTTTTAAAAACTCCAGCTTCGTTTTTTTTTGAAATTACAAAATCAATTGCATCGTCCTTTTTAAAGTCACTTATATCAGAAATTAATTTAAACCCAAAAAGAGGTTTATTATTTTCATCTATATGTAATATTTTAACTTGGTGTAGATACCATCCTTCTGATCCGTCTGCTCTAAGCATTTTAGTATTATAAGAAATTCTAACATTGAAAACATCACCTGTAACAGCATATTTTTCGAAACTCTCAAACATTAATGGAAATATCTTATTGATAATAATTTCATTTTGAGAAACAGGGAAAATGGTAATTGTTTTTACCAACCCAAGCCTTATAAACTCCTCGGCTTTATAACCCCAATGTTCTTCAACATTATCGCTAATAAAAACATATCCAGCTCTTTTAAAATCAATTAATGCAATTATGGCTGGGCTATATTTTAGAAAATTCAAAAAGTCAGCATTATAAATAAGAGCAGACCTTTTCTCTTCTGAGAAGTCTTCGGAAGAAGCGTATCGACTTAACACCCCAGAGAGATCCTCAAATTGCTTATAATACGATGGGTGGCTTATTTTATCTTCAATAAACATATAATATTATATTTTCCTATACTAAAGATAACAATAAATAGCCAGTATTGGATATTGCCAATCAACAAAACAATATGTAATTTTGACTAGAAATCGTATGGAGGTAGTAAAACATATATTAGGTTTCTCAATTAGCGAGCCACTTGTTTAATAAACAGGTGGTTTTTTTTATGGGTTTTTATTTACTGGTTTCCAATGAATAGTTATATCATAGAAGGCGGCAAAAGCATATTAGAATTTTTCGGCTATACACTTTAAGTAACAAAAAAAATAATAGTAAAGATAAATCCTATTGAATTTTTTAGTCCAGCAGTAGTTTATAAAGAAAACAATCTTTGCAAAGTGAATTCATTAAGCATTGTTAAACTTACGGATATCAGATAGTGAATATTTTTTTGG
>JANOTP010000141.1:0-8848 GCA_031416415.1 Cytophagales bacterium | reverse complement strand
TGAACTCAAAAATCAGTTCCATGCCCATTTGTGCATTAATAAATCTTACAAATTGCATCAAAAGCGGCCATTTGTATTGACTTTCTATCTTTATACCGTTGGTGGTGTCTGGTTTAAAGTCTTTTGGAACGATCTGTTTTTTGTCGGCTTTCATTTTGTAAAAAACATTTGCCGACAAACATGTTTTGATCCACGTATTGATCCATTCTTCATCGAAAGCATCATTGTTTTCGAATGATGACATCAGATATTCTGTGTAACCGATCAATGCTTCCTTCTGCGCCTGATAGTTCGTGTCGAGACCTTCAGTAAATTTCGCCTTCCATATATGCTTATGGTCTACATCTAAAAGTGGCAAGGCATCAAGTGCCTCGCTGATAATGTGCTGATAGAAAGCGCTTGTTTCTTCAGGTGTCATTTCGAAAGCATGTACAAGTGCAAGGTGAAGCGGGATAGCTTTTTCAATGGCTGTTTCGATATCCCATTCCTGACCTGCTTCTTTGATGAGGCCGCTGATGATTTTGGAAGTAATCGGTAAAAGGATTTCGGCAATATCCGCGTCATCTCCTGTACCGAAATACAGGATACAGAAATCCCTGTAATCTACTTTCTCTTCACTAAGTGTTTTGAATAAAAGCGGTTTGATTTCCAATTCGCTTTTGTAAGGAGTTGTCCTGAAATATAAGGCAAGTTTTTCATCCCCTTCTCTTCTGTATATAAAATTTGAAGCAAGGTGGTCTTTAAGGATTTGATTTACAACGGGCATTATGTCGTTGCATAAAAGTTCTTCATAATTATTTTCAATGGGTATAAATGCGCATACCCATCTTTCTTTATGTAGTGCCGGTATCATATATAGTTTAGATTTCAGTGAGCATATAAAAGACAGGTTTGACCCTTTGCCAGTCTTTTACAGAAATAATAAGATGAAGGCGTGATTAACCTCCGGCTGTCTTTAAAAATTGCATTTGATCCACCTTCACGTGTGTCACAAAGCTTTTTACTTTGAATTCGGATAAGCTTACTTTTTTCTTTCCTTTTTCTTCGGCTGGCTGTTTTACTGTTTCAACAATAAGTTGTTCAGTTTCTTTGTTCTCCATGATTATGTATGTATAGTTTTGAATGTTCTTTTTGTTCTATTTCAGAGTCAGTTAGCGAAATGAATAATTGAAATAGTAATTCAAATTTCTTCTTAATGACTTTTATATTCAAATCATATTCGACCAATCTAGTAAAATAATCTACTAATATGGCAAAATGCCTGACGAATGTAAATTATGATTACATAAAAAAAGTGTATCTTATTAGAAAAGTGCAATTTAAAATTTGTTATTACGCATAAACAAGTTTTAGTACAAAAAAATATAAACAATAAAATTTGACTTATTCTAAGTTGGGTAATGGTTTATTATATTATTTAATTGTTAAATATCCCATTCTAACCAGTTATTGGTGTTGTAACATGCATAGGGTTTTAGTTGTTAATTGTATTTTTTGTGGGGCGGGATTTATAGCAGCTGAAAGCGGTTTTTTATTGTATATCATGCAAAATAAAAAAAGGCCAAATTTGATTTTTTTAATCTGGTGTAATTAACATGTCAGTTCTTGAAATTGCGTTTCTTTTGTACTGTTTATCCTGAGACTTACGGAAGAGCTTTATTGGATATTTTTTGTATAATTGTTATATTGTTATATTATTTGGCAATTATCAAGTATGATTTTTTTATTACCTATTGGTAAATTTTTAAATAATGAATGAGCCCAAACACTGTTTACTTATTGATGATGATCTTGATGATCAGGAGATTTTTTTGATATGTATTGCGAAAATCAGCAATAATATTGAGTGTAAAATTGCAAGTTCAGGTGTGCAGGCTCTTGAGATATTGAATGCAGAATCTAACTATATTCCGGATTTTATTTTTCTGGATGTTAATATGCCCAAAATGAATGGCATTGAATGCTTGAAATCTATCAGGCAAATTAAACGTCTCGATCATTCTATGATCTATATGTATTCAACTACTTTAGAAAACGGAGTTGTGCAGGAAAGCAAAAATTTGGGTGCAGATGATTTTATTGTAAAACCCACCAAAACGTCTGAGTTAAGAGAGCAATTGTCAAAAATACTTGGCATAGGTTCAGAAATTCAATAATTTATGCAATATTAAATTTTTTGTTTACCATGATTACAGATCAAAAGCCATTAGGGAGTTTTGCGGACAGAAATGATTTGTATCAGAGAATGGTTGAAGAAATTCAGGACTATGCGATCATTTTGATGGATAATGATGGCATTATCCGTAATTGGAATAAAGGTGCGCAAAAAATTAAACAGTATACTGAAGCAGAAATAGTTGGTAAACATTTCAGTATTTTTTATCTGCCGGAAGATCTGAAAGTCAACCTCCCTCAAAAACTGATGACAGAAGCCAGGGAAACAGGGCGCGCAGTGCAGGAAGGCTGGAGAAAAAGAAAAGACGGGACCCGGTTCTGGGGCAGTATTACGATCACTGCATTACATGATGATGATAATAATGTAATCGGCTTTGTGAAAGTAACGCGTGACCTGACTGATAAAAAAGAGGTAGAAGAGAACCTGCGGCTTAGTGAAGAAAGATACCACCAAATGATCGCCGAAGTACAGGATTACGCTATTATCCTTTTGAGTGTTGATGGCATTGTTGAGAACTGGAACGTGGGTGCAGAGAAAATTAAAGGTTATCTGGCTGAAGAGGTGATCGGTAAAAAGTTTAGCTTGTTTTACACAGAAGAAGACCGGAAAAGTAATCTGCCGGACAAACTATTAAATGAAGCCAAAGTTAACGGAAAAGCAGTACAGGAAGGCTGGCGTGTTAGAAAAGACGGTACCAGATTTTGGGGAACAATTGTCATTACGGCATTGCACAATAAAGCAAACGATGTGATCGGTTTTTCAAAAGTAACGAGGGATCTTACACAGCAAAAAATAACAGCAGATAAAATGCTTGCTTACACTGCCGAGCTTGAACTGCAAAATAATGAACTGGAGCAGTTTGCCTACGTGGCATCTCATGATTTACAGGAGCCTTTACGGAAAATCCGAACCTTTGCTGATTTGATCCAGGAAAACTATGAAGATCAGTCTTTTGTAAAATCGTATTTTAAAAAACTTGATGCATCAGCAAAGCGGATGTCGGATCTTGTGAGATCACTTCTGGACTATAGCCGACTGTCCAAAGAAAAAGAAAAAGACAGAATAGCGAAGATTGATTTAAATGCTGTTGTGTTGGAGGTAAAACAAGATTTTGAATTACTTATTGAAGACAAAAAAGCTACTCTTGAATGCGGTGTACTTCCTGTTATTGCCGGGAATGGTATTCAATTAGGGCAATTATTTTCGAACCTGATCAGCAATTCGCTGAAATTCTCAAACACAATACCTATTATCAAGATAAATTCTACAATTGTCAGTAAAGACAAGGTTCCGGGGGCTACTCTTTCAATGGATGAGGGAAAATATCATGAAATTATCTTTGAGGACAATGGGATAGGGTTCGAACAAAAATATGATAAAATCATTTTTTCTTTATTTCAAAGATTACACGGCAAGCAGGATTATGCAGGAACGGGAATTGGCCTTGCACTTTGCAAAAAAGTTGTTGAAAACCATGGCGGCTTAATATACGCTCATAGTGAATTAGGCAAAGGAGCGAAGTTCTTTGTGTATTTACCCGCGCTTGGGGAGTAATCCTGTGAGACTATTGGTGATCAAGTATTTGTTTAAACCTCCAGGGATAGGACCCCTGGAGGTTTTTTTATAATATCAGGGCTGACGATTAGCTGACTTCCGTCGGTGCATTAGCACACAGACCAGCAAATTGGTGATTTCGGATTACAAATCCTGCTTATCTGTCGTTCGGCTTTACAAAAGCCAAACAGCGAGGCTAACAGCGACGAGGTTCGGGTATGGATCTGTTATGACCTGTAAATCATGCAATACTTTAAAAAGTATGTATAAAATGAGATCTCTGTCCTGTTGATATCTTTGTCTTAATCAATTTTTAGAAACAGAGATGAGTATTTTTTACTGAAAATAATAAATTATTGTATGGAACAGGCAACAATTATCGGTATCGTCAGCATCTGGACTGGAATTTCGCTTCTTCCTCAGTTGATAAAGATAAACCAGGATAAAAATTCAGAAGACGTCTCGCTCAGCATGCTGTCGGTATTTTTTATAGGCTTTGGCTTATTTATTTACTACGGCTATATACAGCAAGAATGGGCCATTGTGGTTTCAAACACGTTTTCGTGGATGGTGAGCGTCGCTATTTTTGTACTTTATTTTAAGTATAAGCAAAAGAAAGCGGAGGTTAAACCTTCAGGCAGACTTACCAGGTTTTGAAAGCCTGGCAAGTCTTCCTGAACATTATTTTTGCAATTCAATAAGGTCAATAGCTTTTTTGAGTTCATTCTGCAACTCATCATATCCAATGACACGCCCAATGCTTGTGAGCTCATGAAAGTGCATTCTTAGATTTTGATAAAGCGTTTCTTTCATTTGGTTCTTCAACTGGACAATCTCTTTGGTTTGCTCCATGTCGTCCAGTTGCTTGTATAATTTCAGTATATCTGTATGCATGTTGGTAGAAATTTCTGTTTGTTTAAGTGTAAGATTTATTGGATGTTTTTATTGTTTTAGGAAAATGTGACCGGACGCTCTCACTATAAAAGTACCGCCGGATATCAGCGTCAGTTGTATGAGGTTTGTGACGACACGAAATGCTAAAATTTTAATATAATTCCATCTTGGTCACTATTCCTATTATCTAATTCAACTATTTCCTCAATGTGTTCTCTTGTTGCAAACCTATTTATTATGAAGTGGTTAGAATTTGTAACTAAAAGAAAGGAAACTTGGCTTAAATTTGTATTAATAACTTTGCAGTTTCGAGGAATTGAAAAGTCGGTCAAAATGTGATGTCCTTGATTGATAGTTTTTTTGTTTATTTTATCAAACTTGGATTTTATTTCATGATTTTTAATTGGTGCACTGATGTATTCCCAGCCTTCCATTTCACCAACATGCCTAAATCTTTGATTTGAAATAGGTTCTAGGATATGTATCCCTCCATTTATATGTAATTTCCCCAAAACTAAGCCGCCTTTAGTTCCGTCATAGATATTCCCATGATAAAATAATTTATTAATTTCTATATCCGTAAATTCAAAATACTTATCTCCACTCTTGCTACAAGATACCCATTCGCCTATATTCAATATATCACAAAATTCATAACAGGATTTTCCAAATTCCATAGTTTTTGATTCTAGTATAGGTTTTATTTTATGTTTTCGGATTATAAATCCTATTTATCTGTCGTTTGACTTTACAAAAGTAGAAAAGCGGCGATCAAATTTTTATTCCGTAATAATTTCTTCTAGATCCTCTGTGAATTTTTTTAGCTTTGGTATCGCTGTCTCTCTATTCAAATAATAACTGTCAAACAAAATTTTGGGTTCGGCGAATTCATAAGTTAAAGTGTGTTTTGACAGAGCGGCCATTAACTGTGTGGTAAGTTTATTAGTTAAGCTAAAATAATCGAGCATAAATTCTAAAGTGAGGCTTTTAGATTGCCAAACATTAAATGTGCCAAACTCAGTCCGCATTATACCTGTTGTAAGCATGTTCTCAATTTCATTTATATTTCTAACTGGGTATTTAAAAATATTTCCATTAAAAAGTCTATTACTTAATACTATACATGACATAATACGATTAACTTTAATAGTATTTACATTGTGTTTTCTTGCGATAATTTTTAGAAGGCTGCCATTCTCAAAACTTTGGTTGATCTTATCGAGTTGTCTTTCTGCTTTTTTTATGTAATCATAAGTGGTTCTCAAATCAAATGAGCTTACTGGATGTAAAGTATGCTTACACTCAAAAACGAATAAAGTATCTTCATAAATGATAAAAACATCAATATCAGTGTTTCCAATTTCTGTTTCAGTATATGATGGAATCGAAATTTTATTTAATGATGAAGATAATTGTTTGACTAATGATTCTCCGGAATTGAGCAAACCTCCATTAGATTGCTTATATTCTGATGCGAAGAGATTTCTAATTGAGTTTGAGTTTGCTAAAATTGAAAGCGGAACTAAAAAACTATCATCAAAATTGAGAATAGGGTGATATTGTAAGTCAAAAATCATTTCTAATCCAGGTTCCCAACATATAATATCTAAAAAAGAATGTACTTTATTATTGGGGACTATTTTCTCTATAAATTGGAAAAACTGATCTGATGTGTATAATGGTATTAAAGAACGGAGTAATGTGTCATTGTCAACTTTCTCGATTTTGAATATTTCCTTTGCAAACATAGTGTATAATAGCAGAAATACCCTTCTGATTTTAATAAAATCATACAGGGTTAAATCCCCTTTTAATTTTATTTTTTCTAAATCATTTATATCTAATAATTGCTCTTTAAATATTTGTGATAAGTATTTTAATTCTTCTTTGAATAGATTGTCTGGTTTAATGAATTTTTCAATTATGATATCTAATACTGGCTCTGGAAATTCTAATCGGTATCTAGGATAGTTGAATGTTTCAGTTAGTTTAAAAAACTTAAATTCTTGTTGTTCATTAATTTTATCAGCAAATTCTTCTAATGAAATAGCATCATCGAAAGCATTTATTCTGTCATTTAATAATTGGATTTCAGTCCTAATGTAACCTGCCCTAATTGATTTTTCAAAATCTTCAAAAGTAGGTTTAACATAAAGATAATTATCCGTTTTTTCACAAGTGTAGTCGAAATGATCTATCATTATTTCAAACTCTTTGAAATCTAAAAAATAACAGGCTGGTATAATCAACTTATCAATTTCTCCACCAGATATATATTTTTCGTGAATTAGAGAAATATTTATATTACTTTTTTTAATTCTTTCAGTGTATAAATAAATTAGAAATGATACCGCGGAGGAAACATTCTCCTTTGTTCTGTTTGAGATGCTCGTTAAATTATTATGTTCTTTAGGATAATGGTTTGATAAAAATAAAAAATCCGTTGCGGCAAGGAGTGTTTTAATAATTGATTTGTCACTGTATATTTTGTCAAATATTTTGAATTGTTGGATTATGTGTTTTTCTATAGCATTAAATGAATCTAAAACTGTTGCGTAATTTATTATTGATGTGAGATAAGTAATTCTTTTTTCAGAGCAGTTCTTGAATTTTTTGCAAATTCCTATTAGTTCGATTGCTAATTCCTTAACTATGCACTTTTTATTAATGTATTTTGAATATCTAAATAGCCCTTTTTTTTTTATGAAGTCAAATGTTTCTTCTGGAGCGTAAAAAATGCTTACAATAAAAGAGTTTCTTGCCACTAAATAGTTTCCTGTCAACATTGCTGATTCAATTTGAATGTGTACGAATTTTAATTCCTTTTTACTTGGAATGACGTACTGGTCTTCGATTAAGCTTTTTATTAAAAACTCCTTTTCTATTTTTTTATAGTTAATTTTTTCTATTTCCATTGCTGATATCTATTTTTTAATAAGTGAATTATCTTTTATAATGATTTCTATATCTATTTCTTATTAAAACGTATTGGAATAGTGATGCTTGGATTCAAAAAATCGCCATAGACTCAAGGAATAGTTCCTAAATCTACCCTTTATTCCCACATTTCCAAAACCTCGTATACAAAAAAGATCCGGCTGAATTGATTTCAACCGGATCTTTTACCAAAATGTATAATGCAAGTGCTACTCTTTTTTATCCTTTAAAAACTCGTCAGTAAAGTGCCTTTTTGTTTAGGCTTAAGAACAATATCTTTCTGCTTCCTTATTAAGTATTTTGTTGTTCTAACCATTTTAAAATTGATTGGGTAGTTTCCTCTGGCTTTTCTTGTTGAATCCAATGCCCACAATCCAGACTAACAATATCTAAATTCGTAACAATATTTTTTAGGTTTTCAGACTTTGGAATCGTGTCTCGTTCACCATATATCATAAGAGTCGGCTGATGAATGATTGGGCTTACGTCCGCCATGAAGTGCCAGTTTCTATCAAGGTTTCTATACCAATTTATACTTCCTGTAAACCCTGATGATTCGAAGGCAGAAACGAACACAGACAGTTCGTTGTCGTTCATCAGGGGCTCCCCAAGTGGTTTTTCTGCTCTTGCAAGATTGATCATCAGCATGCCTGGCTCAGGCGGTGCGGGAGGTACGTTTTTGCGGAATATGTTGCGCAGGAACTGGGATGCGTTTTCATTCATGATAGCATCTGCTACTCCTGGTTGTCTGTTGAAGTGAACAAAATAGAAGTCTCCTCCAAATATGGCTTCCATAAACTCAATCCATGGTTTTTCTCCGCGCTCCTGATAAGGCAAAGCCAGGTTTATGATTTTATTAACCCGTTCCGGATGCAATAGTGCCAGACTCCAAACGACATTTGCACCCCAGTCGTGACCAACAAAAGTGGCATCTTTATAGCCAAAGTAATCGAGTAGTGCTACCAGGTCACCTGTCAATTGTTCAATGTCGTATTCAGTTACTTCGGCCGGACTGGATGAGTTGCCATAACCTCTCTGGTTTGGAATGATGACATGATAGCCAGCTGCAACAAGTGCTGGCACCTGATGACGCCAGGAAAAAGCATGTTCTGGAAAACCATGACAGAGTACAATAGGTTTTCCAGCATTTTGTTTACCTGCTTCAAAGACTTCCAGTACCACACCGTTCACTGAAATAAGAGTGGGTTTGGGAAAATTGCTTGAGTTAAAAAGTGAATTCATTTCGTTTGCCATTTTTATTCTTTTAAAGATGAATGAATGATGCAA
>JANOTP010000140.1:0-9698 GCA_031416415.1 Cytophagales bacterium | reverse complement strand
TGCGTCTAAATCTAAACAAGCTACTTCAAGAGCTAGATTACTTGAAAAACTTACCATTGAAGATATAAAACCTTCTTCGAGAAAATACCCTGCTATCATGTTTAAAGGAACACGTGAAGCGGGTGATCAGATATTTTCAGTAGAAAATCTTTCTGCTAGTCGTGAAGGTGTGGAAATGTTTAAAAACGTAACATTTACAGTAAACAAAAACGATAAAATTGCCTTTCTAAGTAAAGAACCTATGGCCATTTCAACTTTTTTTGATGTGATCATGGGTGAACAAAAACAAGAAAAAGGAGATTACAAATGGGGTGTTACAATTACTAATTCCTACTTCCCTAGAGAGAACTCAAAATTTTTTAGCGATGGAGAATTAAATCTTGTTGATTGGTTACGCCAATATTCTGAAGAAAAAGACGAAAGTTTTATCAGAGGTTTTTTAGGAAGAATGCTTTTCAGTGGTGAAGAATCATTGAAAAAATCTACTGTGCTTTCTGGAGGTGAGAAAGTACGTTGCATGCTCTCTAAAATGATGATGGCAGGAGCAAATGCATTAGTATTTGACGACCCAACAAACCACTTAGATCTAGAATCGATTACCTCTTTAAACAATGGTATTAAAGACTTCCAAGGAACAGTATTATTCTATTCTCATGATTACGAATTCATAAATACAGTTGCCAATAGAATTATTGAATTAACACCTAAGGGGATTATTGACAAAGCAATGAGCTACGAAGAGTATGTAGAGAATGAACGTGTAAGGGAACAACAAGCCGAAATGTATGTATAATTTTTCATACGACTGTTTGTAGATTACCTAGCAAACAGTCGTATAAAAACTAGTATTTCTCAGAACAAAAACTATTTCAATTTTTTTCAACCAAATAAATTATATAAAATGAAACGTATCCTATTTAGTACAGCATTAGTGCTGATCCAGTTTTTAGCAATTGGACAAAAAATCGATTTTGAAAATGTAAAATTCGAGTATCCAAAACTTCCGTTGTTACCTATTCAAGTAACGCCTAAAACCTTCTCCACATCAATTATCCTAACGTATGAAGAAGCTTCAAATGCAAAAACTATAGCTTGGGATAACTATATAGTTTCAGAAACTGCAAGAGCTAAAAAAGAAAAAACTGATTATGAAAATAAAAAAGCAAGCACTCAACTTACTGAAAAATTGCTTGGTACTAATACTTCAAAACCATCTGGGTTACCCGTATTTAAAGAAAGAGAATACGTAGCAAAAATATACGACAAATCTGTTGTAGATAATTCTGTAATCATACCTGGTTTTACGAAAGGCGAAAATGGAGAAGCAAAAATCACAATTTTAGTTGATGGATTTGTAAGTGGTGCTTTTACTGAAAAAACTATTGACCCAAATGCACCAAAACCAGGTGTTTTAATATCATCTACATCTACTACTCCAAAACCAAATACATATTGTTATGAATTGGAGATTAAAAACATGATTACATTAAAAATCGAAAATAAAACAGGAGCAGTTTTACAACAAATCATCTTACCCGGTACTGCTGAGTATACAAAAGTACTGTCAAGAGAATTTACAACAAAAGCTGAATTGCAAGCTTATGGTCTTACGAATAGACTAAGTTTTTATCAATCACAAGATGAAAATCTATTTACTAATAATATGAAATTATTGTCTGAGTATTTAGCAAATAACTTTGGAATTGTACCTACAACTAGAAACACTAGCATTATCGTAATACGTGACAAAGATGTAAATTATGATGATTATACTCAGGCCTATGAAAAAGCAATGAAAGGTTACAATTGGCTTTCAAATGAGGATGAAAAAGAAGCTGCGAAAGAAGAAATAAATGCCGCTATTGACTTATGGAAAAAAGCAATTACCGAATCTGATATTCAAAATAAAAAGGCTAGAATAAATGCAAAAGTAACAGAAGCTACTTATTTAAATTGTGCAGAAGCATATTGTTGGTTAACAAATTTTTCAGAAGCAGAGAATTGTTTAATAAAATTAAAATCTCTTGACCTGAATAAATATTCAAATAAAGCGAGTGAACTTTCGAAGTTTATTTCTGAACAGAAAAAACGATTTAAAGCAAATAATAAATAGTTAAGTACGTTGCTTTAAAATTCTAATACAGTTGAGTTATTAGAATTTTAAAGCAACGTTATTTATTTAACTCTACAATAATAAATATAAAGAGGAGCATTACCTTCTATTGTACTTACAAAAAACTTATCGTTATTTATTTTTACTAATTTATATTCGTGAACATAATTAATAATTTTTTTACCAAGTTTTTGAGTGGTATTTTCAATTAAAGTATTATTAGCTAACGTCCAACTACCATATCTGCGGTCCTGAACAAGTGCAGTGGCATCTTCTAGCACTTCTGAAAAAACTTTTTTCTTAAATACATAGACAAGATCAGCCAATTCTTTCTGACAATTTTTGCACGAATCTACCTTCTCATAACAATAGTTAATCCGCCACTTGCCTATCATTTCAGCTTCAGTAATAATAGAGTCGTTTTCGATTGTAGTTGACGAAAATGACAAAAATAAGGTTAATAATTTTAGTATCATTTTTATGTTTTAATAGTTGTTGTATTTTATTATATCCATCTAAGTTATAGTTCGCAACAAACTAAAGGGATTAAAGACTAGACTTTTTTAGCACTTTAAATGAAGGAGTTTATCGCTATCGTTACAAATATAGGTTTTAACTGAATAATTTCTATAGGTATTAAGAATAAAATAAACGAACAATAAAAAACAGGACAAGAAGTTTACAGATGGTAAATTATATATACTAATACCGCAGTATAAAAGGAAGTTATAAAATTTACAAAATCGTTATTGATCCATTCCAATCCTCTACTTTTCGTTATCCCATAAATAGTATTTTCAGTTTCAATTCCATTCGCATCTCTATAAATAACTTGTATCGTTGCACCCAAAAGGGAATCTAAGAAAAGACCTGAAATTCCACTAATTGTAATCCATAAAAATAAATCAATAGAATCTATTTCCAATGGTATCGATGACTTTAAAAAAACGGAAATAATTGCAATAAAAATACTCCCTGAGATACCTGCAAGACTCCCAAGCAACGTTATCCCTCCAGAAATACCCGGTTGACAAATTTTAAAATTAGTAATCAAAACAGGTTTTCTCTTACTCAACACTCCTATTTCTGAAGCCCATGAATCTGCATTGCTTGCTGCTACAGAACAAAGTAAAGCCAATAAAAACCCTTTATCATTACTATAGATATAAAAAAGAAAACAACTAAACGCAACTCCTAAATTACAAATTGCTTGAACATAATCTCTTGGTCCATTTTTTCTAAGTACTTTTTCGGTATACTGTACTTTAACAGAATGCTTGTACAGAGTTAACATAGACGAACTGATAAACATACTAAATAAAACCACAAGAGCCGCAAGACCGTTGTTCCAAATAAAAAAAGAAGAAATAATAACCATACATAAAAAACCAGACCATGACACTGTCTTTTTTTTAAGCGCAACAACGCTAATAACTATTGCTAACAACTGAAGTGAAATTTCTATAAAATAAGAATCCATCATTAACTACTTATAGATAGTATAATTAAACAAGTTAAGTTTTACAATTGAAAGAATCAAGCGCTATCGATATTGTGATTAATACTTGTTTTATGTAGATTAGTAGTATGAAAAACAAACTACTCCTGCTAATCTTATTCTCTCTTTATATACTTCCTACTACTGGGCAGGTTCGAACTAAAAAAGATATTCAAAACGCTCCTCAAGATATTTCAGAATATTTCCTCTTACTTCCATCTGAAAAATACTGGACAATAGAAGAAGATCAATCCGATAAATTTAAAGGACGACAACTATACTTAAAAAACACTCCAAAACGTAAAGTTACTATTGATAAAAAAAATGCTTACATAAGCATTGTAGATGGGTCAGAGGAATTAGAATTCCGCTTTACAATGAGCTATTTTATTAAATCTGATAAGTCTAAGGTTATTGCTGTTAATTATTATCAACAAGGTGGTGATTGTGATAGTTATTTACTCAAATTCTACACCTACACTACTAACAAGTGGGTAGACGTGACCAATGGAACACTACCTTCTCTATCTTTAAAAAATTTAAAAGTTATAGAAAAAAATTTCATCCCAGTTGACTTTCATTATACACTTCCTCAATATGGTACTTCCATTTCAGCTAGGATTGATCCTATCTGTGAACAAGCCTATGAAGCAAATGGAATAGATTATATGAGCTACTTTGAAAAATTCAAAAAACTTACTTATAAAACTATTCAATTAAAATGGGTACGCGAAAAGGGTATTTTTGAATTAGGGGAAGTTAAATAAATAAAATTTAGTTAATTAAAATAGCTAATAGAATTCACTCTCAGTATTAAAAAAACTAAATATTACTCTAGTCCAATTATAAAATTTCTATCCAACACCAATTTCCCTTCTATATCTTTTTCAGATCCTGGAATCCTCAAGCCTTTTATCTTAGCAGTTTTGCCCTTACTTAATAAGTCAAAAAAATGTTTGTCTGTAAGCTTTTTACCAAGTAGTATAAACGGCATTTTAAAACCACATACCTTAAAATTCAAACAACCATATGCAGAATTTCCTTTTTTCAATAAATGAGCTTTACACTTTGGGCATGTTAACGATTCAATGGAAATTTCTTCTTTTACTTTTATGTCTTTCGGTTTATTTTCTTTTTCAGATTTTCCTATTTTTTCTTTTACCTCAACTTTATCAGGCGCAATAAATATAGCTCGATAAGAATTACTCTTAACTTCTTTTGTAATATCAGTCACCATCTCGATCAACTCTTGTTTAAACGTTTCGAGTTGATACTCTCCTTTTTCAATCAAGCGTAACTTACGTTCCCAGTTACCTGTCAATTCAGCACTTTTTAACAATTCAGATTTTATGCAATCAATCAAATCCATACCCGTTTGAGTGGCAAATATATTTTTCTTCTTTCGTTCAATATATTTACGTCGAAATAAGGTTTCAATAATATTTGCACGAGTAGAGGGTCTTCCAATACCGTTATCTTTAAGAAGCTCTCGCATCTCTTCATCTTCCACTTGTTTGCCCGCAGTTTCCATAGCGCGCAGCAAGGTAGCTTCCGTAAATGCCTTAGGTGGAGTTGTTTTACCTTGATGTATTAATGGCTTGTGCGGCCCCGTTTCACCCACTACAAAATTAGCCATTACTTTTTCCTCCTCCCCCTCTCCTTCCTCTTTCTTATCGGACTTATCGTTAGCATATATTTCCTTCCATCCTTGTTCTAATATTTGTTTACCAGTAGCCTTAAACTCTACCTGACCAACTTTTCCAAGCACAGTAGTATTAGAAACTTTACATTCAGGATAAAAGGCTGCTATAAACCTACGTGCTATTGAATCGTAAATACGCTTTTCTTCTAGTTGTAAAGACGACGAAGGTGTTACCCCTGTAGGAATTATAGCATGGTGGTCTGTTACTTTTTTATCGTCAAATACTGCTTTTGATTTTAAAATAGGTTTTGCTAAAACAGGAGCTGTTAACGCTTTGTAAAAAGTCAACGCTTCTAAAATCCCTGGCACCTTTGGAAACAAGTCTTCTGAAAGATACGTTGTATCTACTCTTGGATAGGTAACAAATTTTTTCTCGTACAAACTTTGCACATATTTCAAGGTATCTTCTGCAGAGTAACCAAATTTTTTATTTGCTTCCACTTGAAGAGAAGTCAAATCAAACAATTTTGGATTCCCTTCTTTACCTTCTTTTATTTCAAAAGAGGTAACTATAAACGGATGTCCTTGTAAATATTCTAATCCTTTCGCTGCTTTTTCTACAGAGCGCAAACGCTCTATGGTAGCCGTAAATTCAGTATCTCGATAGATTGTTTTCAGCTCCCAATATTCTTCTGAAACGAAGGCATTAATTTCTTTTTGTCGTTGCACAATCATAGCCAACGTAGGCGTTTGTACTCTGCCTATTGACAAAACAATTTTCCCTTGTCCAAATTTCTTAGTAAATAAACGTGTGGCGTTCATTCCCAAAAGCCAATCACCAATAGCTCTTGCACTACCAGCAGCATAGAGATTATTATATTGGTCAGCTTCTTTCAGTTTTGAAAAACCTTCGCGAATGGCTTCTGTTGTCAAGGAGGAAATCCACAAGCGTTTTATGGGAACAGCACATTTTGCTTTTAACAATACCCAACGTTGTATAAGTTCTCCCTCTTGCCCAGCATCACCACAATTGATAACCTCTGTACAAGCAAGAATTAATTTTTCTATTACTTTAAATTGTTTTTGAACTCCAGGGTTATCAATAAGTTTGATACCAAAATTTGGAGGGATCATCGGCAGGTCTTCTAAGCGCCACATTTTCCATTGGTCTGTATAATCGTGTGGCTCTTTGAGGGTACAAAAATGACCGAATGTCCACGTTACCTGATAACCGTTTCCTTCCCAATAGCCGTCGTTACGTTGTTTTGCACCAAGCACTTCTGCAATATCTTTGGCAACACTTGGCTTTTCGGCAATACAGACCTTCATGAAATAAGAAAGAAAATTGGTTAACCAAAACTATTAAATTTAGCTAGGTTATCCTATATGAAAAGTAGGGAGTTATAAACAGATATAAAATTTATTGAATTACCCCTATTGTTCTTAGTCTCCCCCTGTTGTTCGTAGTCTGAGACTACGAACGTTTGATTAATTGAAGTCTGTGACTTCACGCCGCAGGCGATAACTGAAGCTACTTAGTATCTTAACGCTATTTCCTTTCCTGAAATAATTAAAAACATATTTTGAAGAGCTCTAATTTATTTTTACTTTTGAATGTATTATTATTTTTTCAACTTTTTAATTTTTATCTATGTCATCATCCTATGCTTTTTCCAATCCTGAAGGTATGTATTTTGTCACCTTTTCAACTGTAGAATGGGTAGATACTCTTAGTCGCAGAATATATAAAGACATAATAGTAGACAGTATGAATTACTGTATTCATGAAAAAGGATTACGTTATACACGGCTGGGTAATTATGATCAATCATGTTCATATGATCATTTCAAGAGATGGGCCATTTTCATTTGGGGAAATAAAGTAGAAAAAGATGGATACTTTGGTTATTTAAATCAGCTGGAAAAAAAAATCAAGGAACACTAATTTTCAATTCTGGCAACAAGATAATCATCCACAAAAAAGGATTATGCAGATATATCTGGGCTTGTAAAAATTTCATTTATAGAATAATATTTGGGGTAACATTTGCCTCGCTCTTCGCCTGTGGCGTGAAGTCGCAGACTTCAATTTATCTAGAGTTCGTAGTCTGGAGACTACGAACAACGGTAGGAGTTATAAACAAGAATAAGTTTTCATTGTATCTCAGCCTTAATTACGTTTTTAACTAACTACTTTTTCTAATTTACGGTGTCATCAGATATTTCATAGGCATCAATCAGTGATTGCATATCCTCGTAACCTAATACCTTAGCCTTATTAAGCATTTTATCACGCTTTTCAAGTTGGTTTACCTTATTATAGTATATAGAAAGATTGGCGTATAGCGTAGGACTCTCTGGTAAAAGAAGAATTGATTTTTCGCCTAATTCAATAGCTTTTCCCATATCACCTAAATTATTATAAACACCTGCAAGATTTGCAAGTATGCTTCCTTGGTTTGGATTTAATTCATTTGCTTTCAAATAACAGTCTCTTGCTTTTTCATAGTCACC
The DNA here is from genome assembly GCA_031416415.1 of Cytophagales bacterium. GTDB lineage: Bacteria > Bacteroidota > Bacteroidia > Cytophagales > Cytophagaceae > JANYCO01. The sequence continues at coordinate 1,931 of JANOTP010000140.1, read as the reverse complement.
ATACTGGGTATATATACTCGCTAGCCCTGATTGAGGTTCAGAAGCTTTTGGATCTGCAATAATAGCTTTATCATAACACGACTTTGCTTTATCATACATCTCTTTATCTAGGTAGATATTACCGAGAATAGTCCAAGCCAAATAATCATTCGGGGAGTTAGAAGTATATACTAAAAGCTTATTTTGTGCTTCATCAATTTTCCCTTCTTGATAAATTATGGCGATTTTTTCTAACTCATTTTCTGTATCACTATTCTTGAAAGAATAAATACCAAACGAAAAAATTATAATAGTTAAAAAAAGATAAAATAAAGTTGTACCCTTTTCTCCAAGAAATCGTTTTATAAAATTCGCTTTGGGATGATACCAGAAAAATTTGGGCTTTATTAGCGTTAACACACCTATTACTATACCAATAATTATTAAATAAATTGCCCCTAGATTAGCCATATATAAATTGTTTAATTTATTAATTTAAAATATATTATCCCTGTGCAATTGCTAGCTAGGGAGTTATAAACAGATAGAAGATATATTAAATTACAGCTTAAATTATATTTATTAGTAGTTACAATGGAATACAACTCCCTGCAATTACTTTTAGTTTACTGTTCACAAATTTCCAAACTCGTAAATACCGAAAACTGCCATTTATCAACTGTTCGTAATACTTACCTTCTAATTCTATTCTAACAGATACTATTGCAGTATCGTCAACAATTGAAATTAACTGCTCACTCGATAAAATAGAATTAACAATCATATTACCTGTTCGATATGCTTCTAGATCTATTGATTTAGTTATTGTTTGACCATTTGGAATTATAAAAAGCAACTCATCGTGCAATAGTTCATCTATTTTTTCAACATTACTATTTTTCAACGATTCTAAGAGCTCTTTTTCTTTTTCGATAATTAGTTCCTTTGTTATCATTTTCATTTATTTAGAAATACAACTACTCAATTTCACCTATCGTTCATTAGAATATTGATTCAACTTTTCTTTTTCTTTACTTGTCAAACTATTTATACCCTTTACACTAATCTTCTCTAACAATTTATTAAGCTCCCTTTCTTTTAATATTTTTTTTGAATGGTATTTTTCATCAACATCATGAAACGTTCTAGATTTTTGGAACAAATTATCGACCATAAGAAATTCAGGTTTTGTAAGTATCATATAGATAAAAATCATCGAAGGAATTAAAATTAACAGTATAGGAATATAATTATTTAGCAAAGCCGATGGCACCATTGCTATCGCAAGTAACAAACCTACCAAGCCTCCGCCTAAGTGCGCTTCATGTCCAATGTTATCTCTTTGAGATTTGATACCATAAATAGAATAGAGCACATATAAAAGTCCATAAGCCCAACCTGGTATATAAAACGGCAGTCCAAAAAAGCCTAACTCCATTCCCGGAAAGAGTGCGATAGAGGCAAATACTATTCCGCTAACAGCTCCAGAAGCACCGACAGCACTATAGTCTCCATGATTTCTATGAATAAATAATGAAAACAAATTCCCCCCTAATAAACTGCCGAAATAAATTGCCACAAATTTTAATTCACCAAATGAATTTTCCAGATCTGTACTAAAAAAATACAAGGTCATCATATTAAAAAATAGATGCATCCAACCTACATGTAAAAACCCAGAAGTGACAAGTCTTTTGTAATCTTTTTTAATTAAGAGTTCGTCTACTTGAAAAGAATATTTTTCAAGAAAACTGTGCGTTTTAATTCCTTGGTAGGAAACAACAACATTTATTAATATTAGCAGTAATCCAAGGATCCCGATTTCTTCCATAGTAGTGTATTGTAAATAGTATAGTACCTCTTTAAAGCTGTGATCGATTATGGTATGAATATAATAACTTAAAAATTAAGAACAAAAAAACATTTTTTTATGCCGTTGTTTGTGTCTCCAC
>JANOTP010000139.1:0-42152 GCA_031416415.1 Cytophagales bacterium | reverse complement strand
TTTGCAAGAAATAAATATACCAATGATGATAAAGAATATTATACTTAAGCGAATAAAATTTTTCATACTTTTTTACTTTTAAAACAACTTAAATTTATTTCTGAAAAGTACCATTTTCAGTTACCACTACCATATCAACATAAGCCTCTACATCAAATCCAGGAGCTGAATAAGAATCCAATTCCATCGCAAGTCCTGATAATCTTTCGGGATTAAGGCGATTATTGCCAAGACCACCACCACTATTAGGTTTTCGGAAAGCACTGTATTTAAAACTATATAATTTCCAACCAGTCCAATCCACAGCTATTTGATAGATAAGTTTGTCATTTATTGTTTGATTTAAACTAACGCCTACACCATGTTCTGCATCATTTTCATAAGCAATAACACTTACCGTTGTATTAGGTCTACCAGTTCCAAAAATATATAAATTTACAAACATTTTATTTGGATCAGTTTCTTTAAAGGTATTGGCAGGAATATCATTTAATGTAGGTGTATTACAACTACCTAAATAGGTATTATTATTTATATCGATGCCTCTCATTTTATAACTAAAATTCCCTTGGCATTTAACTAGATTATAAGCGTTGTTTCCTTCGTTACCTCCACCTATATCTTGTTGGTCAATATAAAATGAACTAAACGTTCCTGCAGGATTTGTGCCTTCAAAATCATCAACAAGATAATGTGAGACCCCATTGAATATTTCCATATGGTAGTTTTTCATACTTGTGAGTTTTATAGTATCTCTTATATAGAAACTAGAACCTGTAAAAGTAAGTTTTACCTCAGCAGAATCGTTGGTAGTATTATAACCAAAGAAATAATCGTTTGAGCTACCTCCATCCCATTTAGCATTGGTTTCATCTATGAAATCTGAATATCCACTAAATACTTTTTTAGCATTTGATTTCCAAGATGAAATCGTAAGTTTCCAACCTACTTTATGACTAAAAGTAGTTTTGTAGTATTGGTGATTTGTCTGAATATTTACAGCCTTAGTAGGTATACCAGAAGTGAAGCCCGACGTTTTTACAATATTGTAAGCATCAAATTTATTATTTACCACACTAAAATCTGCTGGAGCAGCACCATACTCTGGACCTAGAATAGTTTCATTCTTTTTTTTACACCCACTGAATATAATCAATGAAGATAAAAATATACTAAGTGAAAATATTATTTTACTATTCATGTTTCTATGATTTAGAATGCAAGCGTATAATTAAAGAACCATTGGTTAATGTTGTAATTATAATTATTGGATTGAATTTCTTTATAGGTACTAGTATTATAAGTACCAGTCAAATAAGATCGCTCAGAAAATCTCAATCTTAATCCAAGTGAAATAATTTGTTCTTTCAAGTCCAAGTTATAAGCAGTGAAATCAGACAATAGATTGAATTGATCTCTAACACTTAAGTATTCGTTTCCGGAAGCAGCAAGTAATTTTGTACCTACTAAAACGTCAAACTGTTTAAACACTTCGACTGTAGCACCAAGGTCAATGAGTGTGCTTTTGAAATCAATTGGAGCATTTCCACCTCTTGTAGTAGTTTCTTGACGGAACCCAGTGTTAACACTCATTTTTCTATTTATTTTCAAAAGATCTCCAAAGTTAAATACTAAACCTCCTCTGTAAGCAGCGTATTTTCTTTTATCTGCAACACCTTCTCCAATTATTTCATTAAACATATCCGCACGTGCTTCTACTTTAATAATTTTCGCGGATGTATCCGAACCTAATCCTACAGAGATACCAACACGATTAGGAGTTGCGTCTCCATAAGGTGTGATGTTACCATATTGAGGAAGGAAATTATACAACACTGCAGAAATAGAACGATTATAGGATTGCTCATCAGTAAGTCTATCGTAAATATTTTGATTTCTAAAAACAGCATTTCCAGATATTCTAGTAAACAAACTATTAGGTTGATCTACATTCATTCTTGTAGTTTGAGCTGATGGGCTTGAAAACTGAGCTCCGACAGATCTATAGGTAGCAAATAATTTTACTTTAGCAGGTTTGTAAACTCCTTTAATACCAGCCTCCGTAACGTAGTCTGTATATTGTACTGTACTATCGTTATATACTTGTACGTTTTTAAAGTTAGAACTACCTAGTTCACCATTCAACTGAACAAGAAATTTATCACGGTTTAATGTAAGTTTCACATCACCCGTTAATACACTATTAGAATACTCTACTTCATCCTGATTTACGGTAACGTCTAGTAAATTAACGTAGTTTAAACCTACTGCAAGATATTCACTTTGCACAATACCGATTCTACCACCAGCCATGATTCTATCTGGAATAGATTTCTCATTAGAAGCATTTGTTCTAACTGCGAAGATATTAATACCAAGATTTTTTATTCCTTTATTAAAACCAAAGTTTGATCTGCCTTGCACACCTTGAAGTCTCCAAAGATTTCCGCTTACAAAATTCTCATACTCGGCTACACTACGACGTTGGCTATGAATGTCTGATTCAAATTCATGATTCATTTCAAATGGTTTGTACATAGTATAACTAGTCATACCTCCACCTAAATATATATCACCGATTTCGTATTCGACTACTTTACCAATTTTTCCCATAATCTGAAATTGACGGAAAGAAAAGAGGGTGTTCGCTCCATAAAAAGATCCAAATGGATTTCTCATACGAAGAATAACATTTGCCTTAATATTATTATTAATGATAAGATTTGGCTGTAAATCAAAAACAGTATAACCACTCAAACCTTTTGAGGGAGAAAGTGTGTCGCCTTTGAGTGTTTCACCACCAATCTTATTACTAGTCACAATCGCCCGACCCAATCCGTTGAAATTAAACTTCACCTGTGCATAAGAGGTAGAGCAAACAGACAATAAGAATACGAAAACTATATAACCTACTTTGTATTTCATCTTATTATAATTTATTTATTAAAAGAATATTTTAGTCTAGTTTAATTTATTAAAAGAATATTTTCAATTCTAACGTTGTTTCTTGTCCTTTAAATTGATCAAGAACAAAGTTTTTGTCTTTATGTGACATCCATTTATGTCTCAAATGTATTCCAGCATTTGCGGTAAAATCATAATCAATACCTCCACCATAAGCATATCCTACTTGGTCTATTGGTTCGTTATTTTCACTAGACAACTGAGTAAAACGATTGCCTTTTACGGTTTCATAACCAGCATTAGCAACAATATTATATTTTTTACCTAACCTATAGGCAAGTGTAATGTCTTCAAAAAACAATCTAATAAAAGCCTTGTCATTAAAGGTAGGGGTAATGTTATTTTTTTGTATCGAATTAAAAGTATTAAAGTTTAATACTACTAAATCTCTATTGAATATTCTGAATTTATATTTCAGAAATAATTCAAGGTTACTAAAACCTTTTTTATAATTGCTGATTGTATCTGTGATCGTAACGGTTTCATAGGTGGTCAACCAAACACCTTTGATTCTTCCATACTCTCCGCCCGCCATAAACCAAGGTCTGAATCTAGAACGAGAGAAAGAGTTAACTCTGTGTTGAAACGTTACAGTATCGTGAAGATTTTGTAATTCCTGACTTCCACTTATTCCAATTTGAATTTTTAATTTTTTGATATTACTTTCTGATCTCAATGAAAATCCTTGTCTGTTGTTTGCAATTTGTCCCACTTGTTGAGCCACATTAATAAACAACATATTGTCATAGATGTACTCATTTCCATATCCACCTGCATTAACAGAAGTATTGGAATTCATTACACTACCATCGAGACTGGCATAATTATATCCAATATGATAATACTCTAGAGAAATTGGAAATGCTGTAACCGTTCTATCTAATTCTACTTTCCCTACAAAGGCATTGCCCGTTGCATTTTTATATCGAGGATTATTTATTCTAGCACGACCAAACTCTGTAGAAAAATTCAATTTCCTAATTTTCAATGCTACATCTAGAGATACTATTTCTTGTTCATCTTTAATACCTGTACGGCTATTGGTGTTCGCATCTTTTTTGTAATAATTAAGTCCAATATTTCCAGCTACTCTTCTTGTGAAAATTGATTTCTCGATACGAGTGCCAAAGGTGGAAGATGGAAAACCATTGATAGCATTTCCAACAGTAGTATTTAAATTTGTTCTACCATAGATCATTGTAATTTTTGTGCTCAAAGGTAGAATATCCGTTTTTAATATATATCCTAATAGAGGCGATCTTCCGGCACTTTCTGCGCCTATGTTCGTGGATAAAGAATAATATTCTTCATAACGTAAAAAGGAATTTCTATACCAATCCCAAGGCACTCTATCAAAATAATTATCTCTATAATTCGTTTGACCCATTGTAAGGCGACTCATCTTAGTCCATAAAATTCCACCTGCATCTAAGCCAACTCTAACAGGACCAGCAGCCCATTTTCCAGAAAATCTCAAATTTTGTCTAGAACTTAAAATTTTAGACATTGAACTATCGGATTGGTTTCCTGTAAAATTTTGAGCAAAAGAATACCCAACATTAAACTGAAATTTAGATAGAGGACTGTTAGCCAGATTCAATTCCAACATTGGAAAACCTCCATTGTTATTAGAACCCACACCAACAATTGGATAATCTGCAAAAGAAAAGTTTTTTTGCGAAGTAATCATATCAGAGTATGATTTATCCATATTTCTGTAGATAGAAAGAAATCTAATTACTCCAGTTACTTTAATATCATTGAGCGATAAACCCAATGGCAGTTTAGCTGGTGTAGTATCCAAAAGGCTTTTACTATTAAAATGAGCGTATAAATTACTCAGAGAAATACCTGAAGGCTTCTTATTCGTTTGTACAACTGAAACTTCAGAACTATCGGAAGGGCCCTTTGCATAAGAAGATGTTGTAGCAAATACATGTATTAATAGTACTAGACATGCAAGCCTGAAAATCTGATTTCTTATCATTGTTATTTTTAGTATTACTGACATTAGCTTAATAATTCTGGTAGTTGAACACTATAAATATTATCTCCATCTTTTTTTAATCTGTTTTTTGCGGCAAGGCTGCAAAACATCAGTGATTACATCAGCCAAAGGTGTTCCTTTAATTGATCCTGAGCCTTCAGACTTTTCTATATAGTCACCCGTAATATCCCAAATAATAACTCCAGCAGATTCTTTTTTCAATACATACTCTGATTTTAATCTTACCGATTGTTCGTCGTCATAAGAAACAAAGGTATGTCGTTTGCCTGGAGTACCTATTAGATAAGGAGCTTTGGCAGCGTCATCCCATCTTCTTTCGAAATTTTTCATTTTCAAAAGAATATCATAGTACTGAGGCATTCCTAAATCGGTAGAATAAGTAATACTATCTTGAAGTGAAAGATGATTTTTTGTATAGATATCTTCTCCTGGCCCTTTCAATAAAAGAGATCTTCCATAAAATGCGACTCCAATATTTAATTTCTCAACAGGCACATTATACTTTTCAGTCAACAATTTAAATGAACCATCTACACTACCTCCCCAACCGCTCGTTGGCTCATATAATGCGGTCTGGTGATTTGCATCTGGGCTCCATGTACCATTATAATCATACGTCATAAGGTTCATATAATCGAAAATAGTTTTCACTTTATCCCATTCAATGAATTCCATATTCCCTTTGTTTGCACCTAAGGCTGCTGTTAGTAAAAATTTATACTTTATTTTTTTTCCATAAGCGTCAATAGAGTCGCGTATAGATTGCATCAGTAACGTAAAATTCTGCTTGTCTTCTGGAACTCCTTTATGCTCTGTGTAGCCTGGGTATTCCCAGTCAATATCAATTCCATCAAATTTATAATCTCTTAAAGCCTTTACACATTCGGAGGCAAAGTTTGCTCTCTTAACAGGATCAGCAGCTATTTTTGGGAAATTTTCAGAAAGCGTCCAACCTCCTATTGATACCATTACTTTTACACCCCATACATGAGCATTGTCTATCAAAGATGTATTTGGGTAATAATAATAGAAATCATTTGTACTTGTTCCCCAATCTATTCTTCCTCTTAATAGAATACTGTCTGCCCAAGCGTCAGTTCCTTTTAAGTAACCTAACGAATCAGGTGCAAAAAATGAATAATTTAAAATTGTATATTTCTCATAATTAAGAGTTGCAGGAACTACCAACCCTCCTCTTTTATACATTTGCCAAGATGGATAATAACCTATGATTTGTTTACAAACCGGAGCTACATCTACATCTGTTTGCTTCAGGGTATCTTTCAATGAAAGATCTTGCGACCTTAGATTTGTAAAAATACCTATTAAGAATAATATTGGTAATAATCTCTTCATTTTCAACATTTGATTATTATTAATGCTTTACTTTTACAAAACCCCAATCTTCCTAGATAGAAAGATTGGGTTATTAACTAAACAACTAATATTACAACCAACTAAATGATCTTTGTATTTGTCTTATGATTTGAATTTATAAGACTCCAACTATTTTTCATGTTTTTTTTACAAAAAATTACTTTTAAAGTACCTAAAACGGTATTAATCTTACTTATTTTATATCTTCTTAATTACTGCTTAAAACCTCTTAAAAACACCAAAATACTATTTAAGTAAAAGAACGTTTCACTTTAATACCTATATTTAATATCTCTTTAAATACCATTAGTTCACTGTACGTCTTTATTAAAAAAAAGTTATATCCACTTTAGAAAACTTAATCCTATTTCAATCAATAATTCAATACGTTATAAAATTTGAATCATAGTATTTAATGCTTTTCTTTGAAAAAAAAATCTAATATGCCATTTCTTTCAAACGATGAACTTTCGGTTTCTATAAAAACACATGGTGCAGAACTCACTAGTATCTTAGATAAAAAGTCTAAAATTGAGTATTTATGGAAAGGTGATGCTTCTATTTGGGGCAGACATTCTCCAGTATTATTTCCAATAGTGGGACGTTTAAAAAATGACTCTTATTCCTCAAATGGGAAAATTTATACCCTTCCCCAACATGGCTTTGCTCGTGATATGGAATTTACTGTTTTAGAATCAAGCTCTGACAAAATTGTACTTTCCCTAGTTTATAATGAAGAAACACTAAAAAAATACCCTTATAAATTTGAACTCCAGATTTATTATATTCTTTCAGGACGAAAACTAAGTACAAAATACAAAGTAATTACTCACCAAGATGAGAAGTTACACTTTTCAATCGGTAGTCACCCAGGATTTACTTGTCCTCTTTCTAAAAATAGCAATTACGAAGATTACTATCTGGAATTTAGTAAACCTGAAACATTAAGTCTTCATGTTTTAAAGGATGGATTAATTAGCAATGAAACAATACCTTATTTAAATGAAGAAACAACAATTCCTCTTTCATACGAATTATTCAAAAACGATGCATTAGTTTTTAAAAATTATAAATCCGATTCTATTTCTTTGAAACATAAAACAAAAGGCGAAATTTTTAAATTTCATTTTGCTGGTTATCCATTTCTTGGCATCTGGTCAAAGCCAGGTCCATTTATATGTATTGAGCCTTGGTATGGAATAGCTGACTTTATTGACCACAATGGGATATTTGAAGAAAAAACAGGAATGCGTTCTTTAAAAAAAGGAGAACTGTTTGAATGCGAATGGGGGGTAGAACTTATGAATGTGGAGTTGTAATATTTCTAACGCCACATTCATACGTTTCATTTTATTAAGTCTTCTAATTTCACAACTTTATTTCTTAAAAAGAAATCTACTATAACCAACGCAGCCATAGCATCCACGATAGGTACGGCACGTGGCACAACACATGGATCGTGTCTTCCTTTGCCCGATACAGTGGTCGCTTCTCCTTGTTGATTTACACTGTCTTGATCTTTCATTATAGTAGCAACAGGTTTAAAGGCTACTCGAAAATAAATATCCTCTCCATTAGATAAACCTCCTTGCACTCCGCCTGAAAAATTTGTTTTCGTGCGTACTTTTCCTTTTTCTATTATAAATTCATCGTTATGTTCTGAGCCTCTCAAGGAAATACCTTCAAAACCACTACCGTACTCAAATCCTTTTACAGCGTTGATACTTAACATAGCCTTACCGAGTTCTGCATGAAGTTTATCAAACACGGGCTCACCCAAACCAACGGGACATCCTTTAATAACGCAGGATACCACACCACCTATCGTATCTTGATCTTTTCGAACCTGATCAATTAATTCAATCATTTTCTCTGCCATTTCTGGATCAGGACATCTAACTATATTATCGTCTGTTTTACTAAGATCCAACTCTTGGTAAGGCTTATTGAGCTTCAATGCACCTGCTTGGGAAACGTATGAAACGACTTCAACTCCTATTTTTCTTAAAAATAATTTAGCTACCGCTCCAGCTGCCACACGAGCAAGCGTTTCACGCGCAGAACTTCTTCCTCCTCCTCTATAATCTCGAATACCATATTTTTCTTGGTAAGTATAGTCGGCATGAGAAGGCCTGTATTTATCTGCTATGTGAGAATAATCCTTACTACGTTGATCTTCATTATAGACTACCATAGCTAAAGGAGTTCCCGTAGCCTTTCCTTCAAAAACACCAGAAAGAATCTGAATTTTATCTTCTTCTTTTCGCTGAGTAGTAATTTTAGATTGACCAGGTTTTCTTCTACCCAATTCGTATTGAATAAATTCTTCGTCTATCTCCAGACCTGCAGGACAGCCCTCCAAAATCACACCTACTCCTACTCCATGAGATTCACCAAAAGTGGTAATCTTAAAAATTTTGCCGAAACTATTACTCATTTTTTTAAAACTAAAATTCCTGTAATTACTAACATTATCAATATAAACACATTTGCCAAAAGTTTCAAATTAGTATCTTTAGCAAGTAATCTCAACTGATTGTTATCCGTATTGATTCTACTATAAAAATCACCTGGATTATTGGCCGAAATATAGTTATTTTTCAGGCTTTCCCCACGTACTTTCAGACTAACTGATGAAGACAACGTATCAAAATCACTTTTAGCAGTATTAAAATAGCTCCACTTTATATAATCGGACAACAGAAAATCGCCTGGCTCTTTAGGAGTAACGTTATATACAAAAGATTTTACACCCGTTATTTTCCCTTGGTGACGAGAAACTTGCTGAGTAATTTTAGGAGCATAAATATCAAAATTTTCGCTTGAAATAATGGAAGGTGCTGGCAAAGTTGCAATATTCCCCTCACCTACAATAGTAAATGTATATTTGAAACTCTTACCTGTATGGAATTTGGCGGAAGAAACCTCTTCATTTAGTTTGAAATAACCAACAGGAACCTGCTGCGAACCCCTATTATTAGGCAAAGCCATTACTTTTAATAAAACAGGTTTTGTTGCTACACGTTTTAAAACTACTCTTCTTTCTATACTTTGATGTTTATTTTTAGCCAATGAATAAGTTAAAATGGAAAAGTTCACTGCAGGGATTTTAATAGCATTGGAATCTAAAGGAAAAAACACTCCCTCATATAATTTCCATCTAGTATATTTTTTGTCCTTAACAGTAACAGTATCCATTATAATTTGGTTTGCTATCGAAAAATCTTCTATGAAGCAATTCGCAGGTTTTAGCTTTTTCAAAAATTCTTTTCTTTGTTCAGCAAGATCAATAAATGTGATCTCTGCTTTATTTGAAGTAGAAATCAAAAACGAAAGCGTTATTCCTACACCCTCTCCAGAATACACTCTTGATTTAGTAGCTTGTAAATCAAATAGTATCTCTAATTTTGGTTCGTCAAATTCCAGTTTGTCATTTAATTTTATTTCGGGTTCCGAATCAGGTTTTTTAGTGGTTTTTGAGGAAACCTTAACAATTGCTTTTTTTGAAGTATAAAACTTGTCTTTTACTTTAATATGGATTGGATTTACCTCAAAATTTCCCGCTTTTCTTGGCTTATAGTATTGTGTAATTTTATATCCTTTTGGTTCATCTACCTCCAAAAAAGCTGTTCTTCCCTTTTCAAAATCATCTATGTCAGGAAAAAAATAGTTTTGATAGACTTTAAAATCACGTTTGTTATCTTTTGGAAAATAAATTGTAACAGTAAACTTTTCATTTAATGCTAAACTAGTTTTACCAGTAAAAATAGCTATTTCTTGAGTGTATGCTTTTGGGCTGAAAATGAAGAAGTTCAGTATTAAGAAAGGTATTATTCTAATATTATTTATATATTTTCTAACTTTTTGCAAAGTTTTCCGTTTAGATATTAAGACAAAAGTACTTTAAAACTGCTAATAATCTGTTTATAATTTCGTTTAAATTAAATAATGCCTAAGATTTTGAATATACTTTTACATGTAATATATTTGTATAGAATTAATAAATAACCTACGGATTACTTATGTTAGATTACGTAAAAATAATTCTCCAAAAAGTCAGTTTCAACGAATATTTATTCGAAAAGGAACTTGGCAAAAGCTTAAAAGGTCTTCTTACTGAGGATGTTTTGGAGCTAAAAAGGTGGTGTTATGATCATTTCAGCGATTCTTACCTTCAGATTCTAAACCAATATTTTAATTAATTCAATTTGGTTTAACAAAGGTAATATTTCGTCTTATTCCATTGTATTTCGAGCGTTTTATTGCAGAATCTTTAAAGAGGGGGCCAAAAGCCTCCTCTGTCATTTCTATCCAATCTTTATTGCTCATGGCTACCAATTCTTCCTTTGGCTTAAACTCTTGATGCTGATGTTTTTTAGAAAAACTATTCCAAGGACAAACATCTTGACATATATCACAGCCAAAAATCCAATTCTCCATCTTACCTTTAAATTCTTCAGGTATATTTTCTTTTAGCTCGATTGTTAAATAAGAAATGCATTTGCTACCATCAATTACATAAGGCGTTTGGAGCGCATCTGTAGGACAAGCGTCCACACAACGTGTACACGTTCCACAATAATCTTTTATAGGTCCATCGTATTCTAATTCCAAATCAAGAATTAACTCTGCTATAAAAAAGAAACTTCCCGTCTCTCTGTTTATCAAATTTGTATTTTTTCCGACCCAACCTAATCCGCTTTTCTTTGCCCAAACTTTATCCATCACCGGAGCTGAGTCTACAAAGGCTCTTCCGTTAATCTCTCCTATTTCCTGTTTCAAAAAAAAGACAAGCTCTTTCATCTTATCTTTGATAACGGTATGGTAATCTTTCCCATAAGCATATTTGGAAATTTTATAATCGGAATTCTCTACTTCTTTTTCAGGATAATAATTCAACAATAAAGAAACTACAGACTTTGCTCCGTCCACCAGCAATCGAGGATCAAGTCGTTTGTCAAAATGATTTTCCATCCAAACCATCTTACCGTGCTTACCCTGATTCAGCCATGCTTCCAGACGCGGGGCTTCTTCTTCTAAAAATTCAGCTTTTGAAATACCACAATACTCGAAGCCTAATTCACGAGCTTTGGATTTGAGTAGTTGGGTGTATTTTGATTTCATTGAACTAAATTTAATTTATCTTTATCAGAATAGCTATCAGGTACGTATGCTACCCTTGCAAAATTCTTAGTGATTAATTCTGTTTCTAAAATTTTACCACCCTCAAATTTCGCAATTTTATTTCTCCAAATTTCGTTTTTTCGAAAAAACAGTCCCTCTTGTTTTAAAAATTGATGTTCCATTTCAAAAACATGATACGCAAAATCTAGCTCTTGATTAACCCTCAATTCTCCCTCTAAACACTTATCTGTAATCCAAAGATTTATCTGAAAAGTAAATTTGGTATTATTTTTAAATTGATAATCTCTATAATTATAAAAAACGGTAGCGCCACTACCAAAAGGAAGGACTCTTCCATCATCGGGAAATGGATCGTATGAATGATGATACCGCTCAATAACAGTAAGAGGACTGTGAATAACCAACCAATGAATAAGATTTGAAATCTGGCATATGCCACCACCTATTCCAGGTCTTGCTTGACCGAATGTGATTTCCATACCATTCAAATAACCTTTTCGTTTAGTAGGAAGCCCTACTAATTTACAAAAAGAAAAAGTTTCACCCGGATTAATAATAATTCCATTAATATTTTGATGAGCAATTTGTAAGTTTACTATTTTATTTATCTGCAACTGCTGGTCGCTTTCGCCTAATTTTTTCAATAAAACAGACTGATGTTTTTTTATTCTGAAGGGTAATCTTTCTTTAGAAAAGCTACTCACATATGCTGTTTGACTAAGATACCAGTAAGCGTAACGCTTAAGTCGTTTAAGAGATACTGAAATAAAATATAAAATTGGATGTCGTTGACTTAATAATTTACCCAAGGTATTTTTCATTTAACAGTATACATTTTATTCCTACAGATTTCAACAAATCACCTCATGCTTAAAACATACTTTATTCAGCAGGAAAGTCAAATAGTGTTCCACCTTGAGCAGGAGGAATTTTCTTCAAATGTGTATATGCCAAAGGCGTAGCTTCTCTTCCCCGAGGAGTACGTTTAATGTACCCTTCCATTATTAAAAAAGGTTCGTACACTTCTTCTATTGTTTCCGCTTCCTCACCACAGGCAGTAGCAATGGTGGTAAGACCTACAGGCCCACCTTTAAATTTATCAATAATTGTTGAAAGAATACGAATATCCATTTCATCCAATCCATTTGAATCTACACTCAAAGCAGTAAGCGCTATACGGGCAATGTCTAAAGTAACCGTGCCATCTCCTTTTATCTGAGCAAAATCTCTGGTACGACGAAGTAAATTATTAGCAATCCTTGGGGTACCTCTACTACGGCGAGCAATTTCAAATGCTGCTTTGTCATCGATAGGCATATTAAGAATACTAGAAGAACGTTTTACAATAGTAGAAAGTAATTTTGCATCGTAATATTCTAAACGGGAATTAATTCCAAAACGAGCTCGCAAAGGTGAAGTAAGCAGTCCTGAACGGGTTGTAGCACCTATAAGCGTAAATGGATTTAAACCTATTTGCACAGACCGTGCATTAGGCCCAGAATCTAGCATGATATCAATTTTATAATCTTCCATAGCAGAATACAGATATTCCTCTACTACTGGATTAAGACGGTGTATTTCATCTATAAATAAGACATCGTTTGGCTCAAGATTCGTAAGCAAACCAGCTAAATCACTAGGTCTTTCTAATACAGGCCCAGAGGTAATTTTTATAGAAGAACCAAGTTCGTTGGCAATTATATGCGACAAGGTAGTTTTACCAAGGCCTGGAGGACCATGCAATAAAACATGATCTAAGGCTTCTCCACGCTGGCGAGCAGCTCCTACAAAAATTCGAAGATTTGCTATTATCTTCTCTTGTCCTGTAAAATCTTCAAAACTCAAGGGGCGCAAAGCTTTCTCGATATCCTTATCTCCAGGAGTATAGCTTTCGTCATCAGGTTTCAAATAATCTTCGCGCATCGGTGATTTTTTTACTAAATTAGTTCTTTTGCATTGAAGTTTAAAGTATAACGTTGAAAGTTTAAGGTAAAAAATAAAAAGTGAAGATTATAAAGTAATTAGCGGATATTAACCTACAACTCTAAACTTAAAACATTAAACGTTCAACTTTCAACATTAAACCTTTAACTTTGAACCTTAATAGCAAAAAATGGATTGGTTTAGCGAATGGTTTGATTCTCCTTATTATCATATACTCTACAAAAGCAGAGACACCAAAGAGGCGGAATTATTTATCGATAACCTAACAACCTATCTAAATCCACCTACTAATTCTCATATTATTGATATCCCTTGTGGCAAAGGACGCCATTGTATTTACCTGAATAAAAAAGGTTTTAAAGTTTCAGGAGCTGACCTATCGCCAGAAAGTATCCGATATGCAAAAACGTTCAGTACTCCAACGCTTGACTTCTTCACTCATGACATGAGGGAGAATTTTGCAGAAAACAAGTATACTACTGTGTTAAATATTTTCACGAGTTTTGGCTACTTTGATGATCCTATAGATAACCAACGCTGTATCGATTCTTTTACAAAAGCATTAAAACAAGGAGGGACGCTTGTAATGGACTTTATGAACATTCAAAAAGTAGTAACTGAACTTGTAGCCGAAGAAGTGAAATACATAGATGATATTGAGTTTCTACTTAAAAAAAACATACAAAATAATCGTATAGTAAAAGATATTACTTTTTCTGATAAAGGAAAAAATTATCATTTTCAAGAAAAGGTAAGTTTACTTTATAAGGAAGATTTCCTTAAATATTTTAACTTTGCAGGCTTGAAAGTAAAAGATGTATTTGGTGATTATCAATTAAATCCATTTGATCCTGAAATTTCAGACCGCTTAATACTCATAGCAACAAAATAAACTAACAATATAATGATCTTCAACATTACGGTACTTCTTATCTCCACGCTATTTGCAGGTTTGGCAGTATTGTTAATTCCAAAATTAAATATTAATAAATTTAAAATTCTGCTATCCTTTAGTGGAGCTTATTTATTTTCTATTACTGTTATACATATTCTTCCTGAATTGTTTCACGAAGCCACGAATCTTAGACTTACAGGAGCTTATGTGTTGGCAGGCTTCTTTCTTCAGATGATTCTTGAATATTTTTCTTCAGGTGTAGAACACGGACATATTCATTTGGATCATGACCACGGACATTCACATGATCATAGCCATTTACCTTATTCAATGTTTATTTCACTTTGCCTTCACTCTTTTCTTGAAGGCACGTTGCTTATGCATCCTTTTCACACCCATGCTCATGAAGGTGCGCATACTTTACTTGTTGGATTAGTATTACATAAAATACCAGAATCATTTGCACTTATTTCAATCCTTCTTTTTGGACTAAAGAATCGTTACAAGGCAGTTCTACTTCTAATCGTATATTCACTTTGTTCTCCTGCAGGCTTACTTACTAGTGATTTATTATTTCATGAACTAAAAGTAGATGAAACAATTTTCCAATTCCTATTTGCAATTGTAGCAGGAAACTTCCTTTATATATCTACCACTATTTTCTTTGAAACAAGTCCTGATCATAAATTTAAGATCAGTAGACTTGCTGTCTTAGTGCTTGCAGCGGTACTGGCTATTTTGGCTGAAATTGTGATGAGTTAGGGATTAAGAACTAAGAAAATAGTTAACTTACCTGAATGAAAGATCTAACTGTACGATACGGTAAAACGGAAGACATTGCTCAGGTATATGAACTGATAAAGGAATTAGCATCCTATGAAAACGCACTGCACGAAGTAGAAACCTCCGTAGAAAAACTAACAGAAGATGCCTTTGGAGACAATCCTTTATATGGGTTAATAGTAGCCGAAGCAGATGATATACTAATAGGCATTTCAATTTATTATTATCGTTATTCCACTTGGAAAGGAAAACGCCTTTACTTAGAAGATATTCTGGTAACAGAAAAACAACGCGGGAAAGGTATCGGTAGTAAACTTTTTGAAGCTACTGCACGCCATGCTTCTGAAGAGGGGTGTAGTGGCATGAATTGGCTAGTGCTTGACTGGAATGAGCCTGCTCTTAATTTTTACAAAAAATACAATGCTTTTTTTGAGCCAGAATGGGTAAGTTCAGGTCTGACAGCAAAGGAACTTGAAAAATTCAAGTAATAAAAAAACATCTACTTCTGAGAAATTATACGCTTTCAAGTAATTAATATCCGTAATTATAATCCTAAAAAAATTATAATAAGTAACTCCTAATTACGTATATTTCACCGATTTACTCATGATAGCTAACTAAGTGATTCGGACTCTTATCCTATTATTATTAGTTCTTTTAGTAAGTACCCTAAAAGGAGTCTCTCAGTTTTTACATAAAGATAAACTGGTAGCTTATTATCCTTTGGATGGGAATGGAAAAGATGAAAGCGGCAATCTTCAACATGGAATAATTACTAGAGGAGTAACTCCAGTGGCGGATAGAAAAGGAAGAGAAGGGAAAGCCATGCTGTTTAATGGAACAGATGGAATGATTCAAATCACTGAAACTAAAAAATTGGATTACCTTCCTAATCAATTTAGTTTTACGGCTTGGGTAAATATAAAAAAATGGGACCAATCTGTTTTTTGGCCTCTGGCAGGAACAGATAAAGTAGCACCCATATTTTGTAAATCGTACCAAACGCAAGATTTTCAATACCGATGGGGATGCACAGATAAAGGGTTTTACATGGACGGTAACGTCACCACCGAAGTCCCAAATGTACTTCAGAAAAAAGGAATAAGTTTAAATAAATGGACTTTTATAGCAGCTTGTTTCGATGGAAATTATGCCCGTTATTATGTAGACGGTAGTATGATAGCGGAAGTTTTTAATCCTTATCGCTACGAACTTGACGACAACAATCTTGTGATTGGATGCGATTATCCTGGTGCTCCCTTCGCACTCGATTATTTTAATGGCTCAATGGATGAATTGCGAATTTATAAAAAATCCCTTTTTGCAAAAGAAGTATACGCCTTATTTAAAGAAGATTTTACAGAAAATATTTTTGTAAAAGGAAATGTTTTTGATAAAAAAACTGGAAATAAAATCCCTGCCTTTCTTACGTTAAAATCTTCAAGCAATGGTGAACTAAAATCTGAATGCAATGAGCAAAAAGAATTTGAATTTAAACTTACTTCAAATGAAAAGGTATATATTAAAATAGCCGTACTAGGTTATCTGAAATTTTCGGATAGCATTTCCTTAGACTCCGTTACAGATAATATATTTCGGAAAAATTTTTACCTTCAGCCTATAATAGTAGGTGAAGGCATAGTATTAAAAAATATTTTGTTTGTAAAAAGCAAGACCGAACTTCTGCCAGAATCCTATCCAGAACTCGACAAATTGGTCAGGACCATGAAAGACAATCCTAGTTTAGAAATCGAATTGGGTGGACATACCGACAATATTGGAAGTATAGAACTCAATCAAAAATTATCAGAACAAAGAGCACAGGCCGTCAAAAATTATTTAATAAGCAGAGGCATTCAAGCTTTTAGGGTATCTGGAGTAGGTTATGGTGGCACACACCCTCTCTCTACTGTAAATTCAGAACAGGATAAAAAATTGAACCGTAGGGTAGAATTTAAGATTCTTAAATTCTAGTTCAATCTGCAACTTTGTCAGTATATGACTCATGGAATAATATTTGATTCCTTCCATTTTACATTTATAAACCCTTTAAAAAATAACAGTTATGCAGGAAAAAGGAACAATTTCCATCCATACCGAGAATATATTCCCAATTATTAAAAAATTCCTCTATTCAGACAATGAAATATTTCTGAGAGAGTTGGTATCCAATGCGGTAGATGCCACCCAAAAAGTAAAAAAACTAGCTTCTTTTGGCGAATTTAAAGGAGAAGTAGGTAATCCTAAAGTAACAGTTTCTATAGATGAAACTGCTAAAACGATCACCATCAGCGACCAAGGTATTGGTATGACGGCAGAGGAGATAAAAAAATACATCAACCAGATTGCCTTTTCTGGCGCTACTGAGTTTATAGAAAAATACAAAGACAAAGGAGACGAAAAACAAATTATCGGCCATTTTGGACTTGGATTTTATTCTGCTTTTATGGTTTCGACCAATGTAGAAATTCATACACTTTCCTACCAAGAAGGGGCCGAGTCAGCTCGCTGGATTTGCGACGGTAGTACAGAATTTGAAATCACTCCTGGTGATAAAAAAGAAAGAGGCACAGATATTATCCTTCATATTGCCGAAGATTCTACAGAGTTTCTTCAAAAATACAGACTGGAAACCATCCTAGAAAAATACTGTAAATTTCTTCCAATAGAAATTGAGTTTGATGGAAAAACTATCAATAATACAGCTCCTCTATGGACGAAGGCGCCTTCTGAATTAAAAGACGAAGATTATAAAAGTTTCTATAAAGAACTTTATCCTCTAAGCGAAGAGCCTTTGTTTTGGATTCATTTGAATGTAGACTATCCATTTAATCTTACAGGAATTCTTTATTTCCCTAAAATTAAAACTGATTTTGAAGTACAGAAAAATAAAATTCAACTTTATTCTCGTCAAGTATTTATTACCGATGAAGTAAAAGAAGTTGTACCTGAATTTTTAATGCTCATGCACGGAGTAATAGATTCTCCAGATATCCCTTTAAATGTTTCTAGAAGTTTCTTGCAGGCTGATTCTAATGTTAAAAAAATCAATGCCCACATTACTAAAAAAGTAGCAGATAAATTATCAGAGCTTAACAATAATGACCCTAAAGGCTTTGAAGAAAAATGGAACGATATTAATGTATTTGTTAAATACGGAATGTTGAGCGATGATAAGTTTTATGAAAAAGCCAAAGATTTTTGTCTTCTGACAAATACAAAAGGTGAATTCTATACGCTTGAAAAATACAAAGAACACATCAAAGCACTCCAGACGGATAAAAGCGAATCCATTGTAGCATTGTATACTACCGATAAAGGAAAACAAGATGTATATATCCATTCTGCAGAAAACAAAGGTTATGATGTTTTGGAAATGACTTCTGTGATCGATAGCCATTTCATAGGAATGCTAGAGCAAAAAATGGAAAAATTTTCGCTAAAACGAGTAGATTCTGAAACGATAGAAAAAATAATTGACAAGGATATAAAAATGGAAAGTATCCTAACCTCCGATCAAGAAATTAAAGTGAAAGAAGTCTTTGAAAAAGCGATAGACAATAAAAAAATGACGGTTAATCTTGAAGCATTATCTAAGGAAGAACTGCCTGTTTCTATTATGTTACCTGAGTTCATGCGCCGTATGAAAGATATGTCTGCTACTGGAGGAGGAATGAATTTTATGGGAGCAATGCCTGAAATATATAATGTTGTGGTAAACAGCAATCACCCTGCGGTAGAAAAAATTCTAAAAGAAGCTTCAGAAGAAAGTCAGAAAAAAATAGCCAAACAAGTATACGATCTTGCCTTACTTTCTCAAGGAATGCTTTCTGGAAAGGACCTTACTGATTTTATAAAAAGAAGCGTAGAAATCAGTCTTAATTAATCCTTAGAAGTATACAATAATTATTTGAAAAAATAGTTTTATCTTAGCCGTGGTGTCTGTGTAGAAATCAAACAGAGACCACGGCTTTTAATATGAAAGTGAAAATTACAGTTATTGTTTTATTTACCCTGCTGACATTTTTTTCAGGAACCCTATATGCTCAGGAGGATAAAAATAATTTGCCTTACGGAGGATCCTTGATGCGGGATACACTTCCAGATTTGTCTTTTCAACCCGATACGACACTCAATCAAAAAAAGAATAAAAAGAAAAAACAAAAGAGGAATTTTTTTTATGGTAAAAAGGCTAAAAGAGGCTATACTAAAGAAGGCTTAGATTCTAAATTAGTAGTAGAACTATTTCATGTTTTAAAAAAACACGAAGAACCTACTGGTTACGTAGATGAAATTTATATATGGGATAGAATGAAAGGCAAAGTCTTAAAAGTTCGAAAAGAAGAACTTAGTAAGATGAAAAATTATAAAATTCTTCATGGCCCCTATAGTAAATATATAGGTGGGAAATTGATGGAGATAGGAATTTTTTATGTGGGAACAAAACACGGTCGTTGGGAAAAATATAAATGGGAGAAAAAATGGTGGCTCCAAGTAGAAGCTGCTCCAGATGAAAAAATTGATTATAACAAACCTGAAAATAATCATCCAATTTTGATAGGTAAAGCAAAATACCATAAAGGCTTTCAGAGAGATGCAAAAGTTTCCTATTATGATTTTGATCGAACCAAAGTAAAAGAAGTAATCCCTTTTGAATTTGGAGAAAAAACGGGTGATTATTATTATTTCCTTGAAAACGGTCAGGTATTAATTAAAGGGCACTATGGCGATGACAAAAAAATAGGAACATGGATAGAATATTTTGAAGATAAAAATAAAAGAAAAAGAGAAACTCTATATCCTAAAGACCAATGGACCTCCGGAGAACCTATTATCATGAGAGAATGGGATGCTAAAGGAAATCTTATCATCAACGACGGTGTAAAAGTTGACAGAAGTAAAAAAGTAGAAACAGATCCAATTAAGAAAGCCTTGCGAAGAAAAAAATAATTTTTTATTATTTTTGTGCAGTAACTATAAAATTATGTATTCATATAAAACTCTTTTTTCTTTTACGAAAGAAATATTTATAAAAATGGGTTGTCCAGAAAGCGATGCAGATCTTGCGACTACCGTTTTATTATCTGCCGATCTTAGAGGAGTAGATTCACATGGCATAGCACGTTTGGTAGGATATGTGAGACTTTGGGAAACTGGAAGAATAAATCCTAAGCCAAACGTTCGAATAGTACACGAAACACCTAGTACTGCAGTTGTAGATGGTGATGGAGGTCTTGGACTGGTAGTCGCTCCCAAAGCCATGCAAATCGCCATTGACAAAGCAACTAATGTAGGAACAGGTTGGGTATCGGTTAAAAATTCCAATCATTACGGCATTGCAGGTTATCATGCTATGATGGCACTAAAAAGCGATATGATCGGAATTTCTATGACTAATGCGAGCCCTCTAGTCGCACCCACGTTTTCATTAGAAAGATTATTAGGAACCAATCCTATTGCAGTAGCTATTCCTGCTAATAACCAACCTGCTTTTGTAGCGGATTTTGCTACTACAACAGCAGCCAATGGTAAATTAGAAATATTGCAACGAAAAGGGCTTGATGCCCCTCTTGGTTGGATTCAAGACAAAGAAGGCACTCAGACACCAAATGCAAATGAATTAAAGCAAGGAGGAGCTCTTCTTCCACTTGGCGGTGATCGTGAGCACAGCAGTCATAAAGGATATTGTTTAGGGTCTATTGTTGATATTTTTTCGGCAGTATTGTCTGGAGCCAATTATGGTCCATGGGTACCGCCATTCGTTAGTTTTCTTCCAATGCCAGAAAATCCTCCTGGCGAAGGTATCGGACATTTCTTTGGTGCTATGCGAGTTGATGCCTTCCGTCCTGCCGATGAGTTTAAACAACATATGGACAATTGGATAGAACGATTCCGTTCTGCAAAAGCTATAGAAGGAGAAAAGGTAATTATACCTGGAGATCCAGAAAGAGAAATGGAAAAAGAAAGAATGGAAAAAGGAATTTATTTATTACCTCCTGTTGTAAAAGATTTAGAAGAGTTAAGTAAAAAGTTTGAAGTGAAAATTTAAATTTCACTTCAAATTAAACTTTCATAATTAATGGCGTTTTGTTTTTTGCAAATAAGTTAGGCATTTATATTGTCTATTATTTAAATCGCATTTATCATCTTCAGTATTACCTCTAAAATTGTCTATTATTTTATTAAACTCTTAACTAAAAAACCATGAAAAAAACCATTTTAAAAGTTATCATTTTTTCTTTTGCACTTTGCCTAACAGTTGTATCAAACGCTCAGATTGAAAAAGGAATGAAAGTAGTAACAGGTACTATCTCCTATCAGAATAATAATTCAAAAACACAAGATAGTATTAACTATCAGGATTCTAAAAGCCATACCATAGGGCTTAGTCCAAAAATTGGTTTGTTTCTGAGTGATAATTTTTGCATTGGAATAGCAGTTCCCTTAAAGTACTCTTCAGGAAACAATAACTATACTTATGAATATCCAACTAGCAATAATAAGTTGTCCTTCAAAACTCATACTTTTAACTATGCGGTATCTCCTTATGCTACTTATTATAAAAAAATAGCTGATAAATTTTATGGTTATATAAGTGGATCGGTAAGTTTCGGTCTTCAAAATAGTAATAATAAAAGGGTATTCTCTTATACCGATTATTTATCACCAATAAACAATTCTTCTTCTATCATAAAAACAAATTCTTATGGCTATAACTATTCGGCCAACTTAAATTTTGGGCTTACCTATTTTATTTCTCCTAAAGTAGCAATTGAAGCTAGTCTGGGAAGTGTCGGTTATACCGGTTCTAGTACTTCAACAAAAGACAAATCCTATGAGAATTACATTAAAAATTCGGGTTTCTATTCCTCAATTGTAACAAATGGATTGGGCTTGGGTCTTAGTTATTATTTTAAATAAATCTCTATTAAAGCATCGACCTAACTAACGATTAAAAAAGAGATGTTCTCAAATAGCATCTCTTTTTTAATCCCCTTTCACTATACTTAGAAATTAATTTCTTATCTTCAATAAGAAATTTTACTACAATGCAAATTGAAATTTTACCCGTTATAAAAAATGATTTAGAAGAAATTCTCCAATTACAAAAAACTTGTTATTTAGCAGAAGCAGAATTGTATAATGATTATACCATTCCACCTTTGCACCAAGACCTAAAAACAATAGAAACCGAATTCATAAATTCAATAATTATAAAGGGTGTAATTAATGGACAAATCATTACCTCTGTTCGTGGGAGATTAGAAAATGAGACCTGTTATATTGGGAAATTAATGGTTGCCAACGATTGGCAAAATAAAGGAATTGGACAACGCATGATGACTACAATCGAACAGCTTTTCAAAGAATGTAATCGATATGAATTATTTACAGGGTTTAAAAGTAACAAGAATATTCATTTGTATACTAAACTAGGGTATAAAGAGTTTAAACAAGAAAAAATAACTAATAGTGTAACACTTTTATACTTGGAAAAGCCAAACAAATGAAAATGCTTTATACTATTCTACTAATTTTATTTTTAGACACTCATGTGAGTGGTCAAAACTTAGTACCAAATGCTGGTTTCGAAGATTTTTTTTCTTGTCCTAAAACTATAAATACAACTAAAGGAAATACTAAAATTGCACCACATTGGAATTCGCCTAGTTATGGTACTCCTGATTTGTATAATATATGTAACACCTCTAATATGGGTGTTCAAAATGTAACTGGCAGCTCCACTCCTTTTGCAGGCAATGGGTTTGCTGGTATTATAGTTTGGGAAGGAAAGCACGGATACCGTGAATATTTACAAGTGAAATTGCTCGACACCTTAAAGAAAGATAAAATTTACACTGTCTCCTACCGTTATAAGCTATCGTCTTATTCTATCTATTCTGCTGATCGAATTGGGTTTTCTTTTGTAGATTCTTCTGTTTTCTATAGACAAGATTTTGTGCTTCCTTTATTTCCTGCTTACTGCAAAATTAAACCAAAACCTTTAGATCCTTATACAGGATCTTGGGAATTACTTGAACTAGATTATCTTGCAAAAGGTGGGGAACGATTTTTAACACTTGGGAATTTTCATGATAACATTCACACTAAAACTACACATCTCAGTTTTAAAACCGTCCACGAGCCAATGCTGGCAAACGCTGCATATTATTATATGGATGAAGTTTCTGTAGTTGAAAAAATGATGGCGACTGATTCAAGTACGAAAAAATCAAAAGAACCTATGTTGAACAATGAAATTATTAATTTTTCGGATTCCTATATTTTAGATAATGTATTGTTTGAATATAACAGTGATAAACTTTTAGCTAGTTCTTTTGATAATCTAAATGAGATAATTAAAATACTCTACCAACAATCGAATTGGAAAATAAAAATAGCGGGACATACCGACAACGTTGGTTCTGACCAATACAATCTTGAATTATCAGAAAGAAGAGCCTTTGCCGTAAAAGACTATTTAGTATCCCAAGGTATTTTAGAATCCAGAATCCAGTACAAAGGATATGGGAAGAGCAAACCCATTAGCACTGAATCAGGCGGAAATCAAAAAAGAAACAGAAGAGTAGAAATTCAATTTTATTAATAATAAAAAAAATCTACTTATTTATTCTCCCCTCCAAAAGAAAATCCTACCGTCTTTTTTTCTTTATTGTGTGGAATCAATTTCAGTGTTACATACTGCACATTACCTTGAATAGTGATCGACGGATTTCTATCTACGAGTTCATACTCTTTCGCCAGTTCTTCTATAAGTCCCGTCACATCTACCGTTGCTATGCCTTGCTCGTTGAAGACCAATTCAAATTTTTTGGTATAAAGAATTAATTTTTCCATAAGTATAGTTAATTATTTTAATTGTTTTTTTTCGCAAAAACAGTTCTTTTATTTTTTAAATTAAAAACCCCGAGATATTTCTATTCGGGGTTTTTAATTATTGAAATTTCTGTATTAGAAACCTATGCAATTAGCTTCCACACATCTCACAACCTTCTGGATTGTCAAGAGAGCAAGCGAGTGCAGCTTTTTCTTTTTCAGCTAAATCTGCTTTCATAGAGTTAATAGATTCGTTGTTTACTACAGGCTCTAGAGAAATATCGGCTTGTTTCTCTACCGTAAACTTGATAGCGTCTACAGCAGCTTTTGTTCTCAAGTAGTACATACCTGTTTTCAAACCTTTTTTCCATGCGTAGAAGTGCATAGACGTAAGTTTTCCAAAGTTAGAATCTTGTATGTGTATGTTTAAGCTTTGGCTTTGGCAGATATAAGCACCCCTGTCAGCAGCTAAGTCCATGATCGTTTTTTGTTTGATCTCCCATACTGTTTTATACAGATCCTTGATGTGCTGTGGCAACTCAGGGATGTTTTGTATAGAACCGTTTGATTCTATCAATTTGTTTTTCATTTTATCACTCCAAAGACCCAATTTGATAAGATCTTTTAGCAGGTGTTTGTTTACCACTACAAAGTCTCCAGAAAGTACTCTTCTAGAATAAATATTAGAAGTATATGGCTCGAAACATTCGTTGTTGCCAAGAATCTGAGAAGTAGAAGCCGTAGGCATAGGAGCTACCAACAGAGAGTTTCTTGCTCCGTGAGTTTTCACTTCTTTTTTCAATGAATCCCAATCCCAACGTCCTGAAGAAGGTGTTACACCCCACATATCAAATTGGAAAATTCCTTTTGATATTGGAGATCCTGGGAATGTTTCATAAGCACCGTGGATTTTTGCTAAATCTTTTGAAGCCGTCATAGCTGCAAAATAAATTGTTTCAAAGATATCTTTGTTCAATCCTTTTGCTTCTTCCGATTCAAATGGCATACGCAACATTATGAACGCATCCGCTAGGCCTTGTACTCCAAGTCCGATAGGACGATGGCGCATGTTTGATTTTCTTGCCTCCTCTACTGGATAGTAATTGATATCAATAACACGGTTCAGATTTTTTGTTGCTACATACGTAACATCGTATAATCTCTGATGATCAAATTTACCGTCAATTACATATTTAGGTAATGCTAAAGAAGCTAAGTTACAAACAGCTACTTCGTCTGGAGCAGTATATTCTAATATCTCAGTACAAAGGTTACTAGATTTTATAGTACCTAAATTTTTCTGATTTGATTTTCTATTGCAATGATCTTTGAACAACATATATGGATTGCCAGTCTCTGTTTGAGATTCCATAATTGCATACCAAAGCTCTTGCGCTTTTACTGTTTTTCTAGCACGACCTTCTTTCTCGTATTTTTCATACAATGCTTCGAAGTCTTTGCCATAGCAGTCTGCCATGCCAGGAGCTTCGTGTGGACAGAAGAGTGACCATTCAAGGTTTTTCTCTACACGTTCCATAAATAAATCTGGAATCCAAAGAGCATAGAATAAATCACGCGCACGAAGTTCTTCTTTACCGTGATTTTTTCTCATTTCAAGGAATTCGAAAACATCTGCATGCCATGGTTCTAAGTACACAGCAAAAGCACCTTTACGTTTTCCACCACCTTGGTCTACATAACGAGCGGTATCGTTGAATACACGCAACATTGGGATGATACCGTTAGAAGTACCGTTCGTTCCTTTAATGTAAGAACCAGTAGCTCTTATGTTATGAATGCTAAGGCCTATTCCACCTGCAGATTGTGATATTTTAGCACATTGTTTCAATGTATCGTAAATACCATCAATACTATCGTCCTTCATAGTAAGAAGGAAACAAGAAGACAATTGAGGTTTTGGAGTACCTGCGTTGAATAAAGTAGGAGTAGCATGTGTAAACCACTTTTCAGACATCAGGTTGTAGGTTTCCAACGCCGCATCGATATCATTGTAGTGAATACCTATTGCTACACGCATCAGCATGTGCTGAGGGCGTTCTACTATTTTACCATCTAATTTCAGAAGATAAGATTTCTCGAGTGTTTTAAATCCGAAGTAATCATACGTATAATCTCTGTCGTAGATAATAGAAGAATCCAGTTGTGCTGCATGTTTCCTAACCGATTCGTATACTTCTTTAGAAATTAAAGAAGCATTTTCTCCAGTTTTAGGATCCACATAGGTATAAAGTCTCTTCATTGTATTTGAAAAAGACTTACTAGTTTCTTTGTGTAGATTAGAAATGGCGATGCGAGCGGCAAGAATGGCGTAATCAGGATGCGTCGTAGTCATAGACGCTGCCTGTTCTGCTGCCAACATATCCAATTGCACGGTTGTTACACCGTCATGAATCCCATCGATTACCTTACGGGCAACCAAGATCGGATTAACGTAGTTCAAGTCAAGCCCGTAGCACAATCTTTCGATGCGTGCTGTTACTTTGTCAAATTTTACAGACTCACGTCTGCCGTCCCTTTTGATAACTAACATAATTTTACTTTGCTGTTGTTAATGGTATTAATAAGTAGGTTAAAAGTCTTCGTCCATTGAAAACTTATGGTTTTCTTTATCGGCATTCATCACACCAGACTTCTGGTATTCAGCCACTCTTTTTTCAAAGAAGTTGGTTTTGCCTTGTAAAGAAATAAGCTCCATAAAGTCAAATGGATTGCTAACATTGTATATTTTTTTCAATTTTAATTCTTCCAATAAGTGATCAGCCACAAATTCAATGTACTGAGCCATTAGTTTTGAATTCATCCCAATAAGATCTACTGGCAATGCATCCGTGATAAATTCTTTTTCAATCGTTACAGCATCCGTGATCATAGCATAAACTTTTTCTTCAGAAAGTTTATTGATAATATGATTATTGTAGATCATGCACGCAAAGTCACGATGAAGACCTTCGTCTCTTGAAATTAATTCATTCGAGAAACTTAATCCTGGCATTAAACCTCTTTTCTTTAACCAGAAAATGGAACAAAAAGATCCCGAAAAGAAAATTCCTTCTACACAAGCAAAGGCTAATAAACGTTCTACGAAATTTCCGTTATCTATCCACTTCATTGCCCATTCTGCTTTCCTTGCAACACAAGGAATTGTTTCAAGTGCATTGAAAAGTTTATCCTTTTCTTGTGGATTTTTTATATAGGTTTCTATTAATAACGAATAGGTTTCAGAATGGATATTTTCCATCATAATCTGATAGCCATAGAAACATTTCGCCTCGGCGTACTGTACTTTTTCTAAAAAACTTTGAGCAAGATTTTCGTTTACAATTCCATCACTGGCTGCAAAGAAGGCTAGGATATGAGAAACAAAGTGCTTTTCACCATCATTCAATTTAGCCCAATCGACCAAGTCCTGATTTAAATCAATCTCTTCAGCGGTCCAGAAACTAGCCTCTGCTTTTTTGTACATCTGCCAGATATCATCGTGCTGAATAGGGAAGAGCACAAATCTATGTTTGTTCTCTTTAAGAAGGGGCTCGTCCTGTAGTGATTTATCCATTGTTATTAACCTTAATTTGTAAACTTCCTGTTCAACGCTTCTTTCTTTAATTTTACTCTAAACACCATTTTTGTCAAATAGAGTCACTTATTTCTCTATTTTTTTACTTAAAACGGGCTATTATGCCTTTATTTTAAGTGATTTTTTACAAAAAATGGATGAATACTTAATTTTACTTGAATGAAGTGTTACAAATTTTCTAAAACAGCCTCAAATTTCAAAGTAATATTTATGCACAATGTTCAACTATCACTTAGGTAAATATATATAGAAAGTAATTAATATACAAGCCTATAGGGGATTTTATTTAAAGTAATACTTTCACTCATTTTCAGTCAATTAGCTGACTCTTATAGACTACATATTTATCCACAGATATATTTATTAAACCTTTTTGTTTTTTTGAAACATTGTTATATCTTTGCAGTCCGATTTTAATAAAGAATAAAACAACAATAACATGTACGCAATAGTTAACATAGCCGGAAAACAGTATAAAGTTGAAAAAGACAAGTATCTGTATACTGATAAACTTGCTGGTGAGACAGGCTCTAAGGTAGAATTTGATTCTGTATTGCTTTTAGGCGATGGAGCAAAAATCGACATAGGTGCCCCTTTACTGAAAGGTGCTAAAGTAACTGGTAAAATTCTTGAACAAGTGAAAGCTGACAAAATTGTTGTTTTTCACAAAAAAAGAAGAAAAGGTTACAGAAAAACTAATGGTCACAGAGCTCAGTTGACTAAAGTTTTGATTGAAACAATCAGCATTTAATACGTTTCAGGCAGGTTTTTCCTGAATGTAAGGTTTATTCATAAAATAAAGAATTTTAAATAGTATAATACAATGGCACACAAGAAAGGCGCGGGTAGTTCCAGAAACGGTAGAGAGTCACATAGCAAAAGACTTGGTATTAAAATATTTGGTGGACAAGAAGCTAAAGCTGGCAATATCCTAGTAAGACAAAGAGGTACTAAACATCACCCAGGTTTAAATGTTGGGATTGGTAAAGACCATACACTATTTGCATTGTCAGACGGTGTTGTATCTTTCAAAGTTGGTAAAAAAGACAGATCGTTCGTACAAATCGTACCTGCGGCTACTGTTTAAATTATATTGATCGTTTATGATCCTGTAAAGGACCTGCAAGTATATGCGGGTCCTTTTTGTGTTTTGATCCTTAATCGACGACCATTTTCTTTTTAAACCAGATCAATCGAAAATCTGGGGGACTTCTCAATACTTTTGCTCTTGCCAATCCATCGTTGAAAAAAAACCAAACAGGCTTTAAAAGTGGTTTTCGTTTATTATTCTGATAATAATTGCATGGCTCCCTCAATAATTTCAATAAAACTCCTCAAGTATTTCGATTGATCCCTATAGATTATAAAAATAGCAATACAGGTTAAAAAAGACCCCCTCTCCTAATTCATTCTCTTGCTTACACACTCTTGCTAAAAGCTAGCGTTCTTCAAAAATTCCGATTCAATCCAAAACTTGCTAACGAAACTCAGAATAAGCGCTTATCGCTAACTAATTGTAAAAAGGTCTCCAAGTACTTATTTGATCAAAGAATGCTGGTAAACAAGCTGGATGTATGCAAATAATTGCTACAACCCCAAAAACAGCTCCATATAAGTGTGCGTCGTGATTGATTCCACCAACCGTTTTTTTACCTGCATAATAGGAATAAACTAAATATAGAACTCCGAAAATGAAGGCGGGTAGGTTAAAAACAAAATATATACTAAGCTCACTCAATGGGTCCAAAATTACGCAAGCGAAAATTATAGCAGAAACGGCACCAGAGGCGCCCAGGGAATTATAACTAGAGCTGTTCTTATTTTTAATATAAGTAGGAATGTCTGAAACTATTAATGCTAAAAAGTAAATACCGAAAAAATAAAACTGATAATAATTTCCCATGAATGTATATAATTCAGCTTCCAAATGAACACCAAAAGAATAAAGGGCAATCATATTAAAGGCTAAGTGCATCCAATCTCCATGAATGAATCCA
This sequence comes from Cytophagales bacterium, assembly GCA_031416415.1. Lineage (GTDB taxonomy): Bacteria > Bacteroidota > Bacteroidia > Cytophagales > Cytophagaceae > JANYCO01. The sequence goes on along the minus strand of JANOTP010000139.1, from coordinate 12,606 downwards.
GAGGTAATAAAACGATAATAGTGTTTTTCTCTTTTTACTTTATATGGATTCATCATCCATTTGTAATACATATCTTTTTTCTCCCAAGCATAAAAACTCACAGCGATAGTTAAGATCACTAAAATCAGGGTAGGGCTTATCATTTGTATCATTAAAGCAAAAGTAAAAGTTTTTTCGTCTACTACGTTATTTATTTTAAAATTACGATATAGTATTTTTCAAACCCCTTTAACTTATAAAGTTGTACATATAAGTAGACTCCTATTAGAATAATAATACTACAAGTTGCATTTAGTTCTATATTGAGAAAGACATTGATTATAACAGTTGTTTTGAATCTTCTTAAAAAATAATCAATATTGTATACTCCCATAAAGCCTTAGAAATTTTATGGGTAGGAAAGACTTTAAAAATAGTTCTATGTACCCATTATTATTTAAAACCATCTTCAAAGATAAAATCTGGGGTGGAAAAAAAATACACACAATTCTTGGCAAAGATTTTTCGCCACTCCCTAATTGTGGTGAGACTTGGGAGATATCAGGAGTAAGCGGAACTATTTCTGAAGTAAAAAACGGTGCATTTTCGGGAAGAGATTTAGTGTCTTTGATAGAAGAATATAAAGGACAACTTGTGGGAGAAAAAGTATACGAACAATTTGGCAACGAATTTCCTCTTCTCATAAAATTTATTGACGCCAACGATGATCTTTCCATACAAGTACATCCAGGAGATAAATTAGCAAAAGAAAGACATGATTCTTTTGGAAAAACAGAGATGTGGTATATCCTACAGGCCGATAAAGGCGCTAAATTAAATACAGGTTTTAACAAAGAAATAACTGAAACAACTTACTTAGAGCATCTTCAAAAAAATACATTAGACGAAATTTTGAATTTTGAAAACGTAGCCGCTGGAGATGTCTATTTTCTACCTGCGGGAAGGGTTCATTATATCGGAAAAGGGGTTTGCCTTGCCGAAATACAACAGACCTCTGATATAACCTACCGTATTTATGATTTTGACAGGAAAGATGATAAAGGAAACAAACGTGAGCTCCATACAGAACAAGCATTGGCAGCTATTGATTACAAGTATTATGGAGAATATAAAACACACTATTCAGTTATAAAAAACACCCCTTCTCCAGTCGTTTCCTGTCCTTATTTTACTACTAATTTGTTGGAGTTAGACACTACTGTTTCCAGAGATTACAATGCGTTAGATTCCTTTATAATCTACATTTGTGTAGAAGGAGCCTTGTCTATAAATTATGGCAGTGGATCTTTAATTATTAAAAAAGGTGATTCATTACTACTTCCCGCTGTATTTAAATCCATACACCTTTCTCCTTTGGACAGTTCCAAAGTGTTGGAGGTTTATATTTCCTGAGCATAAACTTATCCACATTTCTAAGTTTTGTACAATTTTAGCCCATTAAATAGGGCTTTTTTTGTTGTAATTATTTAATTTTGTCGCTTCTTAGAAATAGTAAAAATGCACGTGAGATTTCTTTATCTCCGTTTCAAATAAAATTTTAGCTGTACATAAATTATTTTCCCATTAAATGGAATCAAAAAAAATTAAATCCGCCCTTATATCAGTTTATTATAAAGACGGTCTGGAGTCTCTTGTTAAATTATTACACAAAAACGGCGTAACACTTTATTCGACTGGAGGTACTCAAAAATTTATCGAAGATCTTGGTATTAAAGTTACAGCGGTTGAAAACCTTACTTCCTACCCTTCCATCTTTGGAGGTAGAGTAAAAACACTTCACCCAAAAATATTTGGAGGAATTCTTTATCGTCGCGATTTTCAAGAAGATCAAAACGAAGCTGCTCACTACGACATTCCTGCTATAGACCTCGTTATTGTTGACTTATACCCTTTTGAAGAAACTGTAGCTTCAGGAGCAGCTGACGATGATATTATTGAAAAAATTGACATAGGAGGAATTTCTCTTATACGTGCAGCAGCCAAAAATTTCAAAGATGTTGTAATCGTATCGGATAAAAATCAATATCCATTACTAGAAAATATTCTTGCCAACAACGACGGCACAACTTCTTTGAACGAGCGTCGTCTATTTGCTGCAAGAGCGTTTGATACTTCTTCTCATTACGATACTGCTATCTTCAATTATTTCTTTAGCGGAGAAGAAATAAAACACTTCAAACAAAGTATTCAAAATTTTCAAGTACTTCGTTACGGTGAAAACCCACATCAAACAGGTGTTTTCTATGGCAACATGGAAGATATGTTTGATAAACTAAATGGCAAAGAACTTTCCTACAACAATCTTGTAGATGTTGATGCAGCAGTTTCGCTTATCGACGAATTTACAGACACCACATTCGCTATTTTGAAACATACGAATGCTTGTGGTGTAGCTTCTGCTAAAACTGTAAAAGAAGCTTATTTGAATGCTTTAGAATGTGACCCTGTTTCTGCTTTCGGTGGTGTTCTTATCACTAACAAAGAAGTAGATCAAGAAACCGCTTTAGAGTTAAACAAACTTTTCTTTGAAGTACTTATTGCTCCTTCTTATACTCCTAAGGCTGTAGAGATCCTTACAGAAAAGAAAAACAGGATTATTTTAAAAAGAAAATCAGTAGCCCTTTCTTCTAAACAATTCAAAACATTGCTTAATGGTGTTATAGAGCAGGATAAAGATCTTAAAATAGAAACTATTGAAGATCTGAAACCCATGACCAAACGTGTTCCCACAGAAGAAGAGAAAAAAGCACTTTTGTTTGCAAATAAAATTGCCAAACATACCAAATCAAATACAATTGTACTTGCTCGTGACGGACAATTAGTTTCCAGTGGGGTGGGACAAACTTCTAGAGTAGATGCTCTTAGACAAGCTATTGAGAAAGCTGAAGGTTTTGGATTGAGTCTAGAAGGAGCAGTAATGGCCTCTGATGCATTTTTCCCTTTCGCTGACTGTGTAGAGATTGCCGACAAAGCAGGCATTAAAGCTGTAATACAACCCGGTGGTTCAATTAAAGACAAAGATTCGATAGAGTACTGCGATGCACATGGAATTTCGATGGTATTTACAGGAATTCGTCATTTCAAACATTAAAAAGCTTTTTACATATTGTCATAAACTTTATGTAACTTGAGAAAAGATCATTCTATTTTGTTTTAATAAAACGATAGTTTGACTAAACGCTAAAAACAAATAACAATAAACTAGTAACTGATAACTAAATAAGATGGGATTATTTGATTTTTTCACCAGTGATATTGCGATCGACTTAGGGACTGCCAACACCCTGATCATTCACAAAGATAAAATAGTAGTAGACGAGCCGTCTATTATTGCCATGGACAAAATTACCAATAAGGTACGTGCTGTAGGAAGAGAAGCCATGCAAATGCACGAAAAAACCCATGAAAACATAAAAACCATTCGTCCCTTGAAAGATGGTGTAATTGCAGACTTTACAGCTGCTGAACACATGATCCGCGGATTGATTAAAATGGTAGATGGAGGCGGTAAGAAATGGTTTGGAACTACCTCTCATCGTATGATGATTTGTATTCCTTCTGGTATTACAGAGGTAGAGAAAAGAGCGGTTAAAGATTCTGCAGAGCACGCAGGTGCAAAAGAAGTATACATGATTTACGAACCTATTGCTGCGGCTATAGGTTTGGGTATCGATATTGAGCAGCCAATTGGCTCTATGATTGTTGATATTGGAGGTGGTACTACAGAGATTGCTATTATAGCACTTTCTGGTATTGTTTGCGAACAGTCTATAAGAATTGCGGGTGATGTTTTCAACAAAGACATTCTTGATTACATGAGAAGACAACATAATCTTCTTGTGGGAGAAAGATCTGCTGAAAAAGTAAAAATCGAAGTTGGTTCTGCCCTTACTGAATTAGCTAATCCTCCTGATGACTATGAAATTCGTGGTCGTGATTTGATGACTGGTATTCCTAAAGTAATAAAAGTATCGTATTCTGAAATTGCTTTTGCGTTAGATAAATCTGTTTCTAAAATTGAAGAAGCCGTATTAAAAGCACTTGAAATCGCACCTCCAGAATTATCTGCGGATATTTATGATAATGGTATTCACCTTACGGGTGGAGGAGCATTGTTAAGAGGTTTAGATAAACGTTTGGCTATGAAAACTAAATTGCCAATACACGTAGCTGAAGAGCCTCTTCTAGCAGTAGTGAGAGGTACTGGAATTGCAATCAAAGATGTAGAAAGATACAAAGCAGTTGTAATGACTCAATAGTTAGTTGCTTATTTCTGTTTTATTATAAATTTTCTTAAAATTATTAAGCCTTGTATAACTAAACATGCAGAGCCTGTTCGAATTCTTTTATCGTTATAGAGCGTTGACTCTTTTTTTGGTATTAGAAATATTTTGTGGCTGGATGATGGTAAATTTTAATACTTATCAGGGTTCAGCTTTTTTTAATTCTTCCAATGTATTTACAGGGGCGGTCTTACAGATGAATAATAATGTTAATTATTATTTTAAACTTAAATCTGTAAATTATGATCTAGCACAAGAAAATACTTCGTTACGAAAACAGTTGCAGGAACTTAAACAAAAAAATATTCTAATTGATGAGAAAGTAGTAGATACAGCTCGTATTTATCAATACTCGTATCTTACTGCTAGAGTTATTAATAATTCTACCAATAAACTTTCGAATTTCTTCACCCTCGACAAAGGTACAGACGACGGCATTCGACCTGGCATGGGAGTGTTATCGACCAATGGTGGCGTGGCAGGTAGAGTAAATGCTTGCTCTGGACATTACAGTACCGTATTGTCAATCTTAAATGAGAAGTGGTTGCTTGATGCAAAAATCACTAGAGGAAATGTAACAGGTATCGTAGAATGGAAAGGTGGGAATGCTACTGAAGCCGATCTTATAGATGTAGGTAAACACCACAAAATTTTTGAAGGAGACACAATTGTTACTTCTGGCTCTAGTGGCAATTTCCCTTATGGAGTAATGATTGGCAGAATCCAAAGTATTGTAGACGATGGCAAAAAATATAATATCAGAGTAAAACTTTCTACTGATTTTACCGCCATGTCATATGTGTATGTTGTAAGTAATAGAATGAAATTGGAAAAAGATTCTTTGGAAGAAAAATTGTTAAAAAAATAAATGAAACCAGGCAATATTATATCCTACATTTTATATTTCTTTCTGTTTTTTATATTACAGATAATATTTTTCAGGAACGTAATTCTATTTGATTACGCTCTCTGCTTTATCTACATCGGTTATATTTTAATACTTCCTATTGATACAAAACCAGTTCCATTGATGTTAATTGCATTTGGTTTTGGCTTATTAATGGATTCATTTTTTGATACAATAGGAATCAATTCATTTGTCTGTGTCTTTATCGCTTACCTTCGTCCTTACATATTAAAAACCCTCACTCCTGGCGGTGGTTATGATGCCATGACCGAAATATCGATCCCTTACATGGGCTTCATCTGGTTTGTTAAATATGCTGCATTATTAATTTTTATACATCATTTTATCTTTTTTACACTTGAAGCATGGAACATTAATTTGTTTTTAACTATTTTAATTAGAAGTGTTTTAAGTACCTTGTTTACATTGATTGTGCTCATCCTTCTTCAATATCTAATAAAAAGAACCGATAAATATTAGAGATGAGAGACGAACGCAAACTGGTTATACAAATCATTTTTATTCTGATTGGATTTATTTACATCGTTCGACTTTTTTTCTTACAAGTAGTAGAAGATAAATATAAAGAAGAAGCAGAAAAAAACGCTACTCGTAAAATTATCGAATACCCTTACCGTGGTTTACTCTACGACCGTCATAATAAACCATTAGTAATTAATCAAATTGTAATTGATTTAATGGTGGTAATGAAAGAGATGAAAGTGCCTGACACTACTCAGTTTTGTAATGCATTTAATATTTCTAAAGAAGAATTTATAGACATTATAAAAAAGGTAAAACAAGAAAAAGGGTATAATAAAAATCGTCCTGTACCCATCATCAAACAACTTTCGATAGAAGATTTTGGTAAAGGGCTAGATGTTCTGGCAGACTGCAATGGTTTCTACCGTCAAGAACGTACCATACGTTCCTATCCTGATCAAAGTGCGGCCAATGCTCTAGGTTATATTGGAGAAATTTCAAAACCACAATTAGAGAAATCTACAGAAGGGTATTATGAACAAGGCGATCTTGTAGGCATAAGCGGCCTAGAATCTTCGTATGAAAAATACCTTCGAGGGAAAAAGGGTGTTCGTTACATCATGAAAGATGTTCATGGTGTAGTTAAAGGACCTTATCGTGGAGGTGACCAAGATATTATTTCTGAGCCTGGAGAAAATCTTTTTACCACTATCGATCTAGAACTCCAAAAATATGGTGAAGAGATGATGAAAAACAAGATTGGTAGTGTTGTGGCAATCGAACCTTCAACAGGGGAAATTCTTGCATTTATTTCCGCTCCCACCTACAATCCTAATGCATTGACTGGACGTTATTTTTCAAAGAACTACGACTCGCTTCAAAAAAATCCAATGAAGCCGCTCTTCAACCGACCTTTAATGGCCATGTATCCACCTGGATCGATCTTCAAACTCGCTCAAGCCCTCGTAGGTCAACAGATGGGTGTATTAAGGCCTAGCACTATTTATTCTTGTAACCAACAAGCAGTAGGTGTAAAATGTCACCCTCATCCTTCACCTAACGATTTAAAAGGCTCTATACAATGGTCCTGTAATCCTTATTATTTTACCGTTTTCAAAACCATCATTCATAAAAATCGAAATACTAATAAATACCGTGAATCAGAATTGAATTACGACGACTGGAGAAAACACATGGCGACTTTTGGCTTTGGGCAAAAATTAAAGATCGACATGCCTAATATGAAATCGGGACATCTTCCTACAAATGCGTATTACGATAAAATATATGGCGACTTATCTTGGAAACACTCTACTATTCGTTCTTTGGATATTGGACAAGGTGAATTACTCATCGTACCTGTTCAGATGGCCAATCTAGCGGCTACTGTTGCAAACAAAGGATATTATTACACACCACACTTTGTAAAACGTATTGGTGAAGGAAAAAATGCTAGGATACTAAAAGAATATACTCAAAAACATTACACTAGTATTGACTCTTCTTTTTTTCAAGTAATAATAGAAGGGATGTTCATGGTGGTGGAGCATGGTACTGCTTACTTTGACAAAATACCAGGTATTGAAATTTGTGGTAAAACGGGTACCGCTCAAAACCCGCATGGCGACGATCACTCTGTTTTTATTTCCTTTGCTCCGAAAACAAATCCTAAGATCGCTATTGCTGTATATGTAGAGAACGGCGGGTTCGGTGCAGTTACAGCAGCTCCAATCGCAAATTTAATGATTGAAAAATATTTAACCGATACTACCTCCGCTATGTCGAGATGGATGAAAAAGGTAGTTACGGAAAAAGATTTATTAACTAAAAATAAAAAATTGTACAAATGAGAGAGGATAGTCTGTCAAGAAATATCGACTGGGTAACTATCCTATTTTACCTTACCTTTATTATAGCAGGTTGGTTAAATATATTTGCCGTTGTTTATAATCCCGATCCGGAAGTACAACAAAATATTTTTGACCTTTCTTTAAATTCTGGAAAACAATTGTTATGGATTGGCTCTGCGTTCATTCTTATCCTAATGATCTTCGCTGTCGATATAAAATTTTATAGCGCCTTTGCTTATGTGTTATACGGGATCATTATATTAGTTGTAATTGCTACTATTTTTATTGGACTAGAGATAAACGGTTCCCATTCATGGATCGGCGTAGGCAGCTTCAGAGTTCAACCAGCAGAGTTTGCTAAACTATTTACTGCACTAGCATTGTCTAGATTTCTAGGGGACGTCAATGCTAATTTAAAAAAAAGAAATACGAGACTTGTTGTAGCAGGAATTCTTATTTTACCTTGTCTATTTATTTTATTACAAAACGAAACAGGGGGAGTATTAGTTTTTTCTGCCTTTATTTTAGTACTCTTTAGAGAAGGTCTATCTCCATGGATTTTAATAATTGGAGTAGCGTCAATTGCCATATTTATCCTTACCCTTATGTTAGATAAATATAATTTATCCATAGGGCTTTTAATCCTTGCAGGAGTTGCTATCATTATCAGAATTATTACAGTAAGGAAAATAATTTTCCGCTCTATTATGATTAATTCAGCTACAGTAATAGCAATTGCCATACTCTGTATAGGTATTGTTTTTAGTGTCGATTTTGCAATCAATAAAGTATTAAAAGATCACCAACGAAAAAGGATCATGGTGTTGGTAAATCCTGAATTAGACAAGAAAAAGGAAGGTTACCAAATCAATCAATCTAAAGTAGCTATTGGTTCTGGTGGTTTCTTTGGACAAGGTTTTTTGCAAGGCACTCAAACTAAATTTGATTTTGTACCCGAACAAAGTACTGACTTTATTTTTTGTACAATCGGCGAAGAACATGGTTGGATAGGAAGTACCTTCCTTATTATTTTGTATATTATGTTTCTCGTCCGGATCATAAATCTAGCAGAACGGCAAAAAGAAAAATTTGCTAGAATATACGGTTATTGTGTAGCCAGCATTATCTTTTTTCACTTCATGGTGAATATAGGAATGACTATTGGAGTATTCCCTATTATTGGTATACCTCTCCCCTTCTTTAGTTATGGAGGTTCTTCACTTTGGTCATTTACAATACTTCTATTTATTTTTCTAAAAATGGATGCACACAGAAAACAGGTGTTAGCGCATTAATTCAAATAGAGAAATTATTTTATTTCAATCGATTGTTCCCCTACTAACTGGTTCTCACAAAAAAGTTTTATAATATTTACGCCAGGCTTAAAGGGTGTTGTTTTAGGGTATAAAAACGACACTTGAGTATCGTTGCCATCAAATTCAATTTTTTTTCTGTTCGTTAAATGCACTTTATAGCCATCTAATTTTATAAAATCAAAGTCTGGATTAAACTTATATATATTCCCATCAGGCTCTACTAATTGCACTGAAAATATTTTTTGTACCTTGCCTTTAACACCACTTTTTACAATAATAAATCTGATTCGGATATGCTTAATATTAGCATGTAGATAAGGGTTTTTCTTAAGAGCCTCACCCGATTTATTTACGGGGACTAATTCTAGGTTGTCAACTTTCACCTCAATATTATCACCCAACTCTTCATGATATTTATAGCTTCTTTTTGTACCAACAACTTTTTCTATTTCTACATGATTAACTTTTTCTATAAGATTAATCTCCTCTTTCTCTTTTACTAATGTTTTATTTGCAGTATTTATTATCGTATTAAGCTTCACTATATTTAAAGTATTAAGCGAATCTTTTATTTGAACATCGTTAATATAATTATTGAGCGTTGTCACCACTAAAATGAGAGAATCATTGGCAAGCCCAAATGCATCTCTTTGCAATTCTAATGCTTCATAAGCTGATTTAAGAATTTTTAATTCTTTCACTTTCGCTACAATAGTCATACTATCGACCAGAATTTTTTTATCCTTTTGGGAAATAATTTTATTTTTCTCAATGGCACTGTATAGCAAATAAGTAATGATACTCACTGAAGCAACGAGTGAAATATTAATCATTACTTTACGAATTCTTTTATTAAAATCTGTTTCCATCCTCTCAACTATTCAACACTATTATTTTAATGAAAAATTAGGATATGCTTCTATACCATGTTCTTTTATATCAAGACCATTAATTTCATGATCTTCGGAGACACGAATTCCTATTGTATGTTTAAGCACTAGAAATATGGCGAAAGCACAAGTAAAAGCTGTAGTAAGGACAGCTACGAGTCCTATAAATTGGTGTCCTAACTGTTTAAATCCAGCAAGTGCACCAAACATTCCTACGGCCAACGTCCCCCAAACGCCACATACAAGATGCACCGATATGGCACCCACAGGATCATCTAACTTCATTCGGTCAACTACTAAAACCGAACACACTACAAGCATTCCAGCTATCGATCCAATAAAGACAGAATCCAACACACCCATTTGATCTGCTCCTGCTGTAATCGCAACCAATCCAGCCAAAATTCCATTCAATATCATAGTGATGTCAAAATTTTTGCTAAGTATATAAATTGTAACAGTAGAAATAATGCCTCCTGCACAACCAGAGAGGCAGGTCATCACCATTACGCGGGAAACTGCTCCTGGATCTGCAGACATCACAGACCCTCCATTGAAACCAAACCAACCGAGCCATAACATAAAAGTACCTATTACTACAGATGTAGTACTATGACCAGGTATCGGATTAATCCTGTCACGGTGGTATTTTCCTAATCTAGGCCCTAGCAGCATTACACCAGCCAATGCGCCACAGCCCCCTACAGCATGAACTAGAGTAGAACCTGCAAAATCATAAAACCCAAGTGTATGCAACCATCCATAACCCCATTTCCAACTACCAATAATAGGATAAACAAAAGTAACATAGACTGCGGAGAAGATAAGAAAACTTGTCAATTTTACTCTTTCTGCTACTGCTCCAGATACAATCGTAGCACAGGTAGCCGCAAACATTCCTTGAAATAAAAAAGTTGTCCAAAAAGTAGTTTTCCCATTGTAAGCAGAGGTCTCCCCTCCTTCGGGAATCGAAATTCCAAAACCATTAAATCCAATAAAATCGTGTGAAACACCTTCTGTAAAACCTGGGAACATTAGAGAAAATCCGCAAAAGGCAAAAGTGATCAAACTGATACAGGGAATAATTGTATTTTTAAATAATACATTTATTGTATTCTTTGCAGTCGTCAACCCCGATTCGAGTGTAGCAAAACCTAAGTTCATTATAAATACCAATGCCGAGGCAATCATCATCCAAAGATTATCTGTCTTGAAATTATTTTCAAAAGCAGCTTTCTCACTTAATAATTGTTTTTGTTCTAACACACCCAATGATTTATAAGAATGCATTAATGAATCCAATAATGTCTGGCTTACATACACTCCTTCCCCCATATATGGATTTGCTGCATGGATCGTAGAATCAACCAATAATGAATCAATCATAATATCTCCCGTTTTATTTTTAACTTATTCTAACTACTTATCCTCGTGGAAGATTTAATTTCATAGGTGTAGATTTTACCGTCTCCTACCACCCCAGTAGATGCCGCCTTTTTTATGCACTCCACTACTTCCTTCATTTCTGCTTCAGGTACTACTATTTCTAAAACTCTTTTTTGTATGGACGTAGAATCCATAATTGAATTTCCCCGGTAGGTACCTTTCTGCTCTGCTTGAAAAGTTACTCCTCGCACATCGTAGTAGGTAAAAAACTCCACCCCTATAAGCAATAAAGCATCCTTTACATCATCAAACTTAGTTAACCTTATTACTGCTTTGATGCCAATCATACCTAATTTTAATCCAATTCAATTTATATATTAAAATATAACTTTTACAATAAACGAATTATTTTACATAAAACATAAAAATATATTTATTATGTCTATTTTTAATGATAAATTTAATATTTATGTATATAATATATAAAATATAGTCTAATAATATAATACATAAATACAATTATGTAATTATTTTGAATTAATAGGTTATAATTAATTTATTAATATTTTTAAAAAAATACAAAACTATATAACTATACATATAATTTACATAAAAAAAAATATATGTATTATAAATTTTATTATAGATTTACATTTAATTATTATAAATTTGAGGAATGAGAAATATAAAACATCATGCTATCATTATAACGGCACATGACCTCAAGTTGCTTCAACAGGTAAAAGTAACTTTGGGAGAAATGATCAAACAAAATATTGAGGCTTCTAATGGAATTCGACTTTTAGGAGAGATAACAGAAAGTCTTATTAATAACTTCTATTCTCTGATTGTTTTCCCTGACGGAAGCAAAGAAGGACATGAAACTTCAGACGACGGGGATATATTAAGAAAAAAAATAACCGACTATCTAGAACAACATAATAAAACCCACAAAGAAAATCTACTCAATTTTATTGAGGTGTATTTCGGAAGTGATGATGGTACTGGCGGGGTTTTAAAACATGGGTAAATTAAAAATTTTAGATGTCTTAGTTAACTATTATAATTATATAAAGATTCATGACGTCATTGCGAAGAATACAAGCGTAGCGCAGGATTCTGAAGCAATCTGTCGGCTACGAAGCCTGAGTCCATTAATAGTAACTACTGACGTTTCAAATCAACAGTTTTTATCGTAAGCAGATTGCTTCGTCCTACCGCCTACGGCGGCATTCCTCGCAATGACTGTTCCATTTCTTGAAATTTTAATTTATTTTTCCTTTCCTAGAGCTTCGATTTTATGTTCAAAAGGCTCTGCTAACTCTCTTTTATTTTTTATTCTAAGTTGAATATAAGCGCCTGCCATACATTCCAGTATTGGAAGAAACGAAAGTAAAATCGCTTGAATTTCAAATGAGACTATTGTGGTTTTTGTGATTTTTTCTTGCAGGAATAATATTGACCAATAAAAAACAAAGAGTATCACTCCGA
>JANOTP010000138.1:0-2899 GCA_031416415.1 Cytophagales bacterium | reverse complement strand
GATTCCCTCCAATAGCAATCTGAGCAGGCAACTTTAATCTTACTTCATCAAAACGCATTTTAGGATTTGTATTTACTACACCTACATTATTAGGATTACCATTAGACGATAAATATTCCCATGAATAATAAGAAGTAAGATTCAAATCACCCACATCAACATTATTGACTAACACATCCAAAACAGCCGATTGCCCATCTGGCACGCTATACCTTACAACTAGACCATCACCTGCTACTGAAACGTTCCAGTCTACAGATGCGTTAATACTAGATAAATTTACGCATACCTGTTCAGAAGCTTCGCTTTGAAGAGCGGACTGATTGAATGACATCGTGGTAGCAGCGGCACCATTAGCCAATGTGCCATTATTCGCTTCATAGCGAACATAAGGAGCATCATAATATCCTATCTGCGCATTCAGATTATTTGCAATTAAAACTGCAAACAGTATCAGATTTAGGACTTTGTATTTTTCCATAAAACTACACCTCTATTCTATATCTCGTATTATAATTTTATTAATTTAGTCGTCTGTTTTGTGGTACCATTCACTACTTCTAAAATATAAATTCCAGAAGGGATATGCTCTCCAATTGGATAAGAACCGTTTCCAGACATTTTTTTAGTCCAAACTAATTTTCCATTAAACTCTAATATCGTTACTAAAAACTCTTCTCCATTACCAGAAGGGAGTACTAAGTTTCCAGAAGATTGAAAGGGATTAGGAAAAAAATCAAGTTCCATATCTTGATTTTGGTTTTGTATTCCAGAAATTATGCAGGAAGCAGTTGTCCAAGTAAAGACTCCTTTCTGTGCATTATTAATATCTGATGCTGCATTTGCTCCTCTGTTGGCATAAGTGATATTGCAATAGGTTCCATTACCGGTTGGATAACCCACAAATAATATCCCATAACCTCTACCCCAGCTAAGGTTGTTCACATTGTTATCTGGATATTCTGTACCAGTTCCATTTATTGTAATATTTTCAAAAATTAAATTGTAAAATCCTTCACCCGCTTTTCTATTAAAATAAATAGCATCGTTCTTGGAATCAGTAATAGAGATGTCTGCAAATTTTACATTTTTAATTCTAGTTCCAGCAATGTTCGAACATCCTATATCAATAGCCCCTACAGGACTATTGAATAAGTCATTGAAGGTGCCACATCTAACAATGTCAATATTATAAAATTCATGCATTCCACTAGCATTGAATCCCGCTCCTGGAAAAGAATTATTCACTCTTATTCCTACTTCCAAATTATCTTTAATTAAAAGATGGTGCGCCTTATTTTGATATCCACCATAAATAGCACAACCAGCAGCTCTCCAACAATTTTCAGAAGTATTATATCGGTATGTATTATTACTACATTCTAATCCATTTGATGACCATATAGCCATATCGTCATCACCATTATTTCTAAAACTGCAATGTTCAACGATTGCATTTTGAGTACCTTTACATAGATTAATGCCATCGGCATAGTTATTTCTAAACCTACATTTCGACATAGTAAATCCATCTGCGTAGGCTGGTCCTGCTGTATTATATTGAGCAATCCATGCTCCACATTCAAAATGTTCTGCCCATATCCTACTTATTGTTGATCCACTTGTATAAACACCATTGATGGCTTTGTATGAGCTAGACCTGGAATTTCTAACTGTTGTCAGATAAAGACCGGAATAACTAATATCATAAGCATCTGCACGAAGGCCCCCCCATGTAGCATGTGTAAAATGTATTTGTGCATACCACATTCCAGCACCCTTTAAAGTAGTGCCTGTAACTCCAAAATAAAGTTCTCTGTTTACATTGTACGGAGTGGCTTTTGCAGGCAAATAAATTGTTTTACCACCATTGTTATCTATAAAAGTTTGAAGATCGCTACCATTACCAGTGTAGGTAACATCACCTGCCGATACTAAAACTGCCGCTGGTACAGACTCAAGTTCTGCAAAATCAATATGTATATTACCACTTTGTCGAACTAGCTTTAAGTTTCCTCCTATCAGAATTTTAGATGGTAATTTTAATCTTACTTCATCAAATCTCATTCTAAAATTAGCGTTGACAACACCAGCGTTGTTAGGATTGCCATTGTTCTTCAAATCTTCCCATGAATAATAAGAAGTTAAATTTAATGTGCCTACAGATACATTATTAGCAAATATCTCTACAACGCCCGATTGTCCGTCAGGCACACTGTAGCGCACCACTAATCCATCTCCCTCTGAGGACACTGTCCATTCTACTGATGCTCCTGTAGTTGACAAATCAATACATATTTGTTCGGAGGCTTCGCTTTGTAGAGCCGCTTGGCTAGCTGATTTGGTAGTTATCGTAGCATTTGTTAATATACCTAAATCGGCTTCGTACCGCACATAGGGTGCATCATAGTAGCCTACCTGAGCATTCAGTTTATTTGTAAAAATCAAAACGACACAAAGTATCAAATTTATAATTTTGAATTTTTTCATTTCCTTTTTTAATCAACTATACTATATGAGTTATTGAACTTTAATATTGAGCAAGATTATTTATAATACACCATTTTTTCTTTGCATAGTCACAATTTGAAAATGTGATAAAAATAAGCACAATTACTTGTGCTTATTTTTAGTATAAATATTTGATTCTTACTTTATTTTTGAGACTTTATGCCACAACCAGAACCTTCTTTCCATTCAAAAGTTCCTATCTCAGTAGTGCTAATATCTTCTTTAGCATTTCCTCCTCTGTTCTTTACAATCACGTTGCAATAAGTGCCAGTTCCTTTAGGTTTGTATTTAAACCACATACCATAACCTCTTTCTCTTTCTCCATTATTATTTTTACCATCATTATATGGATACTCTTTACCTGTTCCATCAATAGTAATATTTTCGA
>JANOTP010000137.1:0-6241 GCA_031416415.1 Cytophagales bacterium | reverse complement strand
AACTACACTACAGTGAAAAGTTGGTTAGACATTGAAAATTATGTGGATTATTTTTCAGCTGAAATTTTTCATACAAATTGGGATTGGCCTCATAATAATGTGAAATTTTATCGTCCAAAAGTAGGTGGAAAATGGCGTTATATATACCACGATACAGATTTTGCCTATGGGATTTTCGGTGGAGTGTATGCGACTCCTACTACCAATGAATTTAATAGAATAATGGTGACAGAATTGACCCGAAGTAAACATGCTCCTATGTTTACTAAGTTATTGACAAATACAGAATTTAAAAATTATTATATTAATCGTTCCGCAGATTTACTAAATACTATTTATAGCTCACCCTATTTGAAAACATTTTATGATGGTTTGGAAAATCAGCTTGCTCCTGAAATGACAAGACATTTTACAAAGTGGCCTCAAAATGTGGGAAATGTAGCAGGTTGGAATAGTGAGCGTACTTATGTGAAAAATTTTATGGATAACCGTGTGGCAAATATTCGAAGTCAAATAACTTCTACCTTTTCTGCTGGCGCTCAAGTAACGGTTACCTTGAATACCTCTCCTGTAGGAGCTGGTAAAATTAAAATAAGTACGATTACCCCTTGTTCCTTGCCGTGGTCAGGGGTTTATTTTAATGGAGTACCTGTTACTATGGAAGTAATTCCCAACGACGGTTATGTATTTGATCATTGGTTGTCGAATACATTAATTACAGTACCGAATACAAATAAATCCATCACTATGAACATAACATCGTCGGATGTATTTACAGCATATTTTACTACCACTACTACTATTCCTAAACTTACAATAACAGAATTGAATTATCATTCCGATACCACAGTTGCAAATAATATTGACTCAGGCGATTGGATTGAATTGTATAATGGTGGAAATTCACCTATAGATCTTTCAGGATGGGTTTTAAAAGATACTAAACCTTATCATTCCTACACTATACCAAATGGAACTACTCTAGGAGTAGGACAATATCTAGTTGTGGCAACAAGTTTAGTTAAGTTTCAAGCGATATTTCCAACAGTTACAAATGTTATAGGCTCTACAGTATTTGATTTCAGTAATGGAGGTGAAACTATTTACCTCGTAGATCCCGTGGGGACTACTAAAATTTCATTTACCTATTCAGATAATAGTCCATGGCCTACTTTAGCGGATGGTCTTGGTACTACTATGGAAAGAGTGATGGCGGCTACAGATTTAAATGTAGCCACAACATGGTTTGATGGTTGTCGTCAAGGATCGCCAGGAAAGGCATACAGCCCATGTCCCTGCCTCAATGTAAATCTTGGTCCTGATGCAATACTTTGTACAAGTGGAGGTACCAAATTACTTTCTACTGGTTTAAGCGCTCCTCACACTAATCGAAAATTTTATTGGTATAAAGATGGTGTTGCTTTAGTAATACCAACAACAAGTAGTACGTTAAATGCAGCGAGTACTGGTGCGTTCAAAGTGTTGGTAGATTCGATGGGTTGTTTTAAGTCGGATATTATTAATTTGTTTGCAGACCTGACTTTTGACCTTGGATCAAACATTTCTTTATGCTCGCCCACATTAGTAACTATAAATTCTTCTTTACCTATTTCTGGAGTTACGTATGCATGGACAAAAGATGCAGTCGCTATTTCAGGAGCCACCGGGCCTTCGTTAAATGTTACTGCTGCCGGAGTATATGTATTAAATGCAAGTGCAGCTGGCTGTGCCAATAAAACGGATAATATTACAGTGACAAGTGTTACTGCTACACCGACCGATTCTTACAAATGCTTACCTACTACAGCAACACTAAGTGTTACAGGGCCGGGTACGTACAAATGGTATACAACACCTACATTGGGGGCATCAGTAAATACTGGTGCAAGTTATACTTCTTCTTTTACTACCAATACTACTTATTATGTTGAAGATGCCTCTTTTTATGGAGGTTATGTAGGTCCTGTAGACAGCACGTTTGGCGACTTATCTCAATGGGTAGACAATAATATGGGAGCTTATAGATTTAGGTTTAATGTTTTAAAAGCATCTATTTTGAATTATGTTACGGTTTATACAGATGGACCTCAAAATGTAAAAATCACAATCTACGATGCTGCAACAGGAGCTACTCCGCTCTTTACTAAAACTGTTCCTATTACTACAGCAGGTATTCAAAGGATTCCATTAGGTTTTTCTTTGTCAATTGGTACAGGATATTATATGGATGCAAATGGCTCTACCGGGCAGTTGTATTATAATCATGATAATGCAACATTCCCATATACGGAAGCTGGTGGATACATAACTATTACAGGTACTAGTCCTACTTGGGTAGGCGCTACTAATTTTTGGTATCCTTATATTTATAAGTGGGAATTTTCAAATATTCCTGGTCCCTGCGATCGAGTACCTGTAACAGTTTACAATACTTGCGCACTTCCCGTAAAATTGATTTCTTTTGTAGGGAAACGATTAGGAAATAACAACGTTGAATTGAATTGGGAAACTGCTAGCGAAATTAATGCAGCGTATTATCAAATAGAAAGATCGTTAGACGGAGTTCATTTTAATGAAATAAAAAATATTGTTGCAAAGGGGAATACTTCAATCGTTACAGCTTATTCCTATATAGATGAGCAAGCCCCTCAAGGTACAGCCTATTACAGACTCAAGCTGGTTGATACAGATAATTCATATACGTACACTGATGTAATTACAGCGTTAGCGGGCTCTAAAAATAGTATTTATATTGCTCCAAATCCTACCGAAGACAGATTTGACCTTATTGTAAATGGTAACACAAATGAGAAGATTATTTTTTCAATTTCTGACCTTAGTGGGAAAGTAATTTTATATTCAGATAACTATTTTACAAATGAAAAAATTTCCTTTGGTGATAATTTTCCAGCAGGTACTTTTTTATTACATATTAGAGCTGATAATAGCCAGTCTACTTTTAGAATAGTAAAATTTTAATAAGTAGCTTATTTACGTAATGTAAATAAAGTAAATTTTAGATTAAGTGAATTTGAAATAAAATATGATTAAATTGCATTAATTGTATTATTAAATACTATTAATGGTTTTTAAATTAACTTAATTAACATTAAAGAAATGTATACAGGGGTGATTTGGAGTTGTAATTTTGTTGATTTTTATTTTCGGAACAAGTTCTCGATACCTGCCTATAAGTTTTTACTTCTTCTACTGTATCTATAACATGTAATTGATATTAATAGTTGAGGGATTCTAAAAATGTAATAGATAGTAGAAACAAAGATTTATGTATAAAAAATTGATAGTCCAAAAAAATAGTAAATAAAAAAATAAGTATAATATAAATTTTATTATGAAAACGAAAATTCAAGTTTGTTTATTAATGGTCTTCCTTTTATTGGTTGTCGTTTCTTGCAAAAAAAATGAAGGAAAAGGAGGGAAATTATCCATTAGAGGGAAAGTATTTGCGAATTATTATAATAAAACATTTACAGATAAACGATATAGTGAATATGTTTCGGATAGGGATGTTTTCATAATGTACGGAGATGAAACTATTAATGGTGACGATACAAAAACAAGTTACGACGGGAGTTTTGAGTTTAAATATTTAAATAAAGGAAAATATAAGATTTATGTTTATTCGACCGATAGAGCAACTCAGCTTGAAACGGTAGTTATAAAGGAGGTAGAATTAACGGACGACGTAACGTTAGAGGATTTTGTGATTGACAGGGAGGATAAAACTTACGGAAAAAATGTAATAAGAGGAAAATTATATGTAGATGATTATGATGATTCATTCACTTTTATTGAAGGTTCTTATTATGGTATGGACGAAGATATATATCTTATTAAAGATGGAGATAGTTCTTATACCGATCGGGTTAGAACGAATTATAATGGATTATATGAATTTAAGGGATTGAGGGATGGGAACTATAAAGTTTATGCCTATTCTCAAGAAAATAAATCTGTTGTTTTATCAGGATTAGTAGTCGTAGAGAAAGATGTAGTTGTTTCTGGTGTAGATGTAATGTTGACTGATATTACTGTTAAAAGAAAGTAATTTTAAATTGAATTATGAAAAGAATATTTTTATTGTTTTTTACTGTGATGATTTGTCAATCCTTTATAATAGCGCAAGGGAAAGGGACAATAAAAAAGCATAGCATTAAAAGTGTTACTGTTTCTTCGGTGGATTATGAAGATGGGTCAGTAGTGGCTACAAAGAAAAATCAAAACAAATATGATAACGCTGGAAATGTTATTGAGGAAATTGAATACGCTAAGGATGGCTCTGTAAAAAAGAAAGAGAGTTTTAAATTCAATAAAAATAACGACGATATCGAGCATATCGTTTATAATGAAGATGGAACAATAAAAAAGAAAAGTACAAAGAAGTACAATAGTAGCAACGATAAGATAGAGCAATTAAATTATGATGGTAAAGGGCTGTTGGTTGCTAAAGAAATTATAACCTACAATGCTTTTGGAGAAAAAGTATCTGAAATTACTTATAATGCAAAAGGTGGAATTGTTGAAAAAACACTTTACATATATAATAACAAAGGTTTGAAGACGGAAAAACAAACCTATAATGAAGACAATAAGTTAATACAATTAAAAAAATACACTTACGGATTCTAAATGGCTGAACTCGCATCTTTGTTAAATACTTTTGAACCAATAAGTCTTGATGAGATGGATGGAGTCAAGCTGATGGATAGAACAGATACTAAATTTGTGCTACGTGTAGATCAGTTATTACTAGTATTGTCTGAAATAAAAAATAATTACCGTGCATTGGAAATAAAAGGTATACGGATGAGTAAGTATGAAACTCTTTATTATGATACTGTAGATCTTCAATTATACCATAAGCACCAGAATAAAAAACTGAATCGTTATAAAATAAGAACCAGAAATTATGTGGAGTCTAATCTTAATTTTTTTGAAATAAAATTTAAAAATAATAAAGGACGTACAATTAAAGATAGAATAAAAACTTCTAAGCTTAATAAAAATTTAGAACAGAAAGAAAGAGACTTATTGTTTGAAAAAACGGGTATTCCTTTTTCGGAAATTGTTCCACAAATATGGGTAAATTATAATCGTACTACATTAGTTTCCAATGTTTCTTGCGAGCGCGTCACTATTGATACCGAGCTTCATTTTATCAAAAATTTTGAAACAGTTCGGTACGATAAATTAGTTATTGTAGAAGTAAAACAGGAGCGGGCTACTGGCTCCCCTATAATCGACGCATTAAAAAAATATTCAATAAGAGAAGGCTCTTTAAGTAAATATTGCTTGGCTATTATGACGATGGTTCCAGGAATCAAACAAAATAATTTTAAATTAAATCAACTTACTATCAATAAATTATTATATGCTAACTAAATCTTTTTTAAAAATATTCATTTTGTTGTCTTTGTTTTTTGCACCTAGTTTAACCACTTTACCTTTGCAAGCTCAAGCTTCTGCTGAGATGTTCCAGATGGACGATCAAGACGATGATGACGACAAAAAAAGCAAAAAAAAGAAAAAAGAAAAGGAAGAAGAGCTCGTAATTGATCAACGATTTTTAGTGAGTTTTGGAACGGATCTGTTTACTATATTAGTCTTAATTGGTTTTTTATATTATCGTAATTACCAGAAAAAAGATTTAGTTTTTACATTTATCATTTTTAATGTAGTGATTTTTTTACTCACGTTTGTCTTTAACCATGTTAAAATTTCGATGGGAGCAGCGTTTGGTATGTTTGCTATTTTTTCAATGTTGCGGTATCGTACAGAAGGTATTTCTGCTAAGGATATGACTTATCTATTTATTGTAATAGCTACAGGTCTAATTAATGCTATACAACTTAATTATGGTGTTTTAGCATTTTTCAATATTAGCATAATTGTAGTTACACTTATATTGGACGGAAATATTTTATTTAAAAGACAGTTTTCTAAAATTGTATTATATGAAAAAATTGAGATGATAAAACCTGAAAACAAGGAGAAA
Source organism: Cytophagales bacterium (assembly GCA_031416415.1). Classification (GTDB taxonomy): domain Bacteria; phylum Bacteroidota; class Bacteroidia; order Cytophagales; family Cytophagaceae; genus JANYCO01. The sequence goes on along the minus strand of JANOTP010000137.1, from coordinate 225 downwards.
TTATTAGAAGATCTGAGAAATAGAACAGGTTTAAATATTACAAAAATATCTATAAATAAAATAGATTTCTTAAGAGATGTTGCTGTTATCGAGGTGTTTTACAATTAGTTTTGGTATGAAAATAATTAAGTGTCAATCTTTATTATTCTTTTTATTATTGATTTCCTTTGTAGATTCTACTGCACAGGTAAATGATGCTAGGTTGTGGTTAACTGCAGGTGTTGA
>JANOTP010000136.1:0-7262 GCA_031416415.1 Cytophagales bacterium | reverse complement strand
GGTATTGGAGAAAGAGCTGGAAATACTTCTTTAGAAGAAGTTGTGATGATTATAAAAAGCCATCAAACATTGGGTCTTGAAACAGGTATAAATTCTAAACAATTAGTACCAATTAGCCGTTTGGTTTCAGGTCTAATGAATATGCCTGTACAGGCCAATAAAGCAATCGTTGGAAAAAATGCATTTGCACATTCTTCTGGAATTCATCAAGATGGTGTAATAAAATTCAGAGAGAATTATGAAATAATCAATCCTGATGATGTAGGTGCAGACTCTTCTTCTATTGTACTTACAGCGAGAAGTGGCAGAGCTGCTCTTTCCTATAGATTAGAAAACATTGGCTTTACACTTTCTAAAGAAAGCATGGAAATCGCCTACAAAAGATTTCTTGAAATGGCGGATAATAAAAAACAATTTGAAGACGACGATCTGAAAATTTTAATGAAAGAATTAGAAATCTTAAAGTAATACAACCTTTATATTAATAGTTTAACTAAACAATGGCAAAAACGTTATTTGAAAAAGTATGGAACGAACACGTGGTAGCAGAAATACCAGGAGGTTCCAATGTTTTATACATCGACAAACATTTAATTCATGAAGTAACAAGTCCGCAAGCCTTCGCTGGACTTGAAAAAAGAGGTATTGGACTGGCTCGTGTCGAAAGAATATTAGCAACAGCAGACCATAATGTACCAACAAAAGATCAGCACCTTCCAATCAAAGAACTTCTTTCTCGCCAACAGGTAGAGAAACTTTCTGAAAACTGCAAAAAATTTGGCGTTACGCTTTATGGATTGGGCCACCCTTTTCAAGGTATTGTTCACGTAATCGGGCCAGAGCTAGGAGTTACACTTCCTGGAATGACAATAGTGTGTGGCGATAGTCATACTTCTACACATGGAGCATTTGGATCTATAGCATTTGGAATTGGAACAAGTGAAGTAGAACAAGTAATGGCTACTCAATGTCTCATGCAGGCTAAGCCAAAAACAATGAAGATTGAGATTAACGGTACACTTGGTAAAGGTGTTTCGTCAAAAGATATTATTCTCTACATCATTGCTAAAATATCTGCTGCTGGTGGTACTGGCTATTTTGTAGAGTTTGCCGGATCGGCTATTCGCTCACTTTCCATGGAAGCAAGAATGACAATCTGCAACATGAGTATTGAAATGGGTGCTAGAGGAGGCATGATAGCTCCCGATGAAACCACCTTTGAATATATCAAAGGAAGAGAGTTTGCTCCTAAAGGTGCCTCGTTTGACAAAGCGGTGGCCTACTGGAAAACATTATTCTCAGACGCAGACGCATCCTTCGATCAGGTATACAACTACGAAGCTTCAGATATTGAACCTATGATTACTTATGGTACAAATCCGGGGATGGGCATTAAAATAAATTCACATGTACCTAATCTTTCTGAAATTGAAGAAAGCAGTAAAGCATCTTTCTCTAAAGCCCTTGAATATATGGGCTTCAAAGAAGGAGCATCTTTGCTTGGACAACAAGTAAACTATGTATTTATAGGAAGTTGTACCAATTCTAGAATTGAAGACTTAAGACAAGTCGCTCAGTTTTTAAAAGGAAAAAAAATAGCAAGCAATGTGAATGCTTATATAGTACCTGGTTCTAAACAAGTAGAAAAACAAGCTATAGCAGAAGGCATTGATAAAATATTTGCTGCTGCAGGTTTCGAACTTCGCGAACCGGGCTGTTCAGCTTGTTTAGGTATGAACGAAGATAAAATCCCTAAAGGAGAGTATTGTGTTTCTACCTCTAATAGAAATTTTGAAGGTAGACAAGGCCCTGGAGCTCGCACGTTACTTGCAAGTCCTCTTACAGCAGCAGCTGTAGCTGTTTCTGGGAAAATTATTGATATAAGAGAGTTTAGTTTAAACTAAAAAATAGTCATTTTATTACAATGGAAAAATTTACTACTATAAAGTCAACCATCACACCACTTTCTATTGAAGACGTAGATACGGACCAAATTATTCCTGCTCGTTTCTTGAAAGCGACTACTCGCGAAGGATTTGGAGACAACTTATTTCGTGACTGGAGATATGATGAAAACAATCAACCTAAGAAAGATTTCATATTAAACGATGACAGCTACAAAGGTTCTAAAATATTAGTAGCAGGAAAAAATTTCGGTTGTGGTTCAAGCCGGGAGCACGCCGCTTGGTCCATTCAAGATTTTGGTTTTGATGTTGTAATCTCAAGTTTCTTTGCTGATATTTTCAAAAGCAATGCTCTTAATAATGGTTTACTTCCAGTAACGGTTTCAGATGAATTCCTTTCTAAAATTTTTGAAATCGCTAAAGGCGATAAGAAAATGGAACTGATTGTAGATTTAGTGAATCAAAAAGTAGAAATAGTAGGCCACTCTATTTCAGAAGGATTTGATATTAACCTATACAAAAAAACCTGTTTGATAAATGGATACGATGATATTGATTATTTGCTAAACATGAAAGGTCAAATTGAGGAATATGAAAAAGGTAGTAAGTATTTGAGTTTCATAAAATAACTCTATATTCAATAAAAATTCCTTCCATTAACTAGCGTAGTGGAAGGAATTTTTATTTTAAGCTATATTTTTTTGCTCGTAAATTGGGATCAATCAAAAAACTGAAGGGGGAGTATGAATCAACTTATTTTGAATAAACTTTAGGACAGCAAGAGTGTGAGCAAGAGTATCGAGAAGTCTACCCGATATTCGGATTGATGAGTAAATTGTGTAAAACTCCCCTACCCTGAACTTACGAGTTACCCTTTATTGTTAGTATTTTTAATGATCTAAAACAATACCCCAAAATGCAAGATTTCGCACACTTACACGTTCACACACAATTTTCACTTCTTGATGGAGCTGCCAGTATTTCAGGCATGATGAAAAAGGCTCAGAAAGACGAAATGAAAGCCATTGCAATTACGGACCATGGAAATATGTTTGGCGTGTTTAAGTTTGTAGCGGAGGCTAATAAATACAATATAAAACCAATCGTTGGGTGTGAATTTTATATGGTCGAAGACATGACCAAAAAAACATTTACCAAAGAAGATAAAGATGTGAGAAGACATCAATTGCTGTTGGCAAAAAATGCAGAAGGTTATAAAAATCTCTCCAAACTTTGTTCCCTCGGCTATATGGAAGGGATGTACAGTAAGTATCCAAGAATAGATAAAAAACTTATTGAAAAATACCACACCGGTTTAATTGCGACTACTTGTTGTCTTGGAGCCGAAGTACCACAAATGATCCTTAAGAAGGGTGAAGAAGAAGCAGAAAAATGCTTTAAGTGGTGGCTGGATATGTTCGGAGAAGATTATTACATAGAAATACAGCGCCATGGCATGGCAGAACAAGACAAAGTAAATATTGTTCTTTTAAAATTTGCAGTGAAATATGGTGTAAAAGTAATTTGTTCTAACGATTCGCATTATATAGACCAGCAAGATTCCAATGCGCATGACATTCTACTTTGTATCAATACAGGGGAAAAACAAAGCACTCCTACTAATAAAGAATTTAACGACGACGGAGGTTCATCCAAAGGCACTCGATTTGCATTTTTCAACGATCAATTCTATTTTAAAACAAAAGCAGAAATGGGGAAATTGTTCCACGACATTCCAGAATCGTTGGACAATACCATGGAAATTGTAAGTAAGATTGAACCCTTAAAATTAAAGCGGGACATTTTACTTCCTAACTTTCCGATCCCTGATGAATTTAAAATCCATACAACAGAAGGGTCCGAAAACTTAAACCAATGGGAATTTTTAAAACATCTTACCTATGAAGGTGCGAAAAGAAGGTATTCAGATATAACACCTGAAATCCAAGAGCGCCTAGACTTTGAATTGTTTACAATAAAGACAATGGGTTTTGCCGGTTATTTTTTAATTGTGCAAGATTTCATAAATAAAGGGCGAGAGATAGGTGTTTTTATTGGCCCCGGCCGTGGTTCTGCAGCAGGCTCTGCGGTAGCTTACTGTACAGGGATTACGAATATCGACCCAATCAAATATGATCTTCTGTTTGAACGTTTTTTGAATCCCGACAGAAAGAGCATGCCTGATATTGATACTGACTTTGACGACACAGGACGTCAGCGCGTAATTGATTATGTGGTTGAAAAATACGGCAAAAACCAAGTAGCCCAAATCGTAACCTACGGTTCTATGGCTGCGAAGATGAGTATAAAAGATGTGGCGCGGGTATTGGATCTTCCCTTACAAGATTCTAATGCGTTGGCAAAACTCGTTCCTGAGAAACCAGGTATTGAACTCAACTGGCTTTTAAAAGGTCCAATGAAAAAGTCTGATAAAAAAGACGACAAAGAAAGAGCACTTGAGGAAGATTTGATGACAGAAGATCTCGACAATGCAAAAAAGCTAAGAGAAATTCTCGAAAAAGGAAAAGGTTTAGAGACCGCAGTATTAAAGGAGGCCTTAATTCTTGAAGGTTCAGTGAGAGGAACTGGTGTACATGCTGCAGGTATTATCATTGCGCCATACGACCTTTCTGATTTAATACCCGTAGCAACTTCCCGAGATTCAAATTTACTTCTCACCCAGTACGATGGAAGAGTGATTGAAGATGCAGGTGTAATAAAAATGGACTTTTTAGGTCTCAAAACACTGACTATTATAAAAGATGCATTAGCCATGATAAAGAAAAATCACGGTGTGGTGATGGATATGGACGATGTTGACCTGGAAGACGAAAAAACTTTTGCGCTATACCAACGAGGTGAAACAAATGGTACGTTCCAATTCGAGTCTGTTGGAATGCAAAAATATTTAAAAGAATTAAAGCCTGATAAATTTGCTGATTTAATTGCAATGAATGCACTTTATCGCCCAGGTCCACTTGAGTATATTCCTAACTTTATTCGTCGTAAGCTCGGCAAAGAGGCCATTACGTATGACCTTCCAGAGATGGAGCAATACTTAAAAGACACATACGGCATTACAGTTTATCAAGAGCAAGTGATGTTACTGTCGCAAAAAATTGCTGGCTTTTCAAAAGGAGATGCCGATGTTTTGCGAAAAGCAATGGGTAAAAAAGACAAAGCAACCTTAGATAAAATGAAATCCAAGTTTATGGAAGGAGCTATTGCAAAAGGACACCCTTCAGATAAACTTGAAAAAATATGGACCGACTGGGAAGCCTTTGCACAGTATGCATTTAACAAATCACACTCTACCTGTTATGCATTCGTAGCTTTTCAAACAGCTTGGCTAAAGGCGCACTACCCTTCTGAATACATGGCCTCAGTGCTCACCCACAACATGAGCAACATTGACAAGGTGTCTTTTTTTATGGATGAATGTAAGAAAATTGGTTTACCTCTTTTAGGTCCTGATGTTAATGAATCGGCGATGGACTTTGGAGTAAACAAAGAAGGCAAAGTAAGATTTGGACTTGGTGCAATTAAAGGTGCAGGAGAAGCTGCTATTGAATCTGTCATAAAAGAACGAGATGAAAACGGACCATTTACAGATATTTTTAATCTTGCTCAGCGCGTAAGTTTGCGCACTATGAACAAAAAAACATTCGAATGTTTTGCACTCGCTGGCGCCTTTGATTCTTTTGGACACCATAGAGCACAATTCTTCCAGCTTTCTGACAAAGATAACACGCACATGATCGAAAAGATCATTCGTTATGGAAACGCATGGCAACAAGACAAGGATGCGTCTCAAGTAAGCCTTTTCGGCAATAGTGCAGCAGGTGAAGTTTCTAAACCAAAAATGCCTGAATGTGAACCATGGTCTGATATTGATAAGTTAAGAAAAGAGAAAGAAATTGTTGGCTTCTATATTTCAGGTCATCCCTTAGATCAATATCGTTTTGAATTGGATAATTTATGCTCTGGTAGTACTGAAAAATTATCTCCTGATAAATTAAAAGAGCTTAATGGAAAAGAGATGTCTATGGCGGGCATTGTATCAAATGTGAACGTTCGTCAAACACAGACAGGCAAATCTTTTGTATTATTTAAAATTGAAGACTATTATGGATCTATTGACATGGCTCTCTTTGGAGAAGATTATTTAAAACATGCACATTTTATAAATCCAGGAGAATTTTTATTTATGAAAGGCAAAGTACAGACGCGCTGGAAACGTGAGGATGATTTTGAATTCAAAATATTAAACATTCAATTGTTACCAGACGTTAGAACTAAAGTTTGCAAAAATGTTTCAATAAGTATTGATCTTTCTATTGCTGATGAAAATTTAGTAGATAAAATCGAAACACTTGCGGCTACTTATTCTGGCACTTGTAATCTAGAGATCATTTTAATAGACGGGAAAGAACAAGTAGCCTTAAAAATGTTTTCTAGGAAATTCAAGGTAACTCCCAGTAATGAATTAATAAGCGAATTATCCGCTATGCAAGGTGTAGAGTATAAAATTTCTGCATAAAGTTATATATGAATAGATTAACGCTATTTAAAAGATAAATAAATTTTCAACCTGAACTTTTTTAAATAAAAAAAGATTAAGTTTACATTACACAAAACAGACAATACAACATTTTAAATTTTCATTATCATGGGAAAAGCAATAGAAATAACGGATGCAAACTTCGAAGAAATAACTAAAACAGATAAACCTATACTTGTAGATTTTTGGGCAGAATGGTGTGGGCCTTGTAAAATGATTGGGCCAGTGGTAGAAGAATTAGCTGGAGAATATGAAGGTAAAGTAGTGATTGGCAAATTAGATGTAGATGCTAACCCTGAGATTTCTGCTAAATTTGGTATCAGAAGCATCCCTACTTTACTAATAATTAAAAATGGCCAGATTGTAGACAAACAAGTTGGAGCAGTTTCTAAAGCAGTCTTAGCGCAAAAAATTGATGCTCAAATCTAATTTTTTGAATTAGTATTAAATAGATAAAATAAAAAAAGGCTTTAAAGCCTTTTTTTATTTTATTGAATATCAGATATTTAATATAGCAACTGGTAATTTCAGGAATTTTATTAAGGTTTATTTAAGTAATGAGTTGGTATTTCGGAAGTAAATTATGATATTTGCAACCCAATTATCATTTATATAAGCAGAAACTATGGCACGTGTTTGTCAAATAACAGGAAAAAGAACTGAATCAGGGAATAAAGTATCTCACGCAAATAATAAGACTTTGAGAAAATTTTATCCAAACATTCACACTAATAATTTCTTTTTATAATCTAAAGGAATCTAGATCACTTTAAAAGTGTCTGCAAGAGGAATTAAAA
>JANOTP010000135.1:0-7138 GCA_031416415.1 Cytophagales bacterium | reverse complement strand
TTTTTGTAAAAGAAAACAACATCGAGATCATGGTAGTGGGGCCCGAAGCACCGCTTGTAAACGGGATCCGTGACTATTTCTCTACACCGGAATATAGTTTCCTGACCGTGATCGGTCCTGATAAAATAGGCGCACAGCTTGAAGGCAGCAAAGATTTCTCTAAGAAATTCATGCAGAAATATAATATTCCTACGGCCGCTTACCGCACGTTTGTAGCGAGCGAGCTTGAGGAAGGACTGGCTTACCTGAAAACACAAACACTTCCGATCGTATTGAAAGCCGACGGACTGGCTGCCGGTAAAGGTGTGATCATCGCTGAAGATTTCAAAACAGCAGAAGATACATTGAAAGAAATGCTGGTAGACAAGAAATTTGGCGACGCAAGTACCAAAGTGGTGATCGAGCAGTTCCTTGACGGAATCGAGCTTTCTATGTTTGCCGTGACAGACGGTAAAAACTATGTGTTACTGCCGGAAGCTAAAGATTATAAACGTATCGGTGAAGGTGACAAAGGCCTGAATACAGGCGGCATGGGAGCGGTTTCTCCGGTGCCATTTGCTACTGAAGCATTCAAAAAGAAAATAGAAGAACAGATCATCAAACCTACGGTAGACGGACTGGTAAAAGAAGGGATCAACTACGTTGGTTTTATCTTCTTTGGCCTCATCAAAGTAGGAGAGGAACCTTTCGTGATCGAGTACAACGCTCGTATGGGCGACCCTGAAACGGAAGTAGTAATCCCTCGCCTGAAATCAGATTTGTATGATATTTTTGCAGCGGTGAAAACACAATCGCTTGATCAAGTAAAAGTAGAATTCATCGACGAATCAGCGACTACGATTATGCTCGTTTCTGGCGGTTATCCTGAAGATTTCGAAAAAGGATTTGCCATTACTGGTATCGAAAATGTAAAAGATGCTTTGGTATTCCACGCTGGTACATCTTTGAAAGACGGCAATCTGGTAAATACTGGCGGTCGTGTAATGGCTTTGACGGCCTTTGGTAAAGATATACCGGCTGCATTGGCTAAATCAAATGAAGCTGCTAAGAATATTGTATGGAATAAAAGGTACTACAGGACTGACATTGGATTGGATTTGTTGAAGTAAGGTTTATTAGACTTGGTAAGTCTTTGATGATAGAGGCGTAAGAAGGAGACTTTTTACGCCTCTTTTTTTGTTGTTAGGATTTTTGGTGGGATACTAGTAATTTGCTGGACGTACTTTTTTATTCACCTAGCAGCCTACATGAAAACGAAAATATTAATTTTGTTCGCTTTACTAATTAATTTAAAATTTGCCTCTGGTCAAATTCTAATTGAATCTGTTGAGACCGCAGAACCAATAAAAGTTAGCAGCTATGATAGTGCTTTTAATTTTCCTACAGAAAAAAACCAATCATTTCAGCAATTAGTTGGTCAGGATATAATGGTATTACCAACTAAAAAGAATTCATACAAAGGGTACAAGGATTTTTACATGAAGCCAAGAGAAGGAGCGAAAGCTTACAAGCCAGCCGATTTTGATGAGTATAGTTCTGATTATAACGAGTTGAAAGGAAAAGTTTTTGAAATAATTGATTTAGAAAAAGAGAAAAATGCAACGAATCCAAACGCATATTTTAAACTTAAAAGAAAGGATAATTCTGATATTGTTTACTTAAAATGCGACTTTACCTTTTTAAATTTATATAAATCTCTAATAGTTCTCGGCTATTACATAAAGCAAGAAAATAAAATATTAAACAAAAGATATACTATTGCTGAATCGTTTTTCGAACAAGATAATCTAATAAAACATAAAGCGATTGAACATACTGATGATGTTTGGACTTGTGTTGATATAGTTTATGATGATTTACTTTTTTCTTTTGTTGCTAAATTTAGAAATATGCACGGAGAATTAGTAGCTTGTAAATATAATTTTGACTCCTATTCGGGTTTAGATTACAAGATTAAAGAAACAATGTCAAAATAATCTAAGCTGTAGTCGTAACATCAGTGATAATTGGGCATAAATACATAAAGGGATGAAAATAGTTAAAAAGTTTACCACATTTGACGATTTGAAATCTAGCGAAAGCGAGCGAATAGAATATGTGTTAACTGTGGAAAAACATAACGAGTTTGAAAAAGTCATTATGGATATTAAGTGTGCTAAAGTTGAGCAAAAATATCCCGACGGCATTGGCAAAATCGAATGAAGCCGCTAAGAATATTGTATGGAATAAGCGGTATTACAGGACTGACATTGGACTGGATTTGTTGAAGTAAAATTATTAGACTTGGTAAGTCTTTGATGACGGCATAAAAAGAGACTTTTTATGCCTCTTCTTTTTGTTTTGGATGTTTGGTAAAGTGTTTGACCTTTATGGATATTCTTTTGAACTAGCTGTAAGTTTTTATTCATTCTAATCAAATTTCTCTCTACAATCATGGAAATAAGAATTCTAATTTTTAGCTCTATTATCTTTTTGTTTATATCATGTTCTGATTCGACTAATACAGATAATGCCCTAACCAGTGATAATATAAAAATTCAAAATAAAGTGTTTAATATTAAAGGGGAAGGCGTTCCTATAAGAACTGGACCTGGAAATGAATTTGAGAAATTGATAAATAAAAAAGCAACAGAAGCACTTGGTAAGGCGGAGTATTGTACAGTTGATTATTCTGTTAAGGTGGGAATTTTAGAGAAAAAAGATGATTGGGCCAAAATTAAAATTGTCGACCCTGAGTGGTTGTCTGAATCACATATAGGCTGGATTCCTGCAAATATCATTATGAGCCAAGAGGAGGTAAACAAGGAGTCGTCTATGGGTGAACTGAATCAAAATGATTATGAAATTATAAAAACAAGTCATAACTCAACAGTTCAAAATTTTCACGTTTTATTAAAACAGAAAGCGTTTGACAAAGAATATGTTTATCAATTTATAAAAGAATTCAGAAAAGAACATTGTACTATGAATTGCAATGTTTTAGTGTATGACACAAAAGCTATTTTACCATTAATTGATATATATCCATTAGAAAAAAAGGACTATATAAAAATGGCTGATCATTTAGTATCATTTTCAAGCTCTGATGCAACAGAAATTCGAGATTGGTATCCGTATCAGGACTTTAAATACCGAGATTATGGTGGGAAGAACTGGAAAAAAAACCTGTAAAGTAAAACTTTCACGTGTTGTTACTCCGCAAGGCTGAGGAGTGTCAATCTTTTGACCTAAATATAAATAATTAAAATTTTAGTAGAAGTATCCTAAACAAACTAATAATATGGCAAGTATCGATCAAAAAATAACAACTTTTATAAATGCTAATTTCCCTGATATTGACTATTCTGTTTTAGGAAATAATGAGAATTCGGAAGCTCACAAAATGGCACTTAATTATGAGTTTTTTGTTAATTCAATCGAATATTACAGTTTTCAAAAGGAAATTAATTCGGAATCTATAAAGCAAATATCAACTGGTGATTTAAGAGGGATTGATGGGTGTTTTATATTAATTAACAATCAGTTTGTCTTTATTCCAGAGTATGATAATTCTGATTTTTTTAATGAATGGAAGCTGGGATTTGAAGATTTAATTCAGAACTCTTCAAAAGTAGAAGCTGAATTTGTCTTTATTCAATCAAAATCATCTAAAACAGAGCTTGATAAGTTTCGTGGTTTTTGTGCAGCTGTATATGATGTTTTTAGTAATGATGATAATGATTTATCAAATAAGCCTAAAATAATGACTTTGAAATATGTTGTTTCTGAAATTTGTAAGAAAGAACATTCGATGAATTTAACATTAAAACTTTGCGCTGTTCAAAAGGATTCTAGAAGTTTATCAAAATTACTTGAACTTGCTGATTGGAAGGCTGTCATTGCTAAAGAAAAAAAAGATCTGAAATCAACTATATTTAATAAAGTTGAAATTGAATTGAAATCTGGTCAAGATTTACAGGAAAAGCTGGAGGCTATTTTAGCACCTAATCAAAGAATCTTTCCTATAGATAGTTTAACTGAACGGTTTATAGAAATAACAAATGACAAAGCCACTTGTTATGTTGGATATTTAAATCTTTTAGAAATTAAAAATCTCTTAAAAGATGAAAATGGAAAATTAGATGATGTATTTTTTGATAATATTAGATATTTTGAAGGCTTTGGTTCAAGTGATAGTATCAACAGTAAAATATATTCAAGCCTAAGTGTAAATAAGGATATTTTCCATTTACTCCATAATGGTATAACATTAACTGCACACTCAAAACATTATAACCCCAATAATGGAAATCTTGAAATAAAAGCATTTTCAATTATTAATGGGTGTCAAACATCTAATATAATTTGGGAATGGATTGCTAATGAAAACAAATCAGATGCTGATATTAAAAAAATTAAAATACCTGTAAAGATTATTATTTCGGGAAATAATGATTTAAGGGCTTTAATTACTGAAACGGCAAATTCACAAAATGAAGTTAGATCGATACAATTAATCGCTGTTTCAGAAGAAGCTAAAAGTCTTCAAAACTTATTTAAATTGGAGATAAGAATTGGAGAAAAGTTGCATTATGAAAGACTTTCTAATCAATTTCCTGAAATCGGTCCATCATTAAAGTTGTTAACAACAGATATATTTAGAGGTTTTTATTCGAGTTTTGGAAAAGCCCCTCATAAATTAACTGTTGGTTATGGTGGATTTGAAAAAGAAATGCTTAAGCATAAGGATTTTTTAGGAACTAAATTAAATGGTAGTTCAAAGCATGATGTTCGCGCTTATCATCTTTCTGGTGTATTATTTAATTATTTGGAAAGGTTTGTTAAATCAAAATACCCTTCTTTAATTAGTTTAAGACATCATCTTTTATTACTATTATTCATTTCATTAGATAAGGAGTTTATTACCAAATGTGAAGAATTAAAGACGAAGCTCCCTAATGAGTTTTATCAAAGAGCACTCGACTTTGTGAAAACTAAAGCTATTTTTGAGGCTAGGTTAGACATAATTTGCTGCATAGCAATAGGGAATATGAATTACTTTATTGAACTAAGGGGTGATAAGCCTAAAGTGATTTTAAAAAGTTATTATACAGAAGAAGGTACTGAAAAAATGATAAAAACCTTTATTGAAAATTATCAATTTAATTAATTATTAGTTGATAATACTTCCCCGCTCTTGCCGTGGTTCGTGTCCTCACGAACCACACTTTTTTACCCCAATTCCACCAGCTTACCCAATGAAATCTCCAAACAATTAGCAATTTTTATCAGCGTGAGCACACGAGGATTAGTTTTTCCATTCTCAATCATGTGTAGCTGAGTTCTGCCGATCTCGCAATCAAAGGCAAATGCTTTCTGGTCAAGACCTTTCGCTTCTCTTAGTGTCTTAATTTTAACACCTAATTTTTGAAAATATGTTTCTTCTTTTGTGTTCACTATAGCGAATTTCAAGAATTCTTTTTTATCTTGTGTTCGGAATAACGAACACTATAATGAACACATTCAGAAAATTAAAAATACACGGTAAGTTTCGTCTGCTAAAGTGGGGAAGTACCACAGTGCCCGCTATCAGGATTGAAGGTAAATGGCTGGATGAACTGGGTTTTAAACAGGGACAAAAAGTAAATATCCAGCTGGAAGCCAATAAGCTTACGATTACGCTGGATAAGGGAATTGGAAAGTAGTTTTGTGCCTGAAACATACAGAGCTGTTCCGGTTTACTCAGCTAAATAGGTGATATCACTTGTTCTGAAAATATTTTTACGGGTACAAACCATGGCAGCGGCATAATGACCGGGAATCAAATCTTAGCACGATAATAAAGTCACATTTTACCTTATTAAAGGTTTACCTTTAGAAAAAAGGGAAGTTATGTCAGATAAAAACAAAAAGGTATTCGGAGTTTGGATGGATTCACATCATGCAACAATTGTTGGCAAAGAGAACATAGACAGTGGAGAATTTACTGTCCTTGCGCACGTAAAAAATGCTGGCCCGGATAATAACTCAAATGAGAATGCATCTAATCATCAGGAAATTGGTTTAACGCTAAAATTCTTTAAAGAGATTGCAAGCAAGATGCCGAACATTGATAAAATCCATGTAACAGGAACCGGACAAATCCAGGAGGAGTTTATCAAGTTCCTTGCTGAAACACCTCAATATAAAAATGTAATTTCAAGTGACAGCACTTCAAATAAGATGAGTGATGAAAGTCTTTTAACATATGTTACGACGCATTTTAACTAGAAATTTTACAATCTAGCCATAAAAAAACCTTGAACTTAAGTTTAAGGTTTTTTTATGGCTAATTCCCTCACCCTGTTCTGTGGCACACAGAACAGCAAGTTCATTAGGTGTTCTGTGTGCCACAAGACCACGGAACAGGAGCAAATAAGCTCACGATCACGGTGGATAATGTCGCTGGGAAATGATTTTATTCTATATTTAAATCTGTTTTGTATTTTCGACTATACATTAATTCAATATTTTGTATAGCTGGATATACAAAATATTGAATTAATGTATATCCAGCTATACAAATTGGAAGACTTATATAGAAATTAAAACGCCCGCCAAGGCAAAGCCCCAAACCGTTGGTGGCAAGTGTAACAGAAGGTAATAATATATAAAAACAATGCAAGACATACTATTTGACTTTATATCAAAATACATTTCTCTGACAGAAGAGGAGAAGAACGCACTAGTTTCGCTAGACCTGTTTCGCTCGGTAAAGAAAGGGACGATTTTACTCGAAGAAGGACAAAAATCGAAAGATAGCTACTTTGTTTTAAAAGGCTGTATCCGGATTTATTACATCATAGACGGAGAAGAAAAAACTACTGCTTTCTACACAGAAATGGACGTCTTTACACCTCATTGTGTTATAGATAAAACTCCTTCTAAATATTTCATCAGTTGTGTGGAAGACAGCATTATTACCGTTTCAAATTCTGACATGGAAGCAGAAGTAAATAGTAAATTTCCAAAGTTTGAACTCATGTGTAAAATATTGGCAGAAGATTTTTTATCTAAAAAACATTTAGAATTTGCTGATTTTTAGTCTTCTTCACCTGAAAAAGGATAGGTGTATTTACTTCAAACACGACCGGACCTTATTCAGCGTGTTCCACAACAC
>JANOTP010000134.1:0-10007 GCA_031416415.1 Cytophagales bacterium | reverse complement strand
TGATTTAGGAATTCTTTCGCCCGAAATATTTGCTATAATGGTACTCATGGCTTTAGCAACTACATTTATGACGGGACCTACTTTAGATCTAATAAAATACTTTTACTTCAAATCTGCCACTACTTTTCGCAAAGAAAATAATACAAACCCGAAGGAAAATTTAACCTAAGTTTATAACCTGAGTATAATAAGTGATTAACCTATTTAGATGAAAACAGTTTCCACTATTTTCATCTAAATAGATCGTTTAAATTATTTAGTTCAATTCCATATAACTGTCTTATTATAAATATCTTCTAAGAATAGTTGAATAATACAAATTTTAATTATAATTTGATTTTTAAAATATATAAACATTTCTACTTAATACACCGTTAAGACTTACTATGTTTAAAAAATTACGAGAAGAACATTTTGCGAATCAGTTTGATAAAGTGGTACATATAGCCATTTTTATTAGCTTTTTTATATTTGCTCTTGAGACAGTAAAAAGCTTAGATGAATATAGTCTTTACTTCGAAGTCATAGAGGTTATCTCTCTAGTTATCTTCACGCTTGAATATATTTATCGTCTGTATACTGCTTATCATGAAAACAGAATAAAACAATACATTTTCTCTTTTATAGGTATAATAGATTTACTATCCATATTACCACTTTTTATTCCCTTCACTTCAGCAGTTGACCTTAGGTTCATTAAAGTATTTAGGCTTTTTTCACTTTTTAGAATATTTAAATTATATAGATATTCTGAACATTTACAAGCAATTACGAAAGTATTAAGCAACAAAAAAGATGATTTAGTAGCAACGTTATTTTCAATATTAATTGTTTTAATTTTCTGTTCTTGCCTTGCCTATTATTTCGAAAAAGATGCCCAACCTCAAAAATTCAGTAATTTATTCCAAGCCATGTATTGGGGAGTTTCCACATTGGTTGGATATGGAGATATCTACCCTGTAACCTTGGCAGGAAAACTAACCGCTACAGCATTAGCAATGCTTGGTGTAGGGCTCATTACAATACCTTCTGCGATTTTAAGTGCTGGATTTATTGAGGAAATTCAAAATAGAAAATTAAAGAAAAATACTTTTATACCGCCAACTCCAACGTTAACAACTAATGAAAACACTAGCAAACCCAGTTTCGACGCAAGAAGACACGAAGTAAAGCAAACGGATCAAACAAAAGAGGAAATAGAAAAGCTATCAGAACAATAACATTCTAATAACTTACCAACTATATATTTTTATTATATTTGATTTTAAAATATCATTTAAGTCATATGAATACAATTTTGGTTACAGGAGGAGCAGGATATATTGGCTCTCATACAGTTAGACTGCTTGCCGACAAGGGATTCAAAATTGTAGTTATTGACAATTTAATTTATGGACACGAAAAGGCAATTCTAAATAATGAAGTAAAATTAGAAATTGGAGACATAGGAGATAGTGCTTTTATTGATCGTATCTTCAGCAACTATTCTATACTTGCCGTACTTCATTTTGCAGCTTTTGCATTTGTAGGAGAGTCTGTAACAGATCCTGCGAAATACTACCAAAATAATCTTGCAGCACCGCTTGTACTTTTAAATGCAATGCGAAAATACAATTGCCCAAATATCATTTTCTCTTCTACTTGTGCTACCTACGGTAATCCTATGTATATGCCTATAGATGAAAAACATCCTCAGGATCCGATCAATCCTTATGGACAAAGTAAATTGATGTTGGAAAAAGTAATCATAGATTATGGAAAAGCATACAACATTAAGTATGTATTTCTTCGCTATTTTAATGCCTCTGGAGCAGCAGAAGATGGGAGAACTGGAGAAGATCATACACCCGAAACGCATCTAATTCCTTTGGTATTAGAAACGGCACAAGGACTTAGAAAAAATATTACTATTTTTGGTACAGACTATGACACTCCTGATGGTTCCTGTATTCGAGATTATATACACGTAGCTGATCTTGCAGAAGCTCATCGTCTTGCACTCGACTATCTTATAAAAGGCAATCCTTCTATTGCTTGCAACCTTGGTACAGGCATAGGATATTCTGTAAAAGAAGTTATTAAATTAACAGAAGAAGTTACAGGTTTAAAAGTACCGATTATTTATGGAGAACGTAGAGCTGGAGACCCTCCTGTATTGGTAGCAGAACCTAGTTTCGCAAAAGAAAAATTAGGATGGGTAGCACACTACACCGATTTAAAAGAAGTAATAAAAACGGCTTGGGCTTGGCATAATAATGATAATAAAGGGAGATATAAATAATATTAAACAACTTCTATCTTATCAAAATAAATTACAAAAGTAGTACCTATAGTTTCTTCAGAAGAAATTTCTATGCTACCTCCTAACTTTTCAACGGTAAGTTTAGTAAGATAAAGTCCTAAGCCTGTTCCAGACGAATTAGTATTAACTTTATAAAACATATCAAAAATCTTCTCTTTAGAGGTAACTGGAATTCCCATTCCATTATCTTCAAATTCAAAACAATGTCTATTACCTTCCTCTCTATATTTTATACTCAAATAGGAGTGTCCTTTTGAGTCATCCAAATACTTAATTGAATTCTCGATAATATTCTGAAAAACAGAATACACAAGTATTTCATCGGTATAGAATAAAAGTCCTTTTGGTATATCTATCTTAATTTCTATTTTTATAAAGTTAGGTAAGTGCTGAAGGGAACTTATAATACCTTGAGTGATTTTATTTACATTTACGTCACTACGATTAATTTCCAAATCTTTCACTTTCCCCATTCGAAGCAATTCTTCCACCATGTTATCAAGCTTTCTGGCGGTAGTAAGCATATATTCGAAATACTCTTTAGCTTTACCATCTTCTACATCCACTATAGCGAGAGATGCTAATCCCATCATAGACTTTAGTGGTCCCTTAATATCATGCGAAGCTTTGTAAACAAAAAAATCTAACTGATTATTACTTTCTTCAAGTTTCTTTGTTCGCTCAATTACTTTTTGCTCAAGTATTTTATTAGCAGAATCTTTCAATGCTTCTTTCTCTTTTATTAATTTTTTCACTTTCCCTGCTAAAGCAAGGGAAAATATAATGATCTCAATAGCCGAAGCTATATTTAAACTATAAAAAATAAGTGTAGAAGGTTCTATAAGATTAATATAGGCAAGTAAAAAAATCAGGAAACCAATGAACTGAATGATATAAGCAACTACAAAGAACCTAGCCTCTATATTTCCTTTCAAAGTGATTTTAACAGAAAAAAACAATAAAAATAAAAATGGAAAAGTAATAGCAATTAAAGGATCCGGCAATATTTCTAAAACAGTATCGGCCAGATATGCAAAACCGGGGAAACTTAACAGAAGAAAATATATCACTTTGTTATAAAACTTAGAATTCTCTTTTAAATTCAAATAAAACTTAACAAAGTATATATGAGAAATAAGTACTAAAAAAACAGAAATAGGCTTACTATAATTATTAAAAGCAGGAAAATCGAACCAAATATATTGAAATCCTAAACCATCGCGTGTTAAAAAATAAAGCGCTAGACTTACTATATATAAAGAATAAAATAAATATGATTTCTCTTTTAAATATACAAATAAGAATAAACTTGTAATCGCCAAAGCTATTACAATTCCATAAAACAAAGAAAGAATGAAATATTCATTTAATGAATAACGATGAAAAGTTTTCTGATTTGAAATAGCAAAATTTAAACCCACAACTTCATTTGCTTTGATTCTAATATAGCCAGAATAAACGCCTTTATTCAACGTGGGCAAATCAAATAAATAATTTTTATGAGAATAATTACGAACCTCAAAAGGATAGGAATCTCCACCCACATATTTTTTATATCCTCCCTCTTTTAAAGGTAAATACAATTCAAATGAATCAATTTTAAAATCTAGTATTTCAAATATTTTATTCTCTAAAAGATCTTCTTGAACGTTAAGATCAAATTTCACCCAAACTGCTGTTGTTGAATTTCTATTATTGGCAGTGATTACCTTTGTTTCAGGAAATTTAATTTTAACAATACTATCAAAAGATATAGCACCCAAATTATCTTCAAAAACGGATATTTTATCTCCCATAGCCTCATCTCTTAACGAATTATTGCTAATAGAAATAAAATCATGTGCAAATGTACAATTTGCATAAAAAAACACTACCCAAAATACTATTCCCCCACTGTAAGCCTTCATTATTTAATAGTTAACGTAGGAAGAGTTAAAAAATCATTTTTCCATTATCTAATATATCTATTTACTTAAACATAAGCTATTAATATGCTATATAATTTCATAAAAAAATCAGGGATAATTAAGGGTTAAACCAATAGAAGATGCTACTAACTATCAATTTATCCTTTATTTCCACCTAATGATTTGCTTTTTTTAGGTATATTTACAGTTCAAAAAAATAAAAGTATAGAATAGTTAGTAGTATGCCTGATATAAAAATCATTTCTAATAAAAATAACTATTGCGATAGCCTTACATCCTACTCACGGAGGAAAACGCGTGTTGTAGATATTGGTGGAGTGCCAATGGGAGGTGACTACCCAATTCGTGTTCAATCTATGACTACTGTAGACACAATGAATACGAAGGGCTCTGTTGAACAATGTATACGTATGATAGAGTCTGGTTGCGAATACATTCGAATTACTGCTCCTAGCCTTAAAGAAGCTGAAAATCTAGGAATTATAAGAAAAGAACTTGAGGTTAAAGGCTATAAAACACCCATCATAGCAGACATACATTTTACTCCTAATGCAGCCGAATTAGCCGCTAAACTAATACAAAAAGTAAGAGTAAATCCAGGTAACTATGCTGATAAGAAAAAATTTGAAAACATAGAATATACGGATTCAACTTACCAAGATGAATTGGATAGAATCCGCTTACGTTTCGAACCTTTAGTAAAAATTTGCAAAGAGTACGGTACTGCCATGCGTATAGGAACCAATCACGGCTCTCTTTCCGACCGGATACTAAGTAGATATGGAGATACTCCACTTGGAATGGTCGAATCTGCGTTAGAATTTATTCGTATTTGCGAAGATATGAATTACTTCAACTTAGTCGTATCCATGAAAGCGAGTAATACTCAAGTAATGGTTCAGGCCTATCGAATGCTAGTACAAAAACTAGAAGAAGAAAATCTTCAAGCCTATCCACTGCATCTAGGCGTTACAGAGGCTGGAGAAGGGGAAGATGGTCGTGTAAAATCAGCTGTAGGTATCGGAACATTACTCGAAGATGGATTGGGAGATACCGTTAGAGTATCACTTACTGAAGATCCTGAATTCGAAGCTCCCGTTGCAAGAATGCTTATTGATCGTTATACAAATCGAAAAGATCACAAAGAAATAAAACCTGTTACAAATTCTCCTATAAATTCTTATCAATATTTTAAAAGAAACAGTAACGAAGTAAATAATATAGGTGGTAGTAATGTACCTCGGGTAATCGTTGATTTCAGCAAAGTAGAAAATGTAAAAGTAGAAGATTTAAAAAACATCGGACATTTCTACCTTCCCTTACTCGACAAATGGAGTATGAATGATCTAGGAACAGATTATATATATTCTGGTAATACGCAAATACCTTTCATGCTTCCAAATGGTCTTAAAGAAATTTTAAATTATAACAACTGGCTAAACCACGACGATAAGGTAAATAAATTCCCGCTATTGACAGGTGATGAATATTTAGGCAATGAAATAAAATTACATTCTACTCAAAACTTCGTTAGCATTAATTACAAACATATGAATGAAACGTTTTATACGAAAGTAAAAAACGATCCTACTGCTGTTTTAATTGTAACAACCAATAATCTTCATGCTATGCCAGCGCTTAGAAGATTATTTTTCTTCCTAATTGAAAATGAAGTTAAAAATCCAGTGATCATTCAACGACAGTTTGAAAACATGCCTGATGCACAACTTCAATTATATGCTTCAACTGATGGTGGAGGTTTACTTATAGACGGCTTAGGAGATGGTATATTGTTAAGTACGGAATTAAATTCATTTGTCGATAAAGCCACTCAACTTAATCACTTAAAAAGTCTAAATAGTTTGTCGTTTGGTATTCTTCAAGCTGCTCGTACAAGAATGTCTAAAGCAGAATATATTTCTTGTCCTTCTTGCGGTAGAACACTGTTTGACCTACAAGAAACTACAGCGATGATCCGCAAGAGAACAGACCACTTGAAAGGAATTAAAATCGGTATTATGGGCTGCATTGTAAACGGCCCTGGTGAAATGGCTGACGCAGACTACGGCTATGTCGGAGTAGGTAAAGATAAAATAGCGCTTTACCGTGGACAAGATGTTGTAAAGAAAGCAGTACCTTCAGACAGGGCTGTAGACGAATTGATAGAACTCATTAGAGAAGATGGGAAGTGGCTTGAATTTGAAAAAGTGGAGTAATTATAAATGACGTACTTTGTATTATAAATTTTCGACTCACTAATTAAATTAAAAAAACATGAACATAAAAGATTATTTTAGATTTGGTGAAGTATTTGGATATTATTTCAGAAAAAAAGATCCAACTAGACCAAATAACATAAATTTAAAAATGATGCATTGGAGCAATAAGATTTCTATAATCGGATTGCTAATTGGTATCGTAATTATTATCTATAAAAATTTTATACGATAACTTTTTCCCAATGAACATTGAGGATTTTCGCGAATATTGCATAAAGAAAAAAGGAGTCACCGAAGAATTACCCTTTGGTCCTGACAATCTAGTTTTTAAAGTAATGGGCAAAATTTTCTCTATTACTTCAATAGAACATTTTGCAAGTATTAATTTAAAGTGTGATCCTGAAGAAGCGATACAACTTCGCGAAAAATACAATTCAGTTATTCCAGGATATCATATGAATAAAAAACATTGGAACACCGTTCTCATGGATGGCTCAATTTCTGACAAATTAATAACACAATGGATAGACAATTCTTATGAACTTGTAGTAAATTCATTGACAAAAGATCAAAAAAAAGAATTAGAAAACTCATAATTTACTTATCTATAACCTATCTATCACTAATTAATTAAAAAAATGAAACAACAACCATTAATCGAAAAAGTTCTTAGCGCTGAGGAGCAAAAACAACTTACGCCAGACGATGTAATTAATAGCTTAAAAGAAGGAAACAAACGTTTTACTTCTGGCTCATTAACTATGAGAGATCACTCCAAACAAATCAGAGACGCTGTGACGGGACAATTCCCCAAGGCTGTAGTACTTTCATGCGTAGATTCCCGAGTGCCTATTGAAGATGTTTTTGACAAAGGAATTGGAGATATGTTTGTAGCTAGGATTGCTGGAAATATTGTAAACGAAGACATTCTTGGTTCAATGGAATTTAGCTGTAAAGTATCGGGCGCTAAACTTGTACTCGTTATGGGCCATGAATACTGTGGTGCAATTAAAGGTGCTATTGACAAAGTAGAATTAGGAAACCTTACTGCTTTATTGAAAAAAATAGAACCTGCTGTAGAGGCTTGTAATCATTATACAGGAAATAAGACTTCAAAAAATCCTGAATTTGTGGACCTCGTAGTACATAAAAATATACTTATATCTGTTGAAAATATTAGAGCGCAAAGTACGATCCTTAGAGAGATGGAAACGAACGGAGAAATAAAAATTGTGGGTGCATACTATGATATGGACAATGGTGAAGTCACGTTTTACGAATAATTCATAACAATGAAATTAATTATCACCGTACTATTATTACTACCATTATCAGTATATTCTCAACTTGATTTCAAAAAAACATTTCAGGAATATAATGTTAGTGGTAGTATAACTGTTTACGATCTTACTAAAAACACATGGGTATACAGCGATGATATAGATAGTAAAATAGCTACCAAACCTGCTTCTACTTTTAAAATTATTAATTCCCTTATAGCTATTGAAACAGGTGTAATTAAAGACGAAAATGAACTGATCCAATTTGTAGGAATTAACAATGTAGATACTGTATCCTATGGATACAGGCCAGACATATACAAAGACATGAATCTTGCAGAAGCTTTTGAAAAATCAGCGGTTTGGGTTCACCTTGAATTGGCAAAGAAAATAGGTAGAGAAAAATATGAATTTTATTTAAAAAAATGTGGGTATGGAAACTTAGACTTTTCTGAAAAAGGGATTGACTTCTGGAATAGAGGTAAATTTGCTATCACTCCTATAGAACAAATTATTTTTTTAAAGAATTTATACGAAGGAAAACTTCCTTTCTCAAAAAGAACGATTGATCTAGTTAAAAAAATCATGATTACTGAATCAGGTAAAGAGTATATAATTAGAGCCAAAACTGGAATGGGGATACTTACAGACCAAACAATCGGTTGGTGGGTAGGCTATGTTGAAAAAAAAGACAACGTGTACTTTTTTGCTACACGAATTCGGATTAATTCTACCACGTTTTCTACTACATTCGCTCAAAACAGAAAAACACTAACAAAGGATATTCTAAAACAATTAAACATAACAGAATAATTCTTCAATTGCTTTAGAATATCATTTATAATTAGTTTAATGCTTCAAAAATCATCTTTTACCTCCCCTACTGATACCGCTTCCAAGGAGCAAAAACGTTTTCATGAGCTTTTAGAAAAAATACAATTACTAAAAAAAATAATTGAAGAAAAAAAACAACTTGCCTCAAAACTGTCACAACTAAAAAACGAGCAGGTGATGCCATTACTAAATCAATTGCGTGATGTAAAGCTGGCTCAAATCCGTGCATTAGATTGGGCATCCGAGAGACTATCGTTTACAAAAAGATTAAAAATAAGGCTAAGCGATGAAATTATAGATAGAATAAATGAGCTACAGTATTCCTTTACGTTATCTGAAATACAAGAAGCCGAAATCATTTCAATATTGTCAAGACATAGTGGTGCAAGTGAAGAAGAATTATTAGAAGTAAAAAAAGAAAACGAAGAAGATGCTCTACGCGAATATTTAAGATCACATTATGGCATTGAATTAGACGAAGACGAGACAGACTTAAATAACCCTGAAATAGTAGAAAAAATAAAAGCAAAAATTGAGGAAGAAAAATCTCAAAAATCTCGTAATAAAAAAGCTACAGACCAAGAGCGACAGACTGATAAAGCAGAAGGTCTGCAAGATAAATTAAGTAAATCTATTCGCTCAGTGTATACTTCACTGGTGAAATTTTTACATCCAGATAAAGAAATGGATGAGTTAAAAAAATTAGATAAAACCGAAGCCATTAAAGAAGTTACACTTGCATATGAAAACAAAGACATGTTATCGTTGCTAATTCTACAATCAAAGTATGGTTTAGTAGAGGAAAAATTAGACGATAGTGACCTACGCAATTATACAACTATTTTAAAGAAACAAGCTAAAGAACTAGAAGATCAGCATCGTGAACTAATAAATGCTTCTTATGGAGTACCTGTGAATAATGAGAAAGCACTAGATAAATTTTTAAAATCAGAAAAAAGCCATCTTAAAAAACATATCAAACAAGAACAACATATACTTCAAGGTATATTTGAAAATGAGGAATTATTAATAGATTATTTGAAACAAGGGTATTATTAAAATGTTCAATAATTAATATTGAATCAATTGAGAGTAGCTTATTTTTTATGAATATACCAAGCCCAGAAAATCAAAATAAATTGAAGAGGTAAACGAATCAACGCTAGTTGATGACTTCCTATAGCTGGGTTCTGTTTAAAAATATCGATTATATGTAAGGGTAAAAAAAGCAACATCATTAAAAGTATTCCAAATGTTGCATAAAAACGAAGTCTCGGAATAAATACTCCTATACCTAAACTAATTTCTAAAATTCCTGATAAATAAATAAGAGCTTCTCTAGGTAAAAATAATGGGAGAAAAGGAAGATATAATTCAGTCATAAAAAAATGCATCACCCCTCCTAAAATCATAATAGATCCTAATATAAAAGTTGAAATTAGTT